>JANQQM010000011.1 GCA_028289365.1 Salaquimonas sp. | reverse complement strand
CGCGGAGATGGTTGCCGGTTCGGTGGATAACGCCATGCGGTTCAGCGATTTCAGCCGCAATTCGCGCGGCAATGTCTTCCTGAATGGCAAACAGGTTCTGGGCGCTGATATCCTTGTCATAAATTTCATTTGTCAGTTGGGTGCCGTTCTTCGTTTCAATCAATTGCGCGGTGACACGCACCTGATCCTGCCAACGCCGAATGCTCCCTTCCAGAACATATCGTACCCCCAATTCGCTTCCGATTTCTCTCGGGTCGCTTGGCTTGTCCTTGTAGCGGAAGGTCGAGTGTCTGGAGATCACCTTTAACTCCCTGAAGCGAGCAAGCGCGTTCAATATCTCCTCAGTAATGCCATCGGCCAGGAATTCCTGATTGGGATCACCGCTCAAATTGTCGAATGGAAGGACAGCGACGCTGTATTTTTCAAGGGCGTTTTCGGTGGCGTCGATATCGCCGTAACCACTAGCTGCAGACGCATCTGTACCGTCCGGATCAAATGCCAATTCAAAAACCGGCGCATAAGAGCCCTTGGGAACAATGATGCGGACAGGATCGTCCTTACCTTCGGATGCGTAGTACAAATCAAGGCGATTTCGGAGCTTTCCCGCCTGAACCCGAACGATCGTGTCAATGGATGGATCAAAGTCCTCCGGCTTGTCGAAGACATCCAGGCCGATTGCATACCCCTTCAGTGCTTCGCCATGACCTGCCAGTGACTCGTTGACCAGATATTTCAGGAAACGGTCGAGCCGGGTCGTTTCGGCAAATTGACTGCTCGCCAGAATTTTTTCCAGCTGTTGTTTAATGACGCCCTGTTCCAATTGGGCTGATGCAAGTGTTCCCAAGTTTGAGCCTCCCGGTCAGCCCATGCCATCACACTTGTCACATAACTTAGCCTATTCACTGCGCCACGTCATTCACAGTGAATCACTGGGATATTGGTGCCGGTCTGCGCCACAAGAGAGCATCATCTTGTGGGAGCCTGTCGATGCAGATTTTTCAAAAAGCAGAATGCAATGCAATCGAGAAGACGCGACAACGCATCCTTTGCTTCATTATATCACTCGGGATTGCCGGTGAACTTGGCCTGATCACTCTGGACGTATTGAATGAAGGCGATTTCACAAACAATCTGCTCGTGCTGGGCTTCCAGCTAGCCGCAGGTCTTGCGCTACTAACGCGCCGGACGACTGCTGCCGCCTATCTGGCTTTTGCGCCATTTGCATTTGATTTTCTGCGCGTGGTCTCGGAAGACGGGCTACAGACCCATGCATTGCCGCTCCTGTTTCTGCTTGTGGTCGAAGGCGTCTACTTCTTCCCGACATTGCATGCCATTGGTTTCATCGGGCTCCTTATGCTGGGTGTTAACGGTGCAGCCTTGTACATCTATCCATCAGACGATGTGCAAGGCACAATTCGGCTCTTGATGATCACCAACATCATTGTGGTCGGGATCACGACGATATTCACCATCGTATTCTTGTCCATGAAACGCTACTTCTCGAGGTTGCGCAGCCAAAACGAACACCTGGACGAATTGGTCAAGGAAAGAACCCAGGATCTGGAGGTGGAACGCCGGCGTTCTGAAGCGCTGCTTCACAGCATATTGCCTGAAAAGATCGTTGGCAGGATCAAGGACGGCGAACAGGCCCCGGTGGACCACATTGAGAACGCTGCAGTCTTGTTTGCGGACTTGTCGGGGTTCACGCGTTTCTCCAGGACGCTTGAACCGGATGAACTGGTCACTGTCCTGAATAATCTTTTCAGCGAAATGGACCGGTTGGCCGATGCCTATGGTCTCGAAAAGATCAAGACTATCGGGGATGCTTACATGGTGGCGGCGGGCGTTCCGGAACCAAGCGAAGACAGTCTTTCCCGGCTGGCTGAATTTGCCATAGAACTTCGAAGCCTGATCAACAGGGCCAAACCGGAAGACAGCAAGCTTGGTTTGCGCATTGGCCTGCACTGCGGTCCGCTCGTTGCCGGTGTGATCGGCGAGCGCAAGTTCATGTACGATCTATGGGGTGAGACTGTGAACATTGCCAGTCGCATGGAATCCCAAGGGGTGGAAGGTCAGATACAGGTTACCGAACAGGTTCGTGTAGCACTTGGCGATGAATTCAACTTCAACCATCGCGGACCGATTGAGGTGCGTGGCCTCGGCACCCTGGATGTCTGGTTTCTGGATGACCGGAAAAGCCGAGACCAACAAGATGTTCCGGCAACCACATTCACCGTCCTACCAGACATGGTTTCAGCGAGCGCCGGTTAACGGTGACTCACTCATCTACACGACCGATATGCCCGATATGTTTCCTCGAGCCGTGACAAACCGCGCGGCTGCTATCTGATAAGGAAAGGAAACTATCATGACAAAGACTTCAGAATTCATCGACAATGCCAAAAATCATCTGGACCAGCTGGGTCAGGAACTTACCGATCTGGAAGGCAAGGTGACAAAAGCCGGTAAGAATGCTGATGAATGGTCCGCAAACCAGGTCAACAAACTCAAGCAGGACTGGTTGCAGGCCAAGACCAATATGGATGAGCTTGCGGATCGCATTCAATCCGAAAGCGAGGCATCTGTTGCCGAGGCCAAGGAAAAAGCGCAGCGCCACTGGGACGCCCTGCAGGCCGCTGTTCAAACCTATCGAAACCACGTCGAGAAACCCGCTGCAAGCTGAGTGCGTGTCGAGTGCTACTCTGACTGTAATCCATCTCGACATATTCAATAGGAATTTGAAAATGGCTTCTACAATTGAGAATCACATGCCAAATGCAAATCGCTGGACAGCCGTACTTGGTGTCATGTTCGTGTTTATTGGATTTGGTGCACTTCTCTTTCCGTTTATGACAACCCTTACCGTCGAAATCTTCGCTGGTATCACGCTGGTCATTGCGGGAATTGCCACACTTGTTCACGCCTTCTCGGCCAATGGCTGGCCAGGATTTCTGATGCAGCTCCTGATCGGCGCCTTGTACACAATCGGCGGCCTGTTCTTCTTGATCAATCCGCTGGGGGGTACGATAGCGCTGACAATTTCGCTCGGCTTTGTCTTTCTTGTTGAAGGCGTCGCCCGTTCAATCATGGCGTTCAACATAAAGCCCGATGAAAACTGGGGCTGGGTGTTCGCTTCCGGCATGCTGTCGATCCTGATTGGCCTGATGATCATGGCGGGGATGAGCAGTGGCGTATCACTTGCGTTTATCGGCATTATTTTCGGCATAAACTTCGTAACTGCCGGAATTTCATTCATCGTGATCGGAATTAGGAAGGAAACGCCGGAGCCCATTCCGGCGGCCTGAATTACATAAACCGATGTAAAGGGAGCGGTACCAAGGTGCCGCTCTCTTGCTTGAGCTGATTTAGGTTCGACGGTCCTTCAGTGGCTCAACAAGACCGGACCTTTGGCTGCGAAATTCACACTTACCTTATCGCCAACTTCATAGGGCGCATCGACATCCGTGGTTGTCGAAAACAGTTCGGCAACCTCTGTCTTGACCGTGAATTCCAGGTGATTTCCAACATAGGTTCTGCGAATGATTTCACCAGAAAGCGTATTCTTTGAACCGGGCTTTCCAATCTCGACCCGATTGGGTCGCACACCTAAGAATGCGTTACCCGGCTTGAGGTCGCGCGAAGGCAGTTTGAGCTTGTAAGAACCGGTCACGACGTCTGCCAATTTGCCTGAAATCTTGCTGATTTCACAACTCAGGATATTTGCCTCGCCAATAAAGTCTGCAACAAAACGGCTGGCGGGGGCTTCATATAGTTCGCGCGGTGTTCCGTCCTGCGCAATGACGGCATTGTTCATTACGATGATCCGGTCGGAAACGGCCAGCGCCTCTTCCTGGTCGTGTGTTACGTAGACAACTGTCAGTCCAAGGTTTTGCTGGATCTCGCGAATGTCCTCCCGGACCTTGCGGCGCAGCTTGGCATCAAGATTTGATAATGGTTCATCAAACAGGAGCACTTGCGGCTCCAATACCAGAGCTCGTGCGACAGCGACCCGTTGTTGCTGACCGCCTGACAATTCACTGGGCAATCGATCACCATAGCCAGCCAGGCCAACGATTTCCAAGCCAGACAATGCGCGGTCCCTGGTCTCCGACTTGTTGAAACCCGAAAACTTGAGCCCATAGGAAACATTTTCCAATACATTCATATGCGGAAACAGCGCGTAGGATTGAAAAACCATGGAAACATCACGTTCTGTCGCTGGCAACGTCGTCACGTCAGTATCTCCGATTTTTATCTTTCCCGATGTCGGCATTTCGAGACCGGCAATCATGCGAAGCGTCGTGGTCTTGCCGCATCCCGAAGGTCCCAGCAAGGTAACGAGGGTGCCGGCGGCAATGTCCACCGAGATATCGTCAACGGCTTTCACCTCGGTGCCATAGATCTTGGTAACGCCCTCGAAGGACACTGATGCTGCTTTGCTGCTCGGTTTCAACATCTCATTCAGGCTCACACATTGGTTCGGGATTGGTCGAGACGGCGGCCGATCTTGGCCCGTCCAACTAAGAACTGCATCGCGCCGACCACTGCCAGCATTACGAAGATCAAGGTTGTAGAATAGGCGATCGCAAGACCGTAATCATTGTTTTCGACCCGCCCGATAATGTAGCTGGTCGCCATGTCATATTCTGCGCTGACCAGGAATATGACCGCAGAAATCGCAGTCATCGCCCGCACGAAGGAATATACCAGCGCCGCCAATATGGCTGGTCTCAACAATGGAAGGATCACCTTCAGAAAGGTCTGCCAGGAATTTGCGCCCAAGGTCAGCGACGATTCATCCAGGCTTTTGTCTAGTTGCGACATGGACGCAATACCGGCACGAACCCCGACCGGCATGTTTCGGAAGATAAAACTGACAACCAGGATAATGCCTGTTCCGGTAATTTCGATGGGCGGTACATTGAAGGCCAGGATATAGCTGACGCCAATGACGGTGCCGGGAATGGCGAATGAAAGCATGGTCCCGAATTCAAAGGCGTTTTTGCCTGCAAAATTTTGCCGCGTCAGAAGGTAGGCGGTGATCAGTCCTACAATAGCAGTCAATGGCGCTGCGATTCCGGCTATCTGGATTGTTGTCCAGAAAGAATTCCAGGCTGATCCGGTCCAGCGTATTCCCTCCGCATCCAGCCGTACCGAGAATGCGGTAATATAGTGTTTGAATGTCAGGGAATTGTTGATCCCCCAAAGCTCTACAAACGAACCATAGATGATCATGCAATAAATGATTATCGTGAACAGCGTCCAAACCGCGGCAATGGTGAAAACCGGAACAGCCATGGCTCTTGGCAGATGCGGATGGATGCCGCTATCGCCCTTTCCGGTCATTGTCGTGTAGCTTTTCTTGCCGAGCCAGAAACGCTGCGCCCAAAACGCAGCCAACGTGAAGCCAAGCAGGACAATGGCCAGTACCGCGGCGCGGCCCTGGTCATACTGCGCACCAACGATGGCGAAGAAGATCTCTGTCGATAGCACATCATAGTTTCCACCAAGGACCAGCGGGTTTCCAAAGTCCGCCATGGATTCAATAAAACCAAGCAGGAATGCATTGGCGATTCCCGGCCGCATCAACGGCCAAGATACCGTACGGAATGTATTCCAGCGATTTGCCCGCAAGGTTTGGGCGGCTTCCTCCATGGAGGGGCTGACACCTTCGACCACGCCAATAAGCACAAGAAAGGCAATCGGCGTAAACGCCAGAGTTTGTGCAATCAGAATCCCGGGCAGACCATAAACCCAGCGCGTGGGCTGGATACCAAGCAGGTCGGAAATAAAGACCGTGACGCTGCCTGACAGGCCGAAGAGCAGGATAATGGCGAGACCGATGACGAAAGGCGGGGTAATTATCGGCAGTACCGTCAATGCCCGCAGTGCCTGCTTGAACCGCATATTGGTTCGCGTGACGGCAAGCGCGAAAGCCAGACCAAGTCCTGTCGTGATAATCCCAACAAGAATGGCAAGAAACAGTGAATTCCAGGCCGCACCGCAACGGCCACCGGCGGTAATGCAGGACAGTCCCCACAAGCGCCGGTCTGTAAACTTATCGAAGAACACGCGAATCGAATATGTGTTCTCTTCAGTGATAAATGCGGAGGCCAACATGTTTGCGATTGGGTAGAATACGAATGTCGTGACAATCGCCACGACAAAACCAATGGCGCCAACGACAAAAATATCCCCGTTGACGGCGCCCCGTGCGGCAATTCCCTGTGTAAAGATAAATAGGAATGCGCTGGCAACCAGCATAGCACCGGAGCCCATGCCAAATTGCCGGTCACCGAGCTCTCCAAACAGCTGATTTAGCCATTCAAAGTTCCAACCGCGAATACCGATGCTGAAACCCTGCAGTATGAGCCACCCGAAGCCGAGTGCTCCAGCGATTACCAGAATTTTTCCGTATGACTCATCACTGCGACTTTTGCCAATTGCCAATAGCGGCATCGCCAGAAAAAGCGCTAATGGCATGAGCCACAGTTTCTGGCCCTGTAGTCCCAGAAACAATGCTGGTGCGTAATCATCTTCGAATGGGTAGCCATCAAGCAACCATTCGAATGAAAGGATGCCGTCTTCCAGGCCGTACCAAGGTAGCAGCGCAAAACCAACCCATCCGACAATCAGCCAAAGGACCAATGTCGGATGGGTGACTTTACTCTCCAGTCGAGAGGTTTCGGCCAGCGTCACGGATTATTGCGGAAGCGTTGAAACCTCGTCGTCCCATTTCTTCAGGAGGCGCTTGCGCTCATCGCTGGAACCATATTTTTTGAAGTCGTAATCTATCAACTTGATCGATGATAGATCAGGGGCGGAAGGTGAGGTCTCGGCGCCCTTGTTCGACGGAACCTGGAATGCCTTGACACCGAGCGCGAGTGACTGCGCTTCATCTGTCAACGCCCAATCGTAGAACTTCTTTGCTTCTTCCAGATTACGCGCACCCTTGATGATGGACATCGAACCGATTTCATACCCGGTGCCTTCGCATGGTGCCACGACTTCGATCGGAAAGCCGGAAACCGCCTGATTGACTGCGTCATGCATGAACACGATACCGATTGTGTTTTCGCCGCGGCCGGCAGCCTTGATCGGTGCAGAACCCGACTTTGTGTACTGGTTGATGTTTTTGTGCAGGTCTTTCATGAACTGAAAGCCGTCTTCCTCACCAAATAGCTGCACCATCGTAGCCAGTGTCGTATATGCCGTACCGGACGAGTTGGGGTTAGCCATTTGGACGTGGCCTTTGTATTCCGGCTTGGTCAGATCTTTCCAGCATTTCGGTTCCGGCAGATTGTTTGCTTTCAGCAGGTCAGAATTATACCCATAGCCAAGCGCACCTGAATAAATTCCAATGGTCTTGTCACCTGCTGATTCCGCCTGAGAGATCGCCCAATCGTTCAATTCACCACGCATTGGTGAGACGTACGGCTCGGTCAGACCCTCTTCTGCAGCCTGAAGATGCGGATCACCGGTTCCGCCCCACCAGACATCGCCTTTGGGATTGGAAGATTCGGCTTTGACCTGTGCAAAGGTCTCTCCGGAGCTTTTGCGGGTCATGTTGACTTCGATGCCGGTAGCATCCTGGAAGCCATTTGCCATCACCTGACACCATTCCTCCTGCGCACTACAATAAAATGTAAGCTTGTCCGCGCTAGCCAAAGCGGTCGAAGATGCAAGCAAGGCGCTCGAAAGAAGTGCTATTGTTGTTGTTTTTTTCATGTATTCCTCCCAGAAAAGTGTCACACGAATGTCATTGAACTGTCACACTTCCTCAATTGGCCAACAATTTCACGAGCTTGTCAATCGATCGTTTTTCTAAAAGGACGACAAGACATGAATGGTGTCATGCGGTACCTTACCCACCCGCAGGTAAACATTGATCCGGAGACGCCGGTCACACAATGTTCATTGTAGAAAACAGGCGGGTGGCGGCAATCTTTTCCCGGTTGATCTTGAAACTCTAACACTGCTGCATCATTGGCAGCTGATGGAAACACTTTTGACGGATGGCAATCATGAATGATCAGTTTCAGGATCGGCTGGAGTTTGCGAAACAGACTGCCCGCGAAGCAGGCAAGCAAGCCATGGTGTTCTTCAATTCGATTGGTGATCTGGTTATTGAATCAAAAGGTGCCCAGGACTTGGTATCCGACGCCGATCGGGATGTGGAAACCTTTATCCGAAACGAAATCGCCCGGTCTTTTCCTGATGACGGAATTGTTGGTGAGGAGTTTGAAAACGTCGTCGGCACGTCCGACTTCACCTGGGTGATTGATCCCATAGACGGGACCGCCAACTTTGTTACGAGCATCCCGCAATGGTGCGTGATAATCGCATGCATCTACAAGGACACGATCAAGATTGGTGCAATCTTCGAACCTGGGGCAGATGAACTTTTCTCGGCAATGCAAGGCAATGGCGCCTTCCTCAACGACAAGCCAATATCGGTTTCGGCCACGGCGGGCTTAAATCATGGTTCAATGGGTGTCGGCATGAATGGTCGTACCGAAACAAGACTGGTCATGAATTTACTTGAGGAATTGACCAGTCGCGGCGGGGTTTTTTTCCGGAATGCATCCGGCGGATTGATGCTTTGCTATGTTGCGGCCGGTCGTTTGATCGGTTACGCCGAACCGCACATGAACGCCTGGGACTGTCTGGCCGGCCAACTGATCATTGCCGAGGCTGGCGGCTGTATCGAAAAACAATCCGTCTCGGAAATGATCGAAGCGGGCGGCCGGGTCATTGCCGGCCCACCATCAATATTCGACGAACTTGTTGCAATGGCTGACCGGGCATTCAATTAGTCAGAACTAAGCGGAAATTGCCGACAGCTTGCACTCCTGTCTTTTGTGGGTCGTTTATTGGTCAGGGGTCGACCATGGCAGGTTTTCTGTTGGCCTCCGTATTCCTGCATCTTTATTGGTTTGCTCGAGAATTTGGAGGACTGATTGCACTAGTCCTCGGCAACAGGCGGGGGTTCCAGCATATCCTCGAAAAACCAGGCAGCGAGCTCATTTCGACTTGCCACGCCGGCCTTCCGGTAGACGCTGGATGCTTGTTGGCGCACTGTCTTCTCGCGAGTATCTCGAAGTTCAGCGATTTCCCTGAATGACAATCCCTTCAACAGCATGATCACGACATCCTGCTCGCTTGCCGTCAGCTGCCAGGCATCAAACTGCTTTTGCATGACTGCCCGGTATTGGCTGGCGAGTTTCTTCGATTGGGGGTCGAGTTGTGCAAGCCGACCACGGGCCTTCTGCAGTTGCCCACGAAGATCGCCCAGCGCTCGTTGCTGAGCGAGGAACTCGAACACGAACCCGGCCAGCACGATGGCGCTGAACGCAAACCGGAACAAGTCGTCGGCCATTGAACCGAACGTCTCTCCGTCTTCAAGTTCGGAGATGATCTCGGCTGCACTCGTGCCAAGAACAAACAGTACGAAAACGGCAAATACCGTTCGCCGTAACGGCATTTGTCCAATCGTTTCGATCATGGTGTCTTCCTCGATTCCCTTTAGATCAAGATATTCGCAACTGGCAGAATGTTCAAAATTGACCTTATGCCGGATCTGCATTGTGGCTCATCCGGCATTTGTCCGATGGACTGAGCAACACAAATTTGTCAGTCGATGTTCCCATGAAAGTAATCGCAATGAATAACAAGGCCCATCAAACCGGGCTTTGAATTCACTCCTTGTTCCAATTGGAGAACCGCCATGTCATTTGCCATTTCCCGGAGGCAGTTTATTGCCGGTAGCGCTGCACTAATTGGCGCTTCACGACTTAAGCCTGCCTGGGCGAAGGCGGCGCCAGTAGCGTTGCCGATACCGACGTTGGTTGACGGCACCAACAGCGAACCGGTTGATATGAAAATCCAAACAGGAGAATGGTCTTTCAAGCCTGGTGTCAAAACCCAGACTCTGGGCTTTAGTCAAAACTATCTGGGACCAACGATCCGAACCCGGCAAAACAGCGAACTCAACCTTCACTATCAAAACAACCTGAATGAACCCGTGGCGGTTCACGGTCATGGTCTGCACGTTCCGGGCGACGTTGATGGCGGGCCGCAATTGGAAATGGCTCCGGGAGACCGGTGGCAACCTTCCTTGTCTATCGTGCAACCGGCCGCCACCTGCTGGTATCACTCCCATACTCACGGCAAGACCGGTGACCAGGTCTATCGCGGATTGGCCGGCATGATAATCATCGACGATGAATTAAGCGATTCCATTGCGCTTCCCCGTCAATACGGGGTCGACGACTTGCCTGTCATCATTCAGGACCGAACTTTTGATGCGCAAGGCCGGTTAGTATATTCGCTGAATGATGCAGGCGAGGATGGCTGGTTCGGCGAGACAGTTGTCATCAATGGTGCGATATCACCGGTTGCCAGGGTACCTGCCGGAAAGGTGAGATTGCGGCTTCTGAACGGTGCCAATGCCCGGTTCTACATTGTGACATTTACGGACAACCGGACTTTTCACAAGATTGCCAGTGATGGTGGATTACTGGCAGCGCCAGTGCCAATGACGACAATGGAAATGTCGCCCGGCGAACGGTGCGAGATTGTTGTTGATTTGACCGATGGCGGCACTGCCGAACTCCTGACTCTTTTTGAGGATGAATTCGATGAGGGCGAGGAAGGTATCATCAGCGGCATGCTGAGCAATTTTGCCCTGTCAGGAAAGCCCGTTCCGCAGCCATCCTTGAGCCTGATTACAGATGCCAGTTTACCAGCGCATACCGAGCCTCTGCCTGAAAAGCTGGCAACCATCATCCGCCCAAAGGAAAGCGAAATTCAACGCACGCGCGACTTCATTCTTGATATGGAGGATGGAGAAGGGGGTAGCCACGGCAATCATGGCGACCATGCCTTAATGGACATGACCATTAACGGCGCGGCGATGGACATGAGCGTCATCAACGAGAAAGTCAATCGCGGTGTTTGGGAACGATGGCGCATCCGCTCCAATCAGGGCGCGCATCCGTTTCACGTGCATGGGTGTTCATTTCTGATCGAACAAATGGAAGGGGCGGCTGTGTCTCCCGATCAAAGCGGTTGGAAAGACATGGTGGTTCTGGATGATGATGACTGGTCCGAGATTGTCGTTCGCTTCGATTATCCGGCGAATGAGCAGTTTCCCTACATGTATCACTGCCACATCCTGGAGCATGAAGACCGCGGCATGATGGGACAATTCACCGTTACCTGATTTCAAACCAGCAGATTCCGCCGTGATTACTCGAGATTGACTGTGACACCTTCAATCGTGCCGGTGAACTCATACGGAGCAAGCTCTTCATATTCCAACGACACGGTTGCACCTAGATCTGCGCCAATATCCATTGTCTCGGTGGTCGAAAATCCGATAGGCGCAACCTTGTCGATGCTGCCGGTTGCCACTTGCTCGCCATTTATGCTCATCGTCGCTGTACCGCCTTCAACGCCAAATTTTTCAAATGGCGTCTGCTCATAGTCAATCTGGATGGTGTGTTTTCCTGCTTCCAGAGGTTCTGACGCTGCCAGGCGATACCGTTCCAATCCAAAGAATTTATACTCGTATACCGGCAGGCTCTCTTCGAGATAGAGGGTGTAACCGGCCGAGGAGCCGCCCGATGCGATAATCACACCTTCAGCACCGCCCTCCGGCACTGTAATCTCGGCAATAATCTGATGAGAACGTCGATATACGGGCGGCGAAGCGTCCCCCGGTATCCGTGTGGCTCCATGCTTAAAGACAAATTGCTTCCTGCCTTTTGTCAGGGAAGGCCTCTCGGGATCAGTAGCCCTTTCGGTGAACCGGTCATCAAGCGGGAAGACATTAAACTTGGCAGCCTCCTCCTCAAAAATCGCTTGGAGTTCAGCGAGTTTCTCGGGATGTTCCCTGGAAAGATCCCGAGCCTGGCTGAAATCTTCCTCAATGTTGTACAGTTCCCAGGCATTGTCATCAAAACCCATTGAGCCTGTCAGTATCCAGGGTGCCCCATGAAAGGATGACGCAACCCAACCATCGTGGTAAATCGCACGGTGCCCACCGGTCTCGAAATACTGCGTCTTGCGCGTTCCGGGCGCTTCGGCATTATCAAAGCTGTATGCCATGCTTGTTCCGGCCATGGGCACCTGCTTAGCCCCATTGACTACTTCCGGTTCCTTGATCCCAACGACTTCCAGAATGGTAGGCGCCACGTCGATTGCATGGTGGAATTGCGTGCGGATAGCACCTTTGTCGGAAATCTCCGCAGGCCAGGAAATGACCATTCCGTTTCGGGTGCCGCCAAAATGTGATGGCACGCGCTTCATCCACTGGAAGGGTGCCGCGCCTGCCCATGCCCAGCCAACGGGATAATGGTTGTCGTGTGCGGGGCCTCCAATCTCATCAATCCGCGCCAATTGATTTTCGACAGAATCGGGTAGGCCGTTCAGGGTCATTGCATTGTTGATCGTGCCGGTGACCGTGCCTTCAGCGCTCGGCCCATTGTCGCCTGCGATCAGAATAACCAGCGTGTTGTCTGCATCTGGAAGTGAATTGACCGCCTCCAGCAATCGACCGATCTCATGATCGGTTTGGGCAACGAAGCCGGCAAACACTTCCTGGTGCCGCGCAAATACCTGTCTCGCAGGCTCATCCAGGCCTTCCCATGCCTCGATTTCCTCAGGTCTGGGTGTCAATTCCGTCTCCTGCGGAACGATTCCCAGCGATTTCTGGCGCGCCAATGTCTCTTCGCGAACCTTGTCCCAGCCCTGATCAAACTGACCTGCGAATTTGTCCGCCCATTCCGGACCGACATGCAGCGGGGCATGTACTGCGCCCGGTGCAAAATAGAGAAAATAAGGCTTGTCGGGCGCGATGGATTGTTGCCGGTTCAGCCAATCTATGGACTCGTCAACCAGATCAACGGTGAGGTGATACCCGTCATCCGGTCGCTTTGAAGGCTCCACCGGCACCGTGTTTCGGAAAAGACGCGGCTCCCACTGGCTGGTTTCGCCACCATGAAAACCGTACCAATATTCAAAGCCAAGACCGGTTGGCCACAGATCGAAGGGCCCGATCGGCGTTGTATCCCAGCCCGGCGTATTGTGCCATTTGCCAAATGCTGAGGTTGAGTAACCATTTGCCTTCAGAATTTCGGCAATGCTGGCCGTTTCTCGCGGCCAGAGGCTGTTATAGCCAGGATATCCCGTTGAAAGCTCGGTGATCGTGCCAAATCCGGATTGATGATGATTTCGACCGGTCAACAGGGCTGCCCGCGTGGGCGAACACACTGCGGTGGTGTGCATTCTGGTAAACCGCAAGCCCTCTTCGGCAAGCGCATCCATCGCCGGTGTCGGTACAGGACCACCAAATGTTCCCGGCTGGCCGAAACCCATATCATCAATCAATATCAGGACTATATTTGGCGCTCCTTCCGGTGCCTTGACAGGCTGGGGATAATCCTGCTGCGAGCCTTCATAGGTTTCTTCGATAGTTCCCTGAAACGGTGCCTGCGGGATTGGCAATACCGAACCGTCCCGGGGTGAATCCGAAGTTTGGGAGTGGGCTGCGGTGCCTATAAGCGCCAGTGCCAATGCTGCGGCAATGCAGCCGGCACTGAAATTCCTGGACGTGCGCAAAAGTGGCAATTCGTGCCGATGAACCGTGTCAGTATTTGCTTGCCTTGCAAGAGAAGATTGAGCGAGTTGTCCAGTGGCGTCCAACATATCGAAACCTCATTGCGACCTTGAAATGGCCATCGATTGAATAAAACATCTATATCAGCACATGATCCGGCAGCTTGCCTTGATTTCGCAGGGAAGCATATAACTGGGAGCTGCGGTAAATGCATGTTCAAGTTTTTTGGTTGATATCCAGCCGAATTTGCAAAGGTTACATCAAATGATGGAATCGGAGTTTCAAGAAGAAGAATCTGGATCCCGATCAGGCATTGAAGAGGTTCTTACGTCAAAAGGGTGGCTGTCGAGTTGTGATCCCGTATTGCGGCAGCAGTTGCTGGACATTGGTCGGCCATCGCGATTTGAGCCCGGCGAGGTGCTCTTCAGGATAGGCGATGAGCCAGAAGGCATTTATGGTGTAGCAAACGGTGCCGTGCATATTGCAATGCCGGCCGATGATGGCCAGGAATTGGTGATCTATCATGCTGATACCGGCTTTTGGGTCGGTGATCTTGAATTGTTTTCCGAGCAGGCACGGATAGCAACTGTGACTGCAGCGGCACCGACGCTGTGTCTCTTTATCTCCAGAACCCAATTGCGCCGATTATTGGACCGCGAACCAATCCATTTTCGCGACTTCTACAAGATGTCCTACGAAAATGGCCGCAACATAATGCGTACTCTGGCCAATATGACTGTAACCGGTTCCGACAAGAGACTGGCCTTGAAACTGCTACAATATGACGAGAACAAGGGTGACCCGAAAGCGTGGATTACTATTGCCCAGAACCAGTTGGCGTTGACGACTGCGCTTTCTGTTCCGACGCTGGAACGCGTCCTTCGGCGCATGGCCGGGGCAGGACTTGTTGAAATTGGCTATGGCAAGCTACGGATTCTCGACCGTTCTGGTCTCAGGAGTCTGGCCAGATCCTGACCGGTTGCCTTACTTGACCAAACTACTGAGATTGCGACGCAAACTACGATTACACCGTTTGCCATATTTTTGATTAAATTGTTGATTTTATAGCTCAAAATCAATCATGTGGATTGTTGTAACTGGCCGCTAGATTGTGGTCCGGCAAATTAACGCTATTTCACGCAATCTTGCTGTCGGACTGTAATAATCCTTCTGATCCGATTATTGTTCCGGCGAAATTCGGAGAAATGGAAATGACTGGTAAATCGCGGGAAAACTCGTCTGCCCGTTCAGGAACTTGACCATGTCTGACAAGAATTCAGTGCCTTTACTTCGTGATCTGACAGGCGTGGTTACCCTGCCGGTCCAGGCGATTGATTGGCGAAGATTCGTTGGTTCGCAGCCTGAAGGCAATCATTTGTTTGCTTTGGACCGGATCTACACCGATTACATCTCGGATGCGATGCAGATGGAAATGGCCTCAGCAGAAAAGCCGGTTGATCCAGCCAAATGGCGTACCATTCAAAGGACCGCGCGATCTGCCGCCGAAGCCCTGAGCGCTACTGATACTACTTTTGGCGGGATGCTGTCAGACCGAATAACCAGCCTGCTGGCCGCAGATGGCGAGAATGTCGATGTCGAGAAACTGATCTTGATATTGAAGCATATTTCGGAACTCGAACAGCCCAAAGGCCGCCAAAACAAGCATACGGCCATCCGCCGTGACATGATCGCCGAATTGCACCATTGGTGGATTGAGGGCGTTGACGCACCAATGGACACTTCAAGCGCTGAATCACCCTTCATCCGACTGGTACGCTTTATTGCAAAGGATGATCCGCCGGTGGCAACGATCAAGCGCGATATCGAAAAAATGCCGGCTGGACAGTTTTTCTAGGTCCCGGTTGTTGGACCATCGACGCGCTTGTGCGGATAATTCTTAAAGCTATTTCGCCTCGTCTTCATCAACTGTGTAGGGATCGGCCAGCGCAGCTGTCGGCCGGCTGACAGGGACCGATGTTGTTGACGTCTTGCGGGAAAGATATTTCGAACCTCTCTCGGTCAGGACCTTGCGGAAGATCGGGTGCATGCCGCCATCTTCATAGACAAAACTTCTGGTGTGACCTTGTCCCAGCAATTCTTCCATTTTTGACAGATCGCCGGCCGTTCTGGACGCGACTGCCTGGGGTTCCGGCTCAAATACAGGGCATGCTGCCATTGGGTCGTTCTGCCGCCAGGCGTTCATTGGTTTGCCAAATCGATAGCGTCCGTCGCAGAAGGTGAAACTTGGCGGCTGCTGCAAGACTTCAAACCGGTCATAACCTTCCTTCAGATCCATCCAGAAATCAAAATTGGGATCCTTGCGATGCATTGCGAGATTCTCTGCCGTCATGCGGAACGGATAGGCTTGCACCTGAAAGGAACGCTGTCCGCCTTTCAGCGCATCGCGAACAACCGCATAAAGTTCGGAAACATAGTCATCGGAAATGGCGTAGCAGCCGGCGGATGAACATGCGCCATGCACCATCAATGCTGAGCCCGAATAGCCCTTTGCCCGCTCAAGCCGGTTCGGATAGCCCAGATTGAAGGACAGATGGAATTTCGAAGCCGGATTCAACCTGCTGGCATCGACCGTGTAGAAACCTTCGGGCGCCTGACGATCGCCTTGGGTTGTCTTGGGGCCAAGTTTTCCTGACCAACGGCACATTGGATACGTCTTAAGCAGGGCATATTTGCCGCTCTTGTCCTGCTTCCAAAGCTCAAGCTCGCTTTCCTGCTTGAAGATCCGGACCAGCACCGGATCCTTGGCGCTCATGGAATTCTTGCGCATCTCGGCTTGTAATTTTGCCGGGATCGGAACATTGCCGCGATTATCATTGACTTCGAATTCGCTCATACAGCCGGAGATCGCCAGGCCGATCGCAAATACAGCCAGAATCCTGAACTTGATATCGTTTCGCATGTAACAGTAAATGTCCCGCCAGTTTCCCTAGGATCTCTATCCCTGAATTCGCTGCCTTTTCATCGGGTTGATTAAATTAGCAAAAGCGATTTCTCCAGAATAAGTTCCGATTATTCCCAGAATATGGCAAAGTCGATAACGGATTCCTAACGCAGGAGAAGGGCAATTGGCTACCTGTGCTGTCCGTCGACAGCAAGGGAGGCTGGCCTATATCTGTCCAGCTTATGCGGATTGACAGGCTCGCGCAGCTTTCTCCAGTGCGGCATCGGTTTCGGCAAGGTCCTGTTCAGTAAGTGCAAGACTGGCATAGAGCTTACTTTCGGACTTCAAAATGCCGCTTTGACGCAGGGAATTGTTGAAGGCCTTTGCGGTGGCTGCGTCACCTTTTAACGTGTCCCTGTAATTCTTCACTGGCGTGGAGCAAAAGACCGTATCAAACAGTACCGGGTCGCCGACAATCTGATGATCAATCCCGTTCCCGGAAAGATGTTTCGAACAGGACGACATCAGATCTTCGCCGTATTGCCGGATTTTATCATAGGCGCCCGGACGTCGCAGAATTTCCAGCGTCTTCAATCCTGCGACGCTGGCAATCGGGTTACCGCTCAAGGTGCCGACCTGAAAGGTGAAACCTGGTTTTCCGACAATTGACATGTCGAAATGGTCCATGATTTCCTTTTTGCCGCCGATTGCAGCCAGCGGAAATCCGCCGCCAATAATCTTGCCGAGCGTGCAAAGATCCGGCACAACACCATAAGCCTCCTGTGCGCCGCCATAGGCTAGACGGAAACCGGTGACGACTTCATCAAAGATCAAGACGATTCCGGTTTTCTCGGTGACTGCTCGCAGCATTTCAAGGAAGCCAGGCTCTGGTGGAACGATCCGCTGCAACGGCTCAACGATCACGCAGGCGATTTCATCGGCATATTCGTCAATCAAGGAGGAAACGAACTCCGTGTCATTGAACGGCGCAATGAGCATGTCGTCCCGCACGCTTTCGGGAATCCCGGCAGAGTCCGGAACCGCTTGCGGGTAATTGACCAGTGTGGTTGGGGCCAGGCTCATCAATGCCTCGCCGGACATTCCGTGATAACCGCCCTCGAATTTCAAGACCTTGTTACGTCCGGTAAATGCCCGTGCGAGACGAATTGCATACATGTCCGCTTCGCCGCCGGTGGAAAGATAGCGGACATTTTCGATGCATGGCACAGCTTCGGTGAGAACCTCGGCCAGCTCTATGCCCGCTGCGTTATTGGCAAAGAAAGTCATGCCCTTGCCGAGCTGTTCCTCGACTGCCTCAATCACCTCCGGGTGGCCGTGTCCCAGGATCATCGGTCCGGAGCCAATCAGGTAATCGATATATTCCTTGCCATCCTCGTCCCATACACGGGAGCCTTTGCCTTCGCGGATAACTATACTTGGGTCGAAGTTTCCAAAACCTGCCGCCGGCAGCACCTCGGCCGCCCGGTTTTTCCAGTCTTCCTGGCTAATTTTCTTCTTCAAGATCAATCTCCTTCACGCAGCCAGGGACAGGACCGGTTCGCCTAGTTGGTCCGGGTCCGGCATGACACCAAGCCCCACGCCGCTTGGGGGTGAGATGTAGCCACCTGACCGTGACGGCACGGCTGGATCAAGGCGGGGCGAGACATAGCCGGAAAGGTCACAGACATTCATGATGGCGTGCCTCGGTGTTGATGCGGCAACATGCAAGGCCGCTGCCATCGCAATATCGGACCCCCAGGTGTCTTCAATACACATCACTGCGCCAAAATGCAGACAAAGCTCTCGAGCCATGCGCAATGATGAAATGCCGCCAAATTTGGAGAGCTTCAGCGCAACAGCATCCATGCAACCCAATTCATGCGCTTTCATCAGGCTAGCAACGTCGTGGGCATTTTCATCCAGTTTCATCGGCAATCCGGTCGTATTCCGTACTGCCGCGCATTCCTCAAGCGTTTGGCAGGGTTGTTCGAGCATGACGTCGATATCTGCCACAGCACGTCCTACCCGGATTGCGTTGAGTTGGGTCGTGCCACAGTTCCAGTCGCCATAAACGAGTACTGACGGCTGAACCGCCTCTCGCACAAGCCGCAAGCGGGCGACATCGGCCTGCCAATCGTCGTCGGCACCGAGTTTGGCCTGTATCTGTGTAATGCCGGTGCTGATTGATTCGCGCGCAATGCGAGCCATCTCGTCTGGCTCGATGCAGGTTATGGAGTGGTATAGCGGCAGTTCGCACGTCTGCAGACCGCCGAGCAAGGTGTAGATCGGAACGCCGCAGGCCTGTCCGGTAAGGTCCCATAGGGCAATGTCAATAATGGATTTCGCATAGGGGTGCCCGTTCAGGAAATTGTCACAAGCGGCCATTGCCGCGCCGATGCCCAGCGGATTGCTTTGAAACAAGGTCGGAGCCAATTCCGTGACTGCCGGCGCGATGCCCTTGGCATAGGCGGGAAGATAGTGCGGGATCGGGCAGCACTCTCCCCAACCGGAAATGCCTTGCCTGGTATCGATCCGCAGCACCATGCTGTCGACCGTTGCGCAAGCCTTACCTGCCGCCATGTAATAGGTTTCATGGCTGGTTAGCGGCACCCGCCACAACGTCAGGCCAGAGATTTGCAGTTCCGGCAGGTTGGTCATTCCGCTGCCATCCCAACGGTTGCATCTGTGCGAGGAAGGAGGCTTTCGGGATCATAGGCTGGAGCGCCAAGAACCCTGGCGTTCCTGGCCTCGTTCATGATGACGACTTCAAGGTTCTGGCCGGGCTTGGCGGCCCCGGGTTTCACATAGGCAAAGGCAAGTATCTTGCCGACGGAATATCCAAAAGCAATCGAGCTCGTTGCGCCCACGACCTCGCCGTTCATCAAGACGGCTTCGCCGCCATGACCATCTGAGATTCCGTCCGGTTCAATCTCCAGATAGACACAAACCCAGGGCAGGGGGCCTTCGGCACTTGCTTCTGTTTCCTGTTTTCCGAGAAAATCACCTTTGTCGAGCTTCACAAAGCGCATCACATCGGCTTCGGGAAGGGTGACCTCGTTGGTCAGTTCTCCGGCTCCCTTGAAGCCTTTCTCGAGACGAAGGGCATTCATCGCGAAAGATCCGTAATCGGTCAGTCCCAGCGGCGAACCAGTTTTCCAGAGCGCATCATAAACGGCGAGCATGTCTTTCCGCGGGATATGAAACTCCCATCCCAATTCACCAGCGTATGACATCCGGAACGCCCATAATTTCTTCCCGGCGACTTCGATCTCCTGGGCGGTCAGCCAACGGAAAGATGCATTGTCGAGCATGGCAGAAGTGTTCGGTTGAAGGATATCCCGCGCTCGCGGACCATTTAGAGCCATCGCGCCCCATTCAGCGGAAAGGTTTCGAATTGAAACATCTTTGCCGGCCAGATTTTGGTTCAGATGATCCAGAAGCCGCTGCTCAAAAAATGCGGCACAAACGAGGTAGAAGCGATCCTCGGCCAGTCTGACGACCGTGAGTTCCATCTCGATCCGGCCGCGCCGGTTGAGCATATGGGTGAGTGCGATGCCGCCAATCTTTTTGGGCAAACGGTTGGAGACGAGAGTGTCCAGACCTGATTCCGCGTCAGGCCCTGACAATTCAACCTTCGTAAAGGCGGAGATGTCCATGAGCCCTGCAGTTTCCCGGACTGCCTTCATCTCTTCGCCGACCGCATCGTGCCAGGCGGGTCGTTGGAATGAATAATAGTCGTGCGCTTCCAACCCGTCTCTGGCAAACCATCTGGTCCGCTCATGGCCATAGACCTCCTCGAAAACCGCGCCTTTTTCCTTGAGCCTTTCATAGAGCGAACTGGGCTTGATTGGGCGTCCCGCCAGCCGGTTGAAATGCGGGAACGGTATTTCGTGGCGCAGGCAATAGTCTTCCTTTGCCTTTGTGACCTGCCATTCCTTGTTGGCGTAGGGACCGAAACGGCGCGGATCGAACTCGCGCATTGAGATGTCTGCAGAGCCGTGAACGATCCAGCGGGCCAATTCCCGGGTCAATCCCGGGCCCCAGCCAATGCCGATCTGGGTTCCGCAACAACACCAGTAGTTCCTGACGCCAGGCGCCGGACCTATAAGCGGATTACCGTCGGGCGGGTGCGAAATTGCCCCATGTACTTCCCGCCGGATACCCAGTTCTGAAAAGACCGGCATCCGTTCCATGGCATTTTCCAGCCACGGCATTATCCGGTCGTAATCAGCCTCGAACAATTCATTTTCTGCTTCCCAGGGGCAGTGGTCTTCCCAGACCGTATTCGGATTTTCCTTTTCATAGATACCGATCAGCCCGGATTTCTGCTCCATACGAATGTAACCGGAGACCATATTGTCATCCCGGATGACCGGCAATTCCTGTGAAAGATCCTCAAATTCCGGGACCGTGTCGGTGACTATGTAATGATGGGTCATGGACGTCATGGGCAGTTGCAATCCGCTCCATTCTCCCATTTGTCTGGCGTAGGTGCCGCCAGCATTGACCACGTGTTCACAGGTGATGTCACCGAGCTCGGTTTCAACTTTCCATGTGCCGTCGGGAAGCTGCTTTATGTCGGTTGCCCGGCAGCGGCGAATGATCCTAACGCCGAGATTCCTGGCGCCAATTGCCAATGCCTGAGTAACGCCTGAGGGGTCGACATGGCCATCTTCCGGCGTATGCAGCCCGCCGAGCACACCATCCAGATTATAGAATGGATGCAGTTCCCGGATACGATCAGGGCCAACCAATTCCATGGGGAATTGCAAGGCGCGACCGACGCTCATTGTATGCCGGAGCCAATCCATTTCATCTTCGGTGTAAGCCAGGCGAAACGATCCGCAGCCATGCCAGGTGACCGATTGACCGGTCTCTTCTTCCAGTTTTCCGGAATAGAGATCGATGTTGTAGCCGACGCATTTTCCCAAGCCGAAACTTGAGGTTGAATGCGTGATCTGACCGGCGGCATGCCAGGTGGAGCCGGAGGTGAGTGCGGCTTTCTCAAGCAAGACCACATCCGAACAGCCCTCATGCGCCAGATGATAGGCCAGGCCGCAACCCATAACGCCGCCGCCTACAATGACGACTCGGGCTGTTGATGGAAGTTTTGAGTTTTCCTGCTCGGTCACATCGCTTCTCCGTGGACCTTGATTTTTCGATGGACACCGTAATCGAACAAATGTACGCTCGTCAATCATGAATAATATGAATGTACCAAAATCGGATATGCGGCCACCAAAACGGGTGCTGGAGGAGCTGGCTTCAGAGCTGCATGAGCTCACGCCGGAACTGCGCAAGGCGGCAAGCTATGTGCTTGAAAACCCTAATGATGTCGGTGTCAGCTCGATACGCGAGATCGCCGATGCGGCGGGGGTTAAGCCCAATACGTTTGTCCGGATGGCTCGAACGGTCGGCTTTGACGGCTATGAGGGTTTTCGTGAACCATTCCGGGAAGCGATTCGGAATCGTGGTACGGATTTTCCGGATCGCGCCCGATGGCTGCAGTCGCTCGCCAAGGAGGGGCAGCTAGGCGAGTTATTTGCCGAGATGGCAGCCTGTGCCATTTCCAACATCGAGAATACATTTGCCGCCACCAATGCAGAGGCGATGAAGGCGGCTGCTGATGCAATTGTCTCCGCACGGCATACCTACGTGCTCGGAGTTGGTGTCAACAACGCCAATGCCCGTAACTTCAGCTATCTAGCAGATATGGCTATCGACACGATCTGGACCATTCCACGCTTGGGTTCTGTTGCGACTGATGATCTTGCCAAGGCAGATGAAAGAGATGTTCTTGTCGCGATGACCAGCAAGCCCTATCGCACGGATGTCATAGAGGCGGTCGATGTTGCCAAGGAACTGGGCGTTACCGTAATTGCGATTTCCGATAGCCCGGCTTCACCGATTGTGGTCAGCAGCAAGCACGCTCTCATAATTGATTCAGAAACGCCGCAATTTTTTCCTTCCTCGGTTGCCACAATCGCCCTGCTCGAAACGCTGCTGGCATTTGTCATTGCAGATGCTTCGCCGGCCGTGATTGCCAGTATCGAGCGATTTCACAAACGCCGTTACACCATGGGACTTTATCAAGACAAGTGGAAGGATGGCGGATGAACATGCATGACCAGCTGACCCGTTCCCTCGAAGCCCGATATTATACCGATCCCGCACATTTCGAGTTGGAAAAATCGGGAATGCTGGCCAGGACCTGGCAATTTGCCGGGCATTCATCTGAACTCGAGAAATCCGGCGATTACTTCACAGTCGAGATTGCCGGAGAAAGCATTATCTGCCTGCGTGACCAGGAAGGTGTGCTCAGGGCCTATTACAATGTTTGCCAGCATCGCGCCCATCAGCTCGTACAGGGAGCAGGAAATGCACGCCTGCTTGTCTGTCCCTACCATAGCTGGACCTACGAGCTGACCGGGGGATTGCGTTCCGGGCCAAACATCAAATCCGTCCCTGGGCTAGATCGCAACCAGATCTGCCTTTCATCCGTCCGTATCGAGGATTTTCTGGGCTTCCTGTTTATCAATCTGGATCCCGAAGCGAAGCCCATGGATGATTGGTTCCCCAACGTCGGCAAAGAACTGAGTGCATTCGTTCCGCAGATCGAACGTCTCAGACCGCTGGAGTGGATCGAGATTGAAGAGAACTGCAACTGGAAAGTCTCAGTCGAGAACTATTCGGAATGCTATCATTGCCCGATAAATCATCAGACTTTCGCGACCGGTATCATCAAGCCGGAGACCTACAACATCCTGCCGCAAGGCTATTGCCTGCGCCACACGACCGAATGCCAGAACCTGGACCGTATGTCCTATGAGATTGATCCGTCATCAAATGAGCATGCCGGCGACTATTCCTCCTGGTACCTCTGGCCGGGATTTTCCTTTCAGGTCTATCCCGGCAATCTTTTGAACACCTATCATTGGCGGCCGGTCGATGTGGACCATGTCAAGGTTTGGCGGGGTTGGTTCACCGTAGACGGCGTTGATGATGAGATTGTCAGGCGGTTGGCGGTTCAGGATCGTTCGACAACAGTAGAGGAAGACATCCATCTGGTTGAATCGGTGCAGCGAGGCCTGAACAGCAGAGGTTACCGGCCAGGACCCCTAGTGATCGACCCCGCCTGCGGCGTGAACTCCGAACATTCCATCAAGGCATTGCATGGCTGGATGCGGGAAATATGATGCCGGTATTTCCGGAAACACCAAATCAGAATTGGAAATGAAAATGGATCAGGATCTGTTCGAAAGAGGCTTGGCACAGCGAAAGGCTACATTGGGCGACGAGTATGTGGAAAAAAACCTTGCCGCGGCGGACGAATTCACAAGGCCGTTCCAGGAAGCCATGACGGCCTGGTGCTGGGGATTTGGTTGGGGCGATGATGTAATCGATCCAAAGACCCGCTCGATGATGAACCTGGCCATGATCGGGGCGCTTGGTAAGATGACCGAATGGGAAACCCATTGCAGGGGCGCGCTAAATAATGGCGTCACACGGGAAGAAATCCGTGCCATCATCCATGTTGTGGGAATTTATAGCGGTGTACCGCAAGCGCTGGAATGTTTTCGAGCTGCAAGAAAAGTTTTCGATTCACACCAAGAATAGTTTACTCCCCCCGGCTTTCGCCGGGAGGGTTTTGTCAGAGCCTTGTTGTTACCAGTCTACGGTTAGCTTCGGTGCGTAGACCGGCGTCGCCTCGGGATCGAAGTTTGTATCGAACTCCCGATATTTGCCGACTACTTGCCGATGCGGGTACTTCTGGATCATTGCCATATGTTCCTGAATTATCCGCGACATGCCGGGGCCTGCCCAGAAGCCGTTTTCAAGTTCATTCGGAAAGCGCTCGGCCGGATCATGATAAATGTTGTAAGCTTCAAAGAATTTGAAGGCTGGATTGGTCGGCTTGAGATTGAGCTTGATCTGATCCTTGCGCACCGCTTCAAGATTTTCGCGATTATAATGAAAAACATAATCGCGCTTGCTCTTGCCTTCACCAAGCAGCAGTAGTGCAGACTGATCGACGCCATCAATAATCCGATCACCCGGGATTTGGTCCATGACACCGGCAATGCTGGCCATGGTGGTAAACCAATCGGTTATCTGCACGAGATCCATCGGTTCCTGGCCGGGTTCAATCATTCCAGGCCACCAGGCAATCGCCGGCACACGCACGCCGCCCTCCTTGGTCTCACCTTTGCCTCCTGGCAGCAGGGAATATCCGCCATGCGGATGAGCCGTATACATTGGCCCGTTATCCGAGTTCCAGATCACCAGTGTATTTTCGGCAATCCCGAGATCGGTCAGCGTCTTCAGGATACGACCAGTATTGTAATCATGCTCCACCATCTGCGATGCAGTATTGGTGCCAGCAGGCGTGTCACGAAAATCGGGATGGGCGCCCCAGAAATGGTTTCCCTTGCCCCAGAAATTCACGAAGAAGGGCTGATCGGAATCCGCTCTCCGCTCGATGAATTCTATTACCCTGTCGGCCACATCGCTGTCATAGGTGTTGTATTTTTCCATCGTATAGGGATGAACCATAGTCGGTTCTTCGCCCTTCTTGGCATGCATGACGCCGCCGGTTTCATAGGGAAAGCCCTCTGGCCCGGGGTGGTTCATCAGGGTCCTGTTGGTAAATCCGCCAATATCATCAGCGGCTTTTGCGTCCTTGTTGTTGACCCACCAAGGCGGATTTCCCTCCGACCATTCGGCTTCGTCAAATCCCTGATTGGTCGGATAATGCTCTTCTTCCTCACCCATATGCCATTTGCCGAAAAAGCCGTTGTAGTAGCCGGCTTCCGACAGCAATTCAGCGATTGTGACTTCTTCTCCAGCAAGGCCAAATCCCACCTGGCCGGGAAGGGTAATGTTAAACAGGCCGTTTCTGATTGGATGTCGCCCGGTCATCACCGCGCCGCGGGAAGGGGAGCACTCGACTTCAGAGTAAAACGAGAGGAAACGCATTCCTTCATCGGCCAACCGGTCCAGATTGGCAGTTGGCGCACCGCGAACCTTGCCGCCGCCATAACTTCCAAGCTCTGTATATCCAACATCATCAGCCATAATGTAGACAATGTTTGGTTTCTTTCCGAATTTCTCCTCAAGCGCGGCAAGTTTTTCCCGGACAAGATTATCATCAGCGGACCATTGTTCCGCGAAATGCTTTTCCAGGCGGACGAATTCGGCGTCATGCACGATTTGCGATTGGGATTGTGCGATTGTGCCTGACATGCTTGCCGATATTGCCGCACCCAAAACCGTTGATATCAATTTCATTCGCATAGGACATCTCCTCTCATCCAAATTCCTTTGTCGATTTGGGCAATCTCAGGTTTGCCAAAATCATTTACCCACTGCATATTAATTAAGTTACAAACATATTTTACGAAACATAATGAGTCAATATATTAATTTCTTTACAAATGTTTGTTACAAATATAATGTGAATTTGAGCAACGTAACTACCGGCGATGTGCCAGGAAGTGGATTCGAATTTGCCTAGTTCTGAAGACTCAAGAGCCAAACATCAAAAATCGGGGCGATCGTTTCTCACCATAACTGCAGATGCCATGTTGAGAGACGGATCAGATTCAGCCTATCGACAATTTGTTCAGGATTGCCTGGCGTTTTCTGCTCGGCTGCTTTCGGTAAGGGACGGCTACGCCAGGATCATGGGCGTAACTGGAGCGCAATACATGATCATGATTTCAATCGCGCATCTGGGCAAGAAGGGTGATGTGAGTGTCTCGGATATTGCCAGCCATCTTCATCAAAGCAATTCATTTGTGACCAATGAGACGAACAAACTGGTGAA
Source organism: Salaquimonas sp. (assembly GCA_028289365.1). GTDB lineage: Bacteria > Pseudomonadota > Alphaproteobacteria > Rhizobiales > Rhizobiaceae > BOKV01. Next base: position 97,673 of record JANQQM010000011.1, on the reverse strand, counting down.
AGAGGGCCTTGTCGAAAAGCAGAAGGATGAAATTGACCGGAGGCGGACAAAACTCTTTGTAACACCACAGGGATGGCAACGATTTGAACAACTCTCTTCCATCCAGCCGGAGGTGAACAATATCCACTTCGGATGTCTGACTTCGAAAACGTTTGATCAGATTCGTGAAATCATGCCGCAACTGATCACCTCAACTGACCGGGCATTGTCCTTGCTGAGGCATCGGATTGACGAAGTTGAGGCAGACCAGAAGTGAGTCCGATTGGCACCAAGTCCTGACTAGTTTTTTAGCGACGCATTCCCTTTGCCAGGTTAATGACATTGATCATTCAGTCGTGCCATCGCCTCTTCACGCCCCAATATTTCCATGACATCGAATATGGGCGGAGAAACCGTCTTTCCCGTAAGAGCAGCGCGCAGGGGCTGGGCGATCTTGCCGAGCTTGATATCTGCCTCTGTCGCGAAATTTCTTGTGGCCTCTTCAATGTTTGCAGCTGTCCAATCCGGTAAATCGGACAGCGCCGGCAACAGCCGCGCGATTTGCTCCGAGCCATCCTCGAGAATTTTGGAAGCCTTTTCATCGATTGGCAGTGGTCGTTGCACAAAAAGGAAGTCTGCGCCGTCGATCAGATCATTTACCGTCTTAGCGCGTTCCTTGATGCCGGGCATTGCTGCGATCAACTGCTTTTCAAGACCGGATTCAATTTGCGATTTGATCTCGTTGCCGTTCTCTCGCTGCGGTAAAACGTCGATCATTCTCGAAACCAGATATGCGTCATCGGCATTGCGAATGTAGTGACCATTTAGTGCCTGCAGTTTTGCAAGATCAAACCGCGCTGCACCTTTGCTCATGCCGTCAAAACCAAACCACTCGGTCATTTGTTCTGTCGACATGATCTCGTCATCGCCATGCGCCCAACCGAGGCGTACCAGATAGTTCCTTAGCGCTTCCGGCAAGAAGCCCATATCGCGATAGGCGTCAGCGCCGAGTGCGCCATGGCGTTTGGAGAGTTTTGCGCCGTCGGCACCGTGGATTAGCGGGATATGCGCCATCACCGGCACGTCCCAATCCATTGCGTTGTAAATGAGGATCTGGCGCGCCGCGTTGGTCAGGTGGTCATCGCCCCGAATGATGTGAGTTACACCCATGTCATGATCATCAACAACAACTGCAAGCATATAGGTCGGGGTTCCGTCAGATCTCAAAATGACAAAGTCGTCGAGATCCTTGTTGGGAAATACGACTTTGCCCTGAACCTGATCGTCAACAATTGTCTCACCATCTTGCGGCGCCTTGATGCGGATCACGCCCTTGGCACCTTCAGGCGCTTCGGATGGATCGCGGTCGCGCCATCGGCCGTCATATTTTGGAGTGCGACCTTCAGCCCGCGCCAACTCCCGCATTTCGGCCAGTTCCTCGGGCGTCGCAAAGCAGTAATAGGCTTCACCGCGTTCAACCAGTTCATGGGCAATCTGTTGATGCTGTTTTATTCTGGAAAATTGGGATATCGGCTCATCTTCCCACTCGATTCCCATCCAGGACAAACCATCCAGGATCGCCGCCACCGCCTCATCCGTCGAACGGTTCCGGTCGGTATCTTCGATCCGAAGCAGCATCTTGCCCTTATGCCTTCTCGCATAGAGCCAGTTGAACATGGCGGTTCGCGCACCACCAATATGGAGGAAACCGGTCGGGGAGGGGGCAAATCGAGTTACGACGGAGTTTTGCATGCGTGAAATTCCGGATGGACTTTGGGTCCGGATTTGTGCACCGGCCCCATATCTGGTTTATGGAAGGTTGTTGCGCGGTGGTGTAGCATGAATTGTGTTTCAGGCAAGCAATGCCTGTCGTTTCCAGCCATGGGGAAGGGAATGACAGCCTGAACGCAGATTTGGGGACTTGTTTTGGCGGACAAACCATTCAGGCGATTGCTGATGCGGGCGGGATTACGTTCGTCTGCAAAGCCGATCGTCATTCAGAGTCCCGTTCGTGCGATCCAAAATGAAAGCAGCGTGGCTGAAGAAAGACATCAAGCGCCCAGTTTCCCAGATTTTGAGAAGCAACCGAATGTCTCCGGACGATTAAGCCATGCCAGATCGCGAATGGGTTGGCTGCTGCAAGATGCAAGGGACAATATCCTTGCTTTGCTTGCCCGCGAACGCGAAGTCGGCAGCCTGTTCAATTTCACACCGGTTATCCTTGGAATAGGGATACTCACTTACTTCTCTGCGGGTGCAGAACCTGTCATTGCCATCGTGTTGTTGAGCTTTGCTATTTCCGCTGCATTTACCTTGGGGATCAGCTCCCGTGGCACGACCTTTTTGTTAGTGACAGTCACCTCGCTTTTCTTTCTGGGCATGACGGCTGCCCAATTGCGCACCCAGATGGTGTCCGGTCCGATGATCACCCGACAATTGACCGGTGAGATCGGTGGAGTCGTCATCGGTCGAGATCTGAACTCGCGCGGCAGTCCGCGCTATTTGATCCGTCCGCACTACATTGACGGAATTGAGGACGGCAACTTGCCGCGTTATGTCCGCCTTTCTGCTGCTTCCAGACACGTCGTGTTCGAGCCCGGCGAGGAGATTTCAGGTGTTGCGCGCATCCAGGGATTTTCAGGTCCCGCCCACAGAAATGGTTTCGATTTTTCATTTACGAACTGGTTTGACGGTCTTGGCGGCACCGGTTTTTTCATGGGTAAGCCCAAACCGGCTAATGACAACACAGGAAGTGGCCTTTCGACAACCGACAAATTCAAAATAGCCATCAATCGTGTCCGTTTGGCGATTGCAAGGCGGGTCCTTCAGACCCTGCCTAGAGAGGAAGGTGGGATCGCAGTTGCCCTGATGATTGGGGATCGCTCAGCAATTCCAACCGCGGCGCAGGAGAGTCTCCGCAAATCAGGCTTGGCGCACATATTGGCCATCTCCGGCCTGCATATGGCCCTGGTGACGCTCACCGTATTGTGGTCGCTGCGAGCGCTTTTTGCGCTCTCGCCCAGGATCACGTTGAATTATCCGACGCGCAAATGGGCGGCCGCCGGCGGTCTGGCGGCAGCCACCCTTTACCTGTTCCTGTCTGGTGGTGCGGTCGCAACATTCAGGTCGTGGATCATGTTGACTATCATGCTCACTGCGATTTTTTTCGATCGCAAGGCACTTACCATCCGCAATGTTGTTCTTGCAGCAATCGTGGTCCTGCTTGCCTCGCCGGAGAGCCTGCTGGAGCCGGGTTTTCAAATGTCCTTTGCCGCGGCAGGCGCCCTGGTTGCCGCCTATTGGCAATTCACACAATGGCGCTCTAACCGGGCAGGGCAGAGGGACCACAAGACCGGTCTCTGGACTGCGCCAAAGCTGATTGCCGGTTATCTGTTTGGCCTGATGTCCACCAGCGTGATCGCGGGGCTATCGACAGGCATTTTCGCCGCCTGGCATTTTCACCGGATCGCGCCGCTGGGCTTGATGTCCAATCTCCTGGCAATGCCAGTTGTCTCCATTCTCGTGATGCCAATGGTCCTGGTGTCGGCCTTGTTGATGCCCTATGGCCTGGAATCGGCAGCGTTAACGCCGCTGCAAAATGCCATAAATCTGGTTGTCAGCATTTCGGACTGGGTCAATACGATTCCGGTGCCCGCAATTACCGGCGTTCAGCCGATTGCAGTTCTGGCATGCGGGGCAGGGGGACTGCTCCTCCTCATCTTGCTGCGAACCCGGTTACGGGTGCTGGGGCTAGTTCCGATTTTGTTGATGTTTTCTTTCGTCAAAAACGAACTTCCGCCAGAGATAGTTATTTCACAGGATGGGCGAACAATCGGAGCGCGTGACGCCAAGAACCATCTTGCGCTTGCCTATCCGCGGCGCAATCGATTTGTCACAGACATATGGTTACGCGCCTGGTCCGGAAACATTGCAGGCAATCACAATGACGTATTTCCTGCTTGTGGCAAGGATCATTGTATTGGCAAAACGCCGCAAGGGCTGCGGTTTGAAATTGTCTACGCTCCGTCGTTGCTGAAATCCGCCTGCCAGACCGCAGATATTCTGATAGCGCCAAGACTGTGGTGGGCCGATTGTAAACGATATTCGCGGAAAGACGCTCATGCAGATTCAGCGCGAGCGAATCCGAAAGTCGTTATGACCAGGTTGGACTTCGAAAAATTCGGAACGCATGAAATTCGCCTGACGAAGATATCTCCAGAAACTGACGATGTTACCAACACGTCGTCTGCGGCTGCATCCACAAATCCGAATGAAAGGCGCGTTCAGGTGTTCGAGCTGAACGGGCAAATTTGGCAGGTAAAGATCTCTAGTGCCCTTTCAGATACTGAACGGCCCTGGAACATTTGGCGTCTTGCGCTTGAGGAACCGAATTTCCCGAGGCGCGCTGGCACACTCGTAGAGTCCCTGAAATCAAGGAATCAATTTGAAGCTGATCATTCTCAGTAGCGGCGGAGCAAACCGACCAGCCGACCCTGAACCTTGACCTGATCCTGCCGGAAAATCCGGGTCTCATATTCGGGGTTGGCCGCTTCGAGCGCAATGGAATCGCCCTTCCGCCGGAAGCGTTTCAGCGTCGCTTCTTCTTCTTCGACAAGCGCCACAACAATCTCGCCACCATCGGCGCTGTTGGTCTCACGAATGATAACCGTGTCACCGTCGTTAATTCCGGCGTCGATCATCGAATCCCCAGATACGGTCAATGCGAAATGCCGGCCAGGTCCGATCATGTCCATTGGCACGGATATATCGGTAGAATGATCCTGAATTGCCGATATCGGCACGCCGGCTGCAATCCGGCCCATTACAGGCAAGGAAATTACATTGTCGTTCACAGCTGCATCTGAACTGCTTCCGAAAGCGGGGCCGGATCTGTCTTGCCGGTCTAATGATAAATCGCCGTCTATCACACTGGGTGAAAATCCATGCGGTCGCGATGCAGAAACATCTCGTGCATTGTCCGTGTCTGCCGCAGACAAGGGTAATTTCTCAACTCCCTGGGAATAGGCATCAGGCAGCTTGATTACCTCGAGTGCTCGGGCGCGATTTGGGAGTCGGCGGATGAAACCACGCTCTTCAAGCGCGGTGATTAACCGGTGGATGCCCGATTTCGATTTCAAGCCGAGTGCATCCTTCATTTCGTCAAAGGAGGGTGGAACGCCATCTTCCAACATTCGATCTTGTATAAGAAGCAACAATTCCTGCTGTTTCCGTGTCAGCATGTCATCCTCATTTGATTTGCTCGTTCCAAAAGAAACGAAAATTTCGCCATGACGACCATTCGGAACATTCCGAACAGGCCAGAATCACCGTGTACAAAACACGAACACATTAACATGTTCTTGCCTTGTTCTGCAACTTTCACCGACATTTTGCACGATTTGCAGATGAATCATTGAAAAACAGAAGGTGAGCGGATGCTTTCGACAAGCAGCGCATTATTTCTGACATCTTTTGCGAATAGTCCGAGCTATGGCCTTACAAACAAATCAAAAACGGGAAATACCAAGGTGAGTAACAAGCTAGTTCAAAAAATAAAATCATATTTCGTTGTCGCAATCGCTGTCATGGCTATCAGTCTCGTACAGCCAGCTCCTTCGGCGCATGCCACGGATGCGTCGATCGAAATCAACCTGACGAAGATCACCTTTCTCGTAGGGGGTAGCGGCGGATATGGAACGCTTTATGTCGGTGAAAATGCCTATCCGCTGACCATTGGTGGCGTGACTGCCGGAGCCACTATTTCATTTTCACGCGCCAATCTGGTTGGTCCGGTTTTCAACCTCTATGATCCGGCCGACATACAGGGCATCTATACCGCAGGTACTGCCGGGTTGGCGGCTGCGGGTGGCGGTGCTGCGATCCAGTTGACCAATTCACGCGGGGTGATGATTGAACTCAGCGGCAAGCAGCTGGGCCTTGATGCTTCGCTCGATTTGAGCGGCATGAAAATCTGGATTCAATAGGTCTGATCAGCATCCGGATTCCCATTTGACGCATTGGCATGGCGTGTCGGATTGGCCTATGGTCTGCAAATCTAATCAATCGATACGGTTTGCAGCATGACAGTCATCAAGAATCCATTCCGACCCTATGACGAAAAGCAAGAAACGCAGGACGGCGTTTACAGTCAATCGGAATTGGGCCTGGCAAACCGTAACAACGGCATATTGCTGGAAACGCTCAAACTCGACATCACACCGACGGGCGCGCATTATCTGCTGAACCATTTTGACGTGCCGATACTTGATGCTGACAGCCATCTGCTGCAGCTGACCGGCGCATTTGATGCGCCGCGCGGTTTGACAATGCGCGATATCCGCGAGCTGCCCACCAAGACGATGCCGGTCACGATGGAATGTGCCGGCAATGGCAGGGCAGGGGTCTCTCCCCGGTCCCATTCCATGCCGTGGATGTATGAGGCCGTCGGCACTTCCAATTGGACCGGTACGGAGCTTGCCCCCATCATCGCCGCAGCGAAGCCGCACAACAACGTCGTGGAGATCTCCTTCACAGGCGCCGATTACGGATTCGACATGGGGGAGGGCCATTATTTCGGCAGAAGCCTGACTCTGGAGCAATTGGCTGAGCTTGATGTCATGCTGGTTTATGAAATGAACGGTGAGCCACTCTTGCCGCAGCACGGAGCGCCGTTGAGAATAATCGTGCCGGGTTGGTATGGAATGGCCAGCGTCAAATGGCTGACGACCATTGAAGCGCTCACCAAACCCTATAATGGCTTTCAGCAGGTGCGGACTTACCAATTCAGGGAAACCGCAGAAGACCCCGGCCGGCCTATCCAGAAAATTCGGGTCAAGTCGCTAATGGTACCACCGGGCGTGCCGGACTGGTCTTCAAGAAAAAGATATGTCCAGGCTGGTACTGTCGAATTGGTTGGAAGGGCCTGGTCCGGCGGCGGCAGATCAATCGAAAAGGTCGAGGTAAAGATCGGTGGCGAATGGTATCCGGCCGAAATAAAGCCCAGTCAGGATCGCTATGCCTGGACCAAATGGAAGCGCAGCTGGAACGCAGAACCTGGCGAACATGTTCTGCGGTGCCGGGCGACCGATAGCGAAGGCAACACGCAACCGCTCGATCCTCCCTGGGATATTGCAGGGTTTGCCAATAATTCTGCCCAGAAAGTTCATGTCTTTGTGGAGTAGGGCCCTAGCCTGATCTGCAGCCAATGAGGTGTGGATCTTATCAGATATCCCGCAACATCACTGCCATTGCCGGGTCGCCTGTTTTTGCAGCGGGCGCATCTGGCAAACGCACCAGGAGCGCATCGCTAAGTACCAGAGCGGCCAACATAGAGCTGTCCTGGATATCCAAGGGTTTCACTACAATCTGCCCGTCAGCAGAGCGTTCCGCTGATGCGCGTTGATAGTCCTCGCGCGGTCCGTTTGGCGGGAGATCGCTGCCAAGAATACAGGCTACCGGATTGACGAGACTGGCCTGCCTGCCAGCCAGTGCATTCACCAGCGGCCTGACGAACATGTAGCCGGCAACGATTGAGGAAACCGGGTTTCCGGCCAGACCAAGCAGTCTTATTTTTCGACCCTCTCGCATCATGAAGCCGGAAAGAAACGGTTTGCCCGGTTTCATGGCAATCTTGGCGAAGTCGAATTCAGCGCCCATTTCGCTCAGCACCGGAAAGACCAGGTCATGATCGCCAACGGATGCGCCGCCGGTCGTGACAATCAGATCTGCCCCAGCAGCGATCGCTTCCTCGAATTTGGCCGCCAAGGCGCCGCGGTCGTCCCTGGCAATCTCCATGTTGAGGATGTCTGCACCCGCATCAGCGATCATCGCCGAAAGGCCGAAGGTGTTTGAGGCTATGATCTGGCCATCGGACAACTCTCCACCGGGCGCCACCAATTCATCCCCGGTCGCCAGAATTCCGACAACGGGTTTGCGGTATACTTTGACGAAGGGACAGTTCATCGATGCCGCCAGCGCCAATCGCTGCGGATCAAGCAAATCGCCGGCGAACAACAACCGCTCGCCTTTGCTGAAATCAAGTCCGGCTTTTCTGATGTGTTGATTGGGTTTTGGAGTTTCCAGAATTTCGACCGAGCCGTCACCAGCATCGGTGTCTTCCTGGATCACGATCGTATCAGCACCTTCGGGAACCGCGCCGCCGGTGAAGATGCGCACCGCTTCGCCTTTGCTCACGGTTCCTTTGTAGGGATGCCCGGCGGCTGAAATCCCGATGACTCTGAGGACCGTCGGCACCTCGGAAACATCCTCTGTCCGCAGCGCATATCCATCCATTGCGGAGGCAGGGAAGGGTGGTTGCGTGCGCCGGGATATGACATCCTCGGCTAGCACCCGGCCGGCAGCTTCGAGAATGTGGATTTCCTCCTGCCCGACTGGTCCGGCTCCCTCAAGCAGGATGGCGCGCGCCTCGGCAGCCGGAACAAGGTCTTTGCGCATCTTCAGGCCTTCATGCCGCCGTTGGACCGTCGTTGGAATCCTGATGCAATTTCCAATGTCCGGATTTCCCACCCTTTTTTTCAATCAGGTGAATATTGACGATTTCCATACCCCGGTCCACGGCCTTGGCCATGTCATAAATGGTCAGGCAGGCCACCGAACAAGCTGTAAGAGCTTCCATCTCCACCCCGGTCTGGCCGTTCACAGCCGCGAGCGCCCGAACATCCAGCCCAGGAAGCTTCTCATTGGCGGTGATATCAACTTTTATCTTGGTCAATGCCAACGGATGGCAAAGCGGGATTAGATCCGACGTTTTTTTGGCTGCCATGATCCCGGCAATGCGTGCTGCAGCCAGAACATCGCCCTTTTTGGCGTTCCCGGAAAATATCAGCGCTAATGTATCCGGCTTCATTTTTACCTGGCCATGGGCAATTGCCTCGCGGCTGGTAACGGCCTTGTCGCCGACATCGACCATTTTAGCTTCGCCGGTACTGTCAATATGGGTAAGTTTGTCCGCCATATCGGTTCATGCGGCCCGTGCCGCGGGATTTGCCAGCAAGTTCCGGGTTGCACTTTCCACGTCGTCCTGACGCATCAAACTTTCGCCGATTAGGAAGGTTCGAATACCGGACTTTGAAAGTCGCGCCAAGTCTTCGGGCAGGAACAGACCACTCTCGCCGACGAGTAGCTTATCGTCGGGAATAAGCGAGGACAGGCGTTCGCTGGTTTCCAACGTGGTTTCAAACGTCTTCAAATTGCGATTGTTGACGCCGATCAAACTCGATTTGAGATGTCTGAGTGCCCGTTCGGTCTCGGCTTCATCATGAACCTCGACCAGGACATCCATGCCAAGTTTGAAAGCGCAATCCTCAATTGCCCGCGCCTCATCATCGGTCACCGCAGCCATGATGATCAAAATGCAATCCGCGCCCCAACTGCGCGCTTCAAAAACCTGATAGGGTTCAAACATGAAGTCCTTGCGCAATGCCGGGAGGTTAACGACCTGCCTGGCCGCGGTCAGAAATTCCGGCGCACCCTGAAATGACGGCGTATCTGTCAAAACCGAAAGGCAGGCGGCTCCCCCATTTGCATATGCCTTGGCTAACGCAGGCGGATCAAAATCCTCCCGTATCAGGCCTTTTGACGGGCTCGCCTTCTTGATTTCCGCGATCAGGGCATATTCGCCACTCTCGACCTTGGCACGCAGAGCCTTCTCAAAGCCACGTGTCGGGGACGCGTCACCAATCCTAGCTTTCAACTCCTCGAGCGATTGTTTCTCTTTCGCCGCTGCGATCTCTTCGCGTTTATAGGCTTCGATTTTCTTTAGAATATCACTCATTGTGATTTCCCCTGATTGGAGACGGCAACCAGTCGATCAAGCACGGCAAGCGAAGATCCATTGTCGATGGCGGCTGCTGCAATTGTAGCTCCCTCCGCCATATCCTTGGCCTTATCGGCAATAATGAGGGAGGCTGCTGCGTTCATGATCACCATATCACGATAGGCTGATTTTTTACCCTGCAGCAGCGATTTCAGCGCCTTGGCATTAAAGTCTGCATCCCCGCCCATGATGTCAGCGTCGGACTGGATTGAAAATCCTGCATCTTCCGGCTTTATCTCAAATGTTTTGACGTTGCCGTTGTCCAGTTCTGCAACCTGTGTCGTGCCGGTAATGGTCACTTCGTCATATCCCTCGCCATGGACAACCCAGACCTTTTCCGATCCGAGCTCACCCAGCACCTTGGCAATTGTCAGGATCCATTTAGGAGAGAATACACCCAGTAGCTGGCGCTTTACCCCAGACGGATTACACATCGGACCAAGCAGGTTAAAAATCGTTCTGGTACCCAGTTCGACCCGCGTCGGTCCGACATGCCGCATTGCCGGATGGTGGGCCGGTGCAAACATGAAGCCCAATCCGGCTTCCTCGATACAGTCTGAAATCTGATCAGGTGACAATTCCAGATTTACGCCAAGCGCGGTCAATACATCGGCAGCTCCTGATCTTGAAGAAAGCGCGCGATTGCCGTGTTTTGCGACCTTGACACCACAGGCTGCGACCACAAATGCCGTGCCGGTCGAGACATTCAGCGAGCCTTTTGCATCACCACCGGTGCCGACAATATCCATTGCGTCGCCAGGTGCATCGACCGGAAGCATGCGGGATCGCATTGCATCAACTGCACCGGCAAACTCGTCCTCGGTCTCATCGCGGACCCGCAATGCCATCAGGAACCCGCCAATTTGGCTGGGCGTGGCATCTCCCGACATCAGGATGCCGAAGGCTTCGCGGGTCTCTTCGCGGGACAGAGAGCCGCCGTCTGCGACCTTTGCGATGAAGGATTTCATATCGCTCATCTGACATTTCTTCCATTTCAAAGGCAGGTGCAGCTCATGCTCCTGCCGGTTATCGCTCCGGTGCAGTGTTTATCGGTATCAGTAGGTGATCGCAGTTTCGATCGCCTGTTGATAGATCGCTACATCCTCGTTCGCCTGCATCTGCGTGACAACATCGTTCAAAACGCTGTTGGCAAGCTGTGCATTGAACTGGGTTTTCAGATTATCTGCCGGTGGTGTTCCTGTTTCCTCCATCACCTCAGAAACCCGGAGCACCAGTTTGTCCGGTGCCGATGGGCCAGGGGCAACAGTTACGTCGCCTTTGGGAATCTCAAACCCAGCGGCGACCGCGGTCGCCGATATGGCGCTATCCGTGTCGGATCGTGTCATCTCAGGGCTTGTCTCCATTTCGGTTGGAAGGCCGACACTGCTCGGCGGAAGAACGTCAGCGATAACGGCATTGAAGTCTTCGCCCTTGGCAACGCGATCCCGGATGCCCACGGCAATTTCGTCCACCATACTGACAAGCTCAGCCTCTTCCCAGGCCTTGATGACGTCTGCCCTTACTTCCGCAAGCGGCTTCTGGCGCGTATCGATAACATCATCGACTTCATACCAGGCAAAGCCGGACGTGCCGATTGACACGGGATCGGCTTCGACACCAGCATCGGTGTCAAAAGCTTCCCTCAGCAGATTTGGTGCGTTTGGCAAATTCGTAATGGCATTGCCATTTTCATCGTTACCCTGGAGATCCACCATATCAAAGGTAATTGCGGTCAGCCCGACCTTGCGAGCTGCTTCTGCAAGCGAATCTCCCGCTGCCCGTTCATCTTCGATCTTGTCGTGGATGTCGTACAATTCATCTGCGGCGGTCTCAACTGCCAGGGATTGACGAATATTAGCTTCAACTTCTTCCAGAGGCTGAACAGATTCTGGCTCGATCGCCGTTACCCGTAAAACGACAGGTCCAAAAAGTCCGGTCACAACATCGCTCGTCTGATTCAAATCGAGGTTGAATGCCGCGTCGGCGATAGCTTGGTCGGGAACCTGGCTCTTGGTGAGCGAACCAAGGCTTATGTCATCAGCGGTCCTGCCAAGTTCAGACATTATCGTTTCGAAGAATTCGCCATCCTTCAACCTTTTGGCGGCCTCTTCTGCGGCATTGGCATCGCTGAATGTAAGCTGCTGGATTTGCCGCTTTTCGGGAGTCGTAAAACGGGTCTTGATGCGCTCATACTCGTCACTGACGTCTTCTGCGGACACATCGTCCGGTTTTGCGATATCTTCTGCAGTCAGCTGAAGCGTCACCAGTTTCCGGAACTCGGGAGCCGTATAGGAGCCCTTATGCGTGTCGTAATACTCCTCGATTTCGGAATCCGTGGGTGCGCGAACAGTACCAGCGGCTTCGCCGGTGACGACCACATACTCAAAGACCCGTTTTTCTGCCTCGTATTTTTGCATAAAGTCATAGAATGCATCGGGCATGTCCAGCCCCTGCATCATCGCAGAGATCAACTGTTCACGAATGGCGGCGTTCTTTCTGTTATTAATGTAGTCTTCTTCGCTCAGACCAACCTGCCGCAACGCGAAATCAAGCCGCTGCCGCGAGAAATTTCCGGCTTCGTCCCGAAAGGACGGATCATCTCCAATCAGCGTTGCCAGATTGTCCTCAGATACACCCAATCCCATCTTGCGAGCGTTTTCGTCTAGAACCGCCCCGGCGACCAGCTGGCTCAAGACAGACTGTTCTATACCCAGTGCGCGTGCCTGTTCGCGAGACAGCCTTTGGCCGAATTGTTGTGAAACCGCATTGACCTGGTTTTGGTAGGCCAGCCGATATTCTCCCAACCCGACCTTTGTTTCACCAACCACGATCGTGTTGGTTCCGCCGCCACCGATAAATACATCCGAGACGCCCCAAACAGCAAAACTCACGACGAGCAGAGCGATCAATATTTTCGCGGTAACACCGCGCATCATAAGTCGAAGGCTTTCTAACATTTTATCTCCAGAAGAATCGGTTTGGTACCAATTCCGAAAAACGGTCGTACATATTGGCGCACGGTATAATACCGGGCGCTCCTGATCACAACATGTAAGGTGGCTTTGCCAAAAAACACAATAATGCACACGCAGAGTTGACAGCCTGCCTTGCTGTGCTAGCCAAGCGCGGAAATTCAATCCCTTTTGCGCCAAGGATTTGCAAATGACAGCTTCTTCAAACTATCTGATTGCCGGCAACTGGAAAATGAACGGCTTGAAGCATTCGCTGGGCGAACTTGACGCCATGGCGAAGGGTGTGAAAGCGGGATCTGCAAATGGTGCGTCCGCGGACATGATCGTATGCGTACCTGCAAGCCTGCTTACTCTTGCGGTAGAGAGATGCGCCAATACGCCGGTCGAAATCGGCGGCCAGGATTGTCATGCCAATGCGTCTGGGGCCCATACCGGGGATATTTCAGCGGAAATGATTGCGGATACCGGCGCAAAATGGGTGATAACCGGTCACTCGGAACGCCGTACTGACCACGGTGAAAGCGATAGCGAGGTCAAGGCGAAATCAGAAGCAGCGCAACGCGCCGGAATAGTTCCGATCATCTGTATCGGAGAAACCGGCGAGGAGCGTGAACAGGGCCGAACCCTGGATGTCCTAGAAGGACAGTTGGAAGGGTCACTTACCAACGATGGAGATTTTGTGGTCGCCTATGAGCCGGTCTGGGCGATTGGAACAGGCTTGGTTCCCACACTCGATGACATCGAAGCAGCCCATCGCTTTATCCGGGAATATCTCGAAAATCGATATCCGGGATCAGGCAGTGATGTCCGCATTCTCTACGGCGGTTCGGTAAAACCGGGAAATGCAGCGGAGATTCTCGGCATCGACAATGTCAATGGAGCCCTTGTCGGCGGCGCAAGCCTGAAGGCAGATGATTTTCTTGGAATTTGGCGGGCGGCACCGAGCTAAGCCAACCTCCAATCCTCAGCCTGCGGGGAATTGGCACATAATTTTTGCTTTAATGTCGAAGTCATGATGCCCATATCGGGTGCAAACGCTTTGTGGCATGCAGGGAAATATTGGAAAGCGGGCACCCCTTGAAACGCAAGCTCACAACAGTTCTATGCGCTGACGTCCAGAATTACAGCCGAATGATGGCGCGTGATGAGGCCGACACGCTTTCTCGCCTAAACCGCTATCGCTCCATCATGGACGACCTTTTTTCAAAGCATGATGGTCGGACTGTAAATACCTGGGGCGATGGCATAATTGCCGAATTTGAAAGCGTGGTAGAGGCGGTTCGTTGCGCTGTGGAAGTGCAGGATGCGATTACTGCGGAAAACCGTGATCTGCCGGATGACCGCCAGATGTGGTTTCGCATCGGGATCAATCTCGGCGATGTCATGGAGGAAAATGGCGACTTCTATGGCGAGGGCGTCAACATAGCTGCGCGGCTGGAATCGCTTGCCGATCCCGGCGGCATAATGGTTTCCGAAAGCGTCTATAATTTCACACACAAACAATTGGCGATCGGTTTTGATTATGCGGGCGAGAACAAGGTCAAGAATTCCGAAAGTCCGGTAATAGGGTATCGGGTCCGGGCGGGAGAGAATCAACCGTCACCCAGTCAGTCCGACCAAACGGCGAAAAGTCAGGATTCGACGCACACAATTGAACAGATTCCACCCGAAAGACGTTTCTGGGATGCTGCCGGGCAGAAGATCACACAATTCCGGGAATGGTTTCAGCGGCAGGACCGATCTGTCAAAATCTCTGTTTCGATCATCGGATTCTTCTTTGCGATCAATTTCCTGTTTACCGGCATTGCCGAACCTTGGTTTATCTTTCCCTCATTACCATTTGCACTTTACGTCGCCATTCGGACGAGAAAGAAAACGCAGCAGTGACGCTATTCGGACTAGTTTGATGGAATGGGCTTTATTTGTGTGGCGCACTCGTGTAGAACGCGCCGGTCTTCGATAGGCGCAAAATGATGAGCGCCCGGCTTGATGGTGTCCATAATTTTTGTAGGACACAGGCTGACTGAACAGGACAGGTCATGGAAACGGTATTGATAGTTATCCACCTGATGGTGGTTGTTGCGCTGATAGGCGTGGTATTGTTGCAGCGCTCGGAGGGTGGTGCCCTTGGTATTGGCGGCGGAGGTGGCGGTGGCGGCCTGATGTCTGCCAGAGGTGCAGCTAATGCACTGACGCGTTCGACCGCGATATTGGCAGCAGCGTTTTTTGCCACGTCCATCGGGCTCGGGGTTGTTGCGAAAATCAACAGCGGCCCAAGCGATATTCTTGACCGCATTCCCGCGCAAAGCGAGCCCGGCACAGCGGGCGAGGGCGTTCTGGACCTCCTCGGACCCAATGACGGGTCAACTGAAGAAAGCACGGAGCCGGCAGAGCCAGAGACACCGCAAATTCCAAGCGGCCAATAGGCAGTCATACAGAATTTAATCCATCACCCGGCCTTGGTCGGGTGATTTTTTTTGTGATTTGATTCGCAAAGTCTTCTTTGTGCTTTGCGAATCGCAATTCTCGGGATAGAGCTTAACTCCCATGGCGCGATATGTATTTATAACAGGCGGCGTGGTCTCCTCCCTCGGAAAAGGCATTGCTTCGGCTGCCCTTGGCGCATTGCTACAGGCGCGTGGCTACCGTGTGCGGCTGCGCAAGCTTGACCCCTATCTCAATGTCGATCCCGGCACGATGAGCCCCTATCAACATGGAGAAGTTTTCGTAACCGACGATGGCGCGGAGACTGATCTGGACCTTGGTCACTATGAGCGGTTCACCGGGCGATCGGCAAACCAGGCCGACAACATCACCACCGGGCGGATCTACAAGAACATCATTGAGAAGGAACGCCGGGGTGACTATCTCGGCGCGACGGTGCAGGTCATTCCGCATGTCACCAATGAGATCAAGGAATTCGTCCTCGACGGAAATGACGATTACGATTTTGTCTTGTGCGAGATTGGCGGAACGGTGGGTGACATTGAGGCGATGCCGTTTCTGGAAGCGATCCGCCAATTGGGTAATGACCTGCCACGAGGCGGAGCCGTCTACATTCATTTGACGCTGATGCCGTGGATCCCGGCGGCCGGCGAGCTCAAGACAAAGCCTACCCAGCATTCGGTCAAGGAACTGCGTTCGATCGGTATTGCGCCGGACATTCTGCTTGTGCGGGCCGACCGGCAAATTCCACAGGAAGAACGAAAGAAGCTATCGCTTTTTTGTAACGTCAGGCCATCGGCGGTGATCCAGGCGCTCGATGTAAAGCACATCTATGACGTGCCGATTTCCTATCATAATGAGGGGCTGGACGAGGAAGTGCTATCCGCTTTTGGGATAGATCCTGCGCCCAAACCCCGCATGGAACGCTGGAAAGACGTGGCAGAACGGCTTCACAATCCGGAAGGGGAGGTCACTATTGCCGTGGTCGGGAAGTATACCGGCCTGCTGGACGCCTATAAATCCCTGATGGAAGCTCTGAATCACGGCGGCATGGCGAACCGGGTCAAGGTCAAGATCGAGTGGATCGAATCCGAAGTTTTCGAGAAGCAGGATCCATCGCCCTATCTGGAGAAAGTCCACGGAATATTGGTGCCTGGCGGGTTTGGAGAACGCGGTTCAGAAGGCAAGATCCTTGCTGCGCGCTTTGCCCGTGAGAAGAAAATCCCCTATTTCGGGATTTGTTTCGGGATGCAGATGGCCTGCATCGAGGCTGCTCGTTCCCTGGCCGGGATTGAAGGCGCATCCTCTACCGAATTCGGCGAGACATCCGAGCCTGTTGTCGGGCTGATGACAGAGTGGTTGAAGGGCAACATGCTGGAGAAACGCAAAAAGACCGGAGACCTAGGCGGTACCATGCGGCTTGGTGCCTACAAGGCCCGGTTGGAGCCAGGTTCCAAAATTGCCGAGGTCTACAAGAACACAGAGATTTCGGAGCGGCACCGGCATCGCTATGAAGTCAATATCGACTACAAGGACAAGCTGGAAAAATGTGGTTTGATATTCGCCGGAATGTCGCCAGACGGTGTGTTACCTGAAACAGTCGAGTATGAAGATCACCCCTGGTTCATTGGCGTGCAATATCACCCGGAACTGAAATCGCGTCCGTTTGAACCGCACCCGCTTTTTGCAAGCTTTATCGAGGCAGCGATGGAACAAAGCCGATTGGTATGACGGGAATTGATGATGAATTGGCACATCAACCAATTTGTTTCATGAAACTACCGTTAACTCTCTGGAATTATCCTGTCGTTCTGTTAATGAGTTGCTCAACCATTTTCTGATATTTGAGGCACGATGTCAGGATTGAAGTCCAAATGTTTGGCGTATTTTGTGGTGTGGGCTGCTATTTGCTGGTCGACACTTGCCGTCTCGGCCCCACACATTGTGGTTGAAACTTCAACGCAAAAGGTCATCAGCAAAAATCAGGCATTCGATCGCTGGTACCCGGCATCATTGACCAAGCTGATGACCGTCTACACGATTTTTCATGAAGTGCGTGCCGGCAATATCAGCATGAAGTCTCCGGTGAAGGTGTCGAGCAACGCGCTCGCGCAGCCGCCGAGCAAGATGGGCTTCCCGGTCGGAACGCTGATGAATGTTGATACGGCCATCCGTATTCTGATGGTCAAATCCGCAAATGACATTTCGGTTGCGGTTGCAGAGGCTGCAGCAGGGACCGAGGAAGATTTCATCGCCAAGATGAATGGCCATGCCGCAAGGCTTGGCATGCGTGATACGAACTTCACCAATCCGCATGGCTTGCACGACCCCAAACAATACACTTCCGCTCGCGATATGGCGGTTTTGGCGATTGCGCTAAAGAAAGAATTTCCGCGCTACGACGATTACTTCAACATACCAGCTATCCGGCACGGCAAGCGAAAGCTGCAAAATCACAATCCTTTGCTACAACGGTTTAGGGGTACGAACGGCATGAAGACCGGATTTATCTGCGCCTCAGGTCTAAACATCGTTGTATCCGCCAAGCGCGGCGGCCGGGAACTGATTGCAGTCGTGTTGGGAGGGCCTACAGGTCAGGAACGAAACGTACGCGCTGCCAGATTGCTTACCGACAGTTTCACCAGAAGCTCGTTCTTCATCCGGGACAAACTGCCAAAATTGAAGCGCCCTGTGAACGCAAAGATCGTGCCCGTCAATATGCGTGAGACTGTATGCAAGAAGAGGAATAAGAAGAAGGCCACCAACAAGACCAAGACAGTCTTTGCGATGGCTCAGCCGACCCTTGATGATCTCGAGGCTAAATACCTGAAGCGTGTTGGGCACAATACGCGTGTTGACCAAATCAAACTTGGAAATGCCACCGGGCCCGACCCCTATGGTCTGCTTGAGGATGTGCCGGTTACAAATTTGGCAGCCTTTATGGCCAATGGGGGAAAATCCAAGGATTGGCCGACAGTCTTTGGAAAAAGGCGCGTGAAAGTGCCGTTACCGGTACAAAGGCCAAAAAAATAGTTGGCCGGATATTCCATCCGTGATTATTGATAAGCCGAATTGGAAGTTCACTACCGGAAGTTAAATGCTGGTAGGGCCAATAGATTTGAAACTTGACCCATGAAGAAATCTAAAAAACGCCAATCAGTGAATTCTGCAAATCGGCTGGATCATGTGGTCCTGCCGGTTACCACACTCGGCGAGGCTCGCAACAGACTGCAGGCACTTGGATTTACAGTCGCGGCAGATGCGGTCCATCCGTTCGGTACCGAGAATTGTTGCGTTTACTTTTCTGACAACACCTATCTAGAACCACTCGGTATTGCACAGCGCGAAACCTGCGAGGCCGCCGCAATCAAGGGAAACGCTTTTGTTGCCCGCGACCAGGCCTACCGGTTCAGGCATCCGGCTGATGGTTTTTCTGCAATTGCCTTTACCAGCCACGACATAAAAGCCGATCACAAGAAATATGTTAAAGCCGGAATTTCGGCTGGCCGTGTTGTAAATTTCAAGCGGGAGATTTTGGACAGTAAAGGCGCTACCCAGACAGCTGCCTTTTCCATGTCTGCTGCCGGAGATTTGCGTTCGCCCGACTTCTTTTACCTGGCTTGCCAGCGGGAAAACCTGGCTGACTTTGACCTGAAAAAACTCCAGCGTCACAAGAATGGTGTGAAATCGATACGTGAAATAGTGCTGAGCGAGGTCAATCCCTCCGACTTTCAGTATTTGCTGCAGGAGGTCATTGGGCAGAGGGACCAAAACGCCCATTCCTTTGGGATTGAATTGCAAAGTGCAAATGTCAATATTGCCGTTCACTCGCCGGTCGGGATGAAAGCGTGGTTTGGTGCCGACATCGACCAGCCGGAGCGCGGATTGATCGGCCGTGCGATTGTGTTTGGCGTCAGAAACCTGGACAAGACGGGCGAATGGTTTGAAAAGAACGAGATCAATTTTCATGTAATCAGCAATCGTTTGATTGTTGATCCTGCGCCCGGACAGGGTGCAATCTTTGCCTTCGAGGCCGGTAAATGACTAATCCAGACAGTATTGTAAAAGCGGGAGGTGTCGGTATTGGCAATAATCTGCCGTTATCGCTGATCGCCGGCCCGTGCCAGCTCGAGACCCGTCAGCATGCCTTTGATATGGCCGGCGGGCTGAAGGAGATTTGCAACCAACTCGGGATCGGGTTCGTCTACAAGACCAGCTACGACAAGGCCAACCGGACCAGCCTCTCCGGCAAGAGGGGCGCTGGCCTGGAGGCTGCCATGCCGATCTTTGATGATCTGCGCAGCGAGTTTCAGCTTCCTATACTGACTGACGTCCACTCAGCAGAACAGTGCGCGCAAGTCGCGCCGCATGTGGATATACTTCAAATCCCGGCTTTCTTGTGCAGGCAGACCGATCTGCTGGTGGCTGCGGCCAAGACCGGCTCGGTAATCAACATCAAGAAGGGTCAGTTTCTGGCGCCCTGGGACATGACCAATGTCGTTTCGAAAGTGACCGAGACCGGCAATCCAAAAGTGTTATTGACCGAGCGCGGAGCATCATTTGGCTACAACACGCTTGTTTCCGACATGCGTTCGCTACCGATCATGGCCAGGACAGGTGCGCCGGTAATCTTCGATGCTACCCATTCGGTCCAAAGTCCGGGAGGGCAGGGGGCTTCGACAGGCGGTGACAGGACGATGGTGCCCTATCTATCACGGGCTGCCGTCGCAACTGGTATCGCAGGCGTCTTCATTGAAACCCACCAGGACCCTGACAACGCGCCTTCCGACGGACCAAACATGGTTCCATTGCATGAAATGAAATCGCTTCTGGAACAACTGATCGCCATTGATAGTGTCGTGAAGAAATAACCGCGGTTTGGTGTTGTTGTCACAACTTGAAAACTTACCTTTGGTCGGTTTATTGCTTCTGTCACGTGTCGAGGCTAGAACCACCCAAATCACTTCATCAAATATTCAGGACCTAATTCATGACTGCTATTATTGACGTAACCGCGCGCGAAATTCTTGATTCACGCGGCAACCCCACCGTGGAAGTCGATGTTGTGCTCGAAGACGGCTCGATGGGCCGTGCGGCCGTGCCGTCCGGAGCCTCGACCGGTGCACATGAAGCCGTAGAATTGCGTGACGGTGGCGAGCGCTATCTCGGCAAAGGTGTTCAGAAGGCGGTTTCGGCGGTCAACGGAGAAATCCTTGAAACAATTGGCGGCATGGAAGCAGAAAATCAGCTCGCCATTGACCAGGCCATGATCGATCTGGATGGCACGCCCAACAAAGGTCGTCTTGGTGCAAACGCTATTTTGGGCGCCTCATTAGCTGTCGCTAAAGCGGCTTCCGAAGCCGCCGGTCTTCCACTGTATCGTTATGTTGGCGGCGCGGGTGCGCATGTGCTTCCTGTTCCGATGATGAACATCATCAACGGCGGTGCCCATGCCGATAATCCGATTGATTTTCAGGAATTCATGATCATGCCGATCGGCGCGTCATCTCTCCTGGAAGCGGTTCGCATGGGGGCAGAAACCTTCCATACGCTGAAGAAAAACCTTTCAAAGGCTGGTGAAAACACCAGCGTGGGCGATGAAGGTGGGTTTGCGCCAAACCTGAAAAGTGCCATCGCGGCGCTGGATTTCATCATGACATCGATTGAAAATGCCGGTTTCAAGCCGGGAACCGAAATGGCAATCGCGCTCGATTGCGCAGCAACCGAATTCTGCCATGACGGAAAATATGTCTATGAGGGTGAAGGCAAGACCCGGGATGGACAGGAGCAGGCAGAGTATCTGGCTTCGCTGGTCGACCAATATCCGATCATTTCCATCGAGGACGGCATGTCCGAGGATGATTGGGAAGGCTGGAAGATACTGACAGAACTTGCCGGCAATAAATGCCAGCTGGTTGGTGACGACCTGTTCGTGACCAATTCACAGCGTTTGCGTGACGGCATTGCCATGGGTGTTGCCAATTCGATCCTGGTGAAGGTCAACCAGATCGGAACGCTTTCCGAGACGCTGGATGCCGTCGAGACAGCGCACAGGGCTGGCTATACATCAGTAATGTCGCACCGTTCCGGAGAAACCGAAGATGCCACCATTGCCGATTTGGCAGTCGCTACAAATTGCGGACAGATCAAGACCGGCTCGCTGGCGCGCTCAGACCGGCTGGCAAAATACAATCAGTTGATCCGTATCGAGGAAGAGCTTGGACCGGTCGCCAAATATGCCGGTACCAGCATTCTCAAAGCTGTCTGACCTGCGGCAGGAACCGATTGCACGAAGGCGAGATACGAGAAGCGTTCCAGGAGACAGGGGATTCCTGTCGGGCGCTAGGCTCTGACTTCACCGCCCGGCTTTGCCATGTCATCGCTTCGCGCCTGTCGCGAGACAGCGTCGTCGGTGAAGCGGTTCTCACCTGGCAGGGCGATGCATCCAACAAGGGCGATGTGCTTGCCATGAGATTGGCCGGCGCTCTTCATGCCCTGGTCATTACCGGTGCCGACGAAAACCTTGCGCGTGTTTATCCACCCAATTCAGCCCCTTCAGATGATGACCTGTTCTGGACAGTGCTCGCTTCCAGCATGGATGTTCACAGCGAGCACATCATTGACCGGCTGCAGTTCGCGCCGCAGACAAATGAAATTAGGCGTTCATCTGCAATCTATGCCGGACTGATGGAAATAGGACGCAGGTTTGAACTGCCGCTCATTCTGTCTGAGATTGGCGCAAGCGCCGGCCTAAACCTGCTTTGCGACCAGTATCGATATGAGTTTGGATCGAAACATTCTGGCAATCTCGGTTCTCGGGTCATTCTCTCACCCGAACTTAGGGGGAGAACTCCTGAAATCACCGAAATAAAGATTGCGGATCGATCTGGTTGTGATCTGAACCCGCTGGATATCAATTCCGAAGACGATATGAACCGGCTGCGCTCCTATATCTGGCCGGATCAGATTACTCGACATGAACGTTTGAACCACGCCGTTCAGATCGGGCAATCCATGAACCTTCAAGCGCTGGTTGTCTCCTGCGATGCCAGCGAGTGGTTGCAGCAAAGGCTTGTGGAAAGGCAGCAAGGATTTGTTCATGTGATCTTTCATTCTATTGCCTGGCAGTACTTCGCCAAACATATTCAGGATCAATGTCAAAAGCTGATTGAAAAAGCCGGGAAGCAGGCTGACGAAACTTCGCCAATTGCCTGGCTATCGGTTGAGGCGGCAGGCAATAGCGCGGAAATCCGTCTGAGAGCGTGGCCGGGCGACCTGGACAAATTACTGGGGCACACAGACTTTCACGGCAGATGGCTGACTTGGTCTGGGAACTGAGCGTCGAATGTTAGTTAGCAACGCGATTTTCAGCATTCATAAACCCGACGTTAAGCAACCTTGTTCATTATGTTCGTACTAGTAATGAGTAGGGGTCTTGAGACTTGTCAACCCGCCAAAAACGGAACAGCAAGTGGTCCAGCTATGCTGTTCCAGCATTCTGCGCACTTTTGCTTTCCTATTTTATCTATCACGCAATGAATGGCCGTTACGGCACACAATCGCTTGCCAGGTTGGCCGATGAAACGCGCCATCTCGAGTTTGAACTGGCCGCATTGACCTCCGAACGCGTAAAACTTGAAGCGCGGGTGCTGCTATTGCATGACGGCACACTTGAAAGAGACATGCTCGACGAAGTGGCGCGCAATACGCTCAACCTGCTGGCGCCTGATGAAATTGCAATTTTGAAGACGCCTTCCGCAGGCGCAGAATAGTAGAATTCAATAAATTAACTCAAATCCCGTTAATACAAGAAAATTCCTGTTTAATTAGACGATTAGCGAATGCTAGCCATGCGCAAATTGCAATTGTCATATCGAAACTATGCGATAATGTAATAGCAGAATTAGTAAGCAGACAGGCATCATTCTTGAAAATCGGCAAATAGCAATGCCGCCAACGAAATTCATCCTTACCGTCAACGGATTGGATGAATTAGATCCACCGGGAGGGGATAAATGGCTACCAGGCCCAAGAAGTCTGACAGCGCGACGTCACGTAAATCCGCGGCATCCGCGCTACCTACAGCGGTCAAGGCACCGAAACCCGCAAACTTTGCCAAGGAGCAGGAGCTGGAAGCCTACCGGGAAATGCTGTTGATACGCAGATTTGAGGAAAAGGCCGGCCAACTCTATGGCATGGGCTTTATCGGCGGCTTCTGTCACCTTTACATCGGTCAGGAAGCCGTGGTCACCGGCGTGCAGATGGCATTGACCGAAGGTGACCAGGTTATCACCGGATATCGCGATCACGGCCATATGCTGGCCAAGGGCATGGATCCAAATGGCGTAATGGCGGAACTGACAGGCCGGCGTGGCGGATATTCCCGCGGCAAGGGTGGCTCGATGCACATGTTCTCCAAGGAAGAGGACTTCTACGGCGGCCACGGCATTGTCGGAGCGCAGGTTTCGCTCGGTACCGGTCTGGCATTTGCCAATAAGTACCGGGACAATGGCAAAGTCAGCGTCACCTATTTTGGTGATGGTGCTGCAAACCAGGGCCAGGTTTATGAAAGTTTCAACATGGCCGAGCTTTGGAAGCTTCCGGTTATCTATGTGATCGAAAACAACCGTTATGCCATGGGAACTTCCGTCGCGCGTGCTTCGGCGCAGACCGATTTTTCACAGCGTGGCGCCTCCTTCAACATTCCAGGCATGCAGGTCGATGGAATGGATGTTCGCGCGGTAAATGCCGCCGCTGACTATGCTGCCAAATGGTGCCGGAAAGGAGAGGGCCCGATCATTCTCGAGATGCAAACCTATCGCTATCGCGGGCATTCAATGTCTGACCCGGCCAAATACCGTTCAAAGGACGAGGTTCAGAAAATGCGTTCTGAATCCGATCCGATAGAGCAGGTAAAGGCGCGACTTACCGAGAAAGAATGGGCAACCGAGGACGAGCTGAAGGCTATCGACAAGGAAATTCGCGATATCGTCAGCAAATCGGCCGAATTTGCGCAAAATGATCCAGAGCCGGATCCGTCCGAGCTCTACACGGATATTTTGAAATAGGGCAGGAGGAGAACGTCATGCCAGTAGAAATTCTCATGCCCGCACTTTCACCGACCATGGAGGAGGGCAATCTTGCAAAATGGTTGGTCAATGAAGGTGATGATGTCGCTTCCGGCGACGTGATTGCCGAAATCGAAACCGACAAGGCCACAATGGAGGTCGAGGCGGTTGATGAAGGCAAAATCGGGAAGATTTTGATCGAAGCCGGCACCGAGGGCGTCAAAGTCAACACGCCAATCGCAGTGTTGCTGGCCGATGGCGAAACTGCCGCAGATATCGGCACGGCTTCAGCGGCTCCTGCGCCTGTACCTGCAGCCGAAGCGCCTGCCGAGGCTCCCGCGCCGGTAGCAGCGGCTCCGGCAGAGATCAAGCAGGAAGTAGCGTCCGACCCCGATATTCCCGCTGGAACCGAGATGGTGCCAACCACCGCTCGTGAAGCCTTACGCGATGCCATGGCCGAAGAAATGCGCACGAATGACAATGTCTTTGTCATGGGTGAAGAAGTCGCCGAATATCAGGGTGCCTACAAGGTGACACAAGGGCTTCTGGATGAATTCGGCGCGCGACGCGTCGTCGATACCCCGATTACCGAGCACGGTTTTGCGGGGATCGGTGTTGGCGCAGCCATGGCCGGCCTGCAGCCGATCGTGGAATTCATGACCTTTAATTTCGCGATGCAGGCGATGGATCAGATCATCAACTCCGCGGCCAAGACACTTTATATGTCCGGCGGGCAGATGGGCGCGCCGATCGTGTTCCGCGGCCCGAATGGTGCCGCAGCGCGCGTGGCAGCGCAGCACTCGCAATGCTATGCATCCTGGTACAGCCATGTTCCGGGACTGAAAGTGATTGTGCCGTACAATGCTTCGGACGCTAAGGGCCTGCTGAAAGCGGCCATCCGCGATCCAAACCCGGTCATCTTCCTGGAAAACGAAATCCTGTACGGCCAGACATTCGACGTACCGAAGCTGGATGATTTTGTGCTTCCGATCGGAAAGGCACGAATCCACCGCTCAGGCAATGACGTGACAATCGTTTCCTTTGGTATCGGCATGACCTATGCGATAGCCGCGACGGAGGAACTTGTCGGCATGGGAATCGATGTCGAGCTTATTGATCTCAGAACCATCAGGCCGATGGATTACGACACCGTGTTGAATTCCGTCAGGAAAACCGGCCGGCTCGTAACGGTTGAAGAAGGTTTCCCACAGAATTCGGTTGGCGATCATATCGCAAGTCAGGTTACCCAGCGTGCGTTTGATTATCTCGATGCACCGGTTACCACGATCTGCGGCAAGGATGTGCCGATGCCCTATGCGGCAAATCTGGAGAAACTGGCGCTGCCAAGTGCGGCTGAAATAGTCGAAGCGGTAAAGGCTGTAACCTATCGGGATTAAACATCGTGCCAATTGAACGCCTTGATCTGAGAACCGTTCGATATGACCAGTTTTCTGGATCAGTTCAAATTGATGCGCGAAAGAGCGTCATCGAGATTTCACAAGACGCGCTTGAGCTGTTGAGTAACCGGTCATTGACGCCGGAGGAGGCGATAGTCAAAGCAGTTGCGGAAGCCAAATTGATTACGAAACTGGCCTCCCAACTACCTGCTGATGACGGAAAAATACACATTACGGCACGCATCGTCGAAAATGACGGTCTGTATGCTGAAGAAAACGGGAGTTGAATGAATGCCGATCAACATCACGATGCCGGCGCTGTCACCGACCATGGAAGAGGGCAACCTCGCAAAATGGCTGGTCAAGGAAGGCGATTCAGTATCTTCAGGCGATGTCATTGCCGAGATCGAAACCGACAAGGCAACGATGGAGGTTGAAGCCGTTGACGAGGGAACCGTTGCGAAGATTGTAGTTCCCGAAGGTACGGAAGGCGTGAAGGTCAATGCACTGATCGCCGTGCTCGCCGAAGATGGCGAGGATGTTGCTGAAGCTGCGAAAGCCGGTGGAAATGGCGCTGCAGCGCCTGCGCCGGCTGCGGCAGAAACGGCAGCACCTGCAGCTCCGACCCCGCCACCGGCAGAAGCACCGCCCGCCGCAAGTCCGGCTCCAGCACCAGCCGCACCGGTCGCGGCCACCGGCGAACGTGTATTCTCCTCACCACTCGCCCGACGCCTGGCGAAGGAAGCAGGGCTTGATATTGCTAAAATAACCGGTTCCGGACCGCATGGCAGGGTCGTGAAACGGGATGTAGAGGCGGCAGTTGCCACAGGTGGTGCAGCCGCGGCGGCTGCACCTGCGCCGGCGGCCGCAGCTTCGGCTCCGACCGGCATGAGCGATGATCAGGTGCTCAGCCTGTTTGAAGAGGGTTCCTACGAACTCGTCAAGCATGACGGCATGCGCAAGACAATTGCCAAGCGCCTGCAGGAATCCAAACAGACCATTCCGCATTTCTATGTTTCAGTTGATTGCCAGCTCGATGATCTCCTGGCATTGCGTGCGCAGCTGAACGGCGCTGCGCCGGAAGTCGATGGCGCGCCATCCTACAAATTGTCGGTCAATGACATGGTGATCAAGGCCCTTGCGCTGGCGCTGCATGACGTGCCCGATGCCAATGTGTCCTGGACGGACGAAGCCATGGTCAAGCACAAGCACTCCGATGTTGGTGTGGCGGTCTCCATTCCCGGTGGCCTGATTACCCCGATCATCCGGAAGGCCGATCAAAAATCGCTTTCGACAATTTCCAATGAAATGAAGGATTACGGCAAGCGCGCCAAGGAACGCAAGCTGAAGCCGGAAGAGTACCAGGGCGGAACCACGGCGGTTTCCAATATGGGCATGATGGGCGTCCGTGATTTTGCAGCGGTGGTCAATCCGCCCCATGCAACAATTCTGGCGGTCGGTGCCGGTGAACAAAGGCCTGTGGTCAGGGACGGCGCGGTGAGCATCGCAACGGTAATGACCGTGACGCTTTCAACTGATCATCGTGCGGTCGACGGTGCATTGGGAGCGGAACTCCTGCAGGCGTTCAAACGCTATATCCAAAACCCGATGAGCATGTTGGTTTGAATTTTACCTTGTTGATCTCTGTCATGGCGTTAGAGGCCAGCGATCAAGAAATTTCAGCAGGATGAAAATGAAGATTTGGAGTGACCTGAATGTCCCATGTACCGCACGAACTTGCTGAAGAGTTTCCCGAGTTCAAGGACAAAATTCATGATCTGAAATCGTCAAACGCGCATTTTCTGAAATTGTTCGACGAGTATCACGAGATCAATCGCGCCGTGCATCGCGCAGAAACCGACATAGAACCAACCGATGACCTGCATCTCGAGGACATGCGGAAAAAGCGGTTGCACCTGAAGGATGAAATTTTTTCGATGTTGAACGCGTAAGTTCAATCTCACGTGGCCGGCGGTGGCGGAGCACCAATCATCTGGACAAGTGCATTGCCGCCCTGGCTCAGAATAATGAACATGACTGCCGCCATTACCAGATTGGTGATGACCTTGAAAATACGAAGCGAAAGGAGCGCACGAAAGGCCGACCAGACAAATATTGCGACAACCATCAGCCCCGGAATGCCGACATACCAAGGCAATGCCAAAATCGCCTCAAGCGAGAATAGCGAAAGCAGCGTGTCCGGATTTGGCAATGGCAAGGTGGCCTCCACTGGGCAACACGGGATTTAGCGCAAACTGTCTGACCAATCAGTTTATCAAACTAGTTGGTAATGGCCTGTCCGACCCGATTCATGAACCAAACGATATCAGGCCCATTTTGAGTCAATATGATGAGCAGGACAAATACGAATGCAAGCCGAACAATGGCAGCTGCAAAACGCAAAGACAGCATTGACCATACCGAGCTGAAGAGTGCAAGCGCAGCCAATACAAGACCAAGTTCACCGACATACCAGGGGAGGTCAAGGATAGCCGGGATGGACATTAGTGAGGATAATCGTTCCATGATCCCACACATGACTCATTTAGGTTAAGGATTCTTGAGGATTTACCGCTCGAATTTGACCAATGAAAGGCGTTCCAAGATTACGGTTAACAGTGTGATTACGTTAGGTAAACCAAAGCAGCCGGCAGGTAACACAAATTAAACCATGACTTCGATTGAGAGAAATAATCGCAAGGAATCGAGACCAGGAGACATAAATGGCGAATTCCTATGATGTTATCATAATTGGCTCGGGTCCGGGCGGATATGTAACTGCAATTCGGTCCGCGCAGCTCGGACTGAAGACGGCAATCGTAGAGCGCGAACATCTTGGCGGAATATGCCTGAATTGGGGATGTATTCCGACAAAAGCCCTGCTTCGCTCGGCCGAGATCATGCATTACAGTGAAAATGCCAAATCCTATGGCCTGTCGATTGAAGGCAAGATCTCTGCTGACGTGAAAGCGGTCGTTGACCGCTCGCGAGGTGTGTCAGCCCGGCTCAATGGCGGGGTCGGCTTCCTCATGAAGAAGAATAAGGTCGATGTCATCTGGGGCGAGGCGGAGATCACAAAACCCGGTGAAATCAAAGTCTCGAAAACCAAGAAGAAACCGATGGAACCCCAACATCCGATCCCCAAGGGTACTTTGGGTGAGGGCACCTATCAGGCCAAGCATATAATCGTTGCCACCGGCGCCCGCCCGCGCGTACTTCCGGGTATTGAACCGGATGGTGATAAGATTTGGACCTATTTCGAAGCAATGGTTCCGAAAACCATGCCAAAAACCATGGTGGTCATGGGTTCAGGTGCGATCGGCATTGAATTTGCCAGTTTCTACAATGCCATGGGCGTTGACGTGACGGTCATTGAATTAATGCCGACCATCATGCCGGTAGAAGACGCCGAGATTTCCGGCCTTGCCCGCAAACAACTGGAAAAGGCCGGTTTGAAAATTCATACAGAAGCCAAGGTCTCGAAGGTTGAAAAAACCGCCAGTGGCATAGTCGCCCATGTTGAACTCAAGGGCGGCAAGACCGAAAAACTTGAAGCCGAGAAACTGATCTCCGCAGTTGGCGTCCAGGGAAATATTGAAAATCTGGGCCTGGAGAAAGTCGGCGTGAAAACAGACCGCGGCTGTATTGTCATTGATGGCTACGGGAAGACAAATGTGCCCGGAATATATGCAATTGGCGATGTCGCCGGGCCGCCAATGCTGGCGCACAAGGCCGAACATGAAGGCGTGGTCTGCGTTGAGAAAATCGCAGGCCTTCCGGGTGTTCATCCAACCGACAAGAACAAGATTCCCGGTTGTACCTATTGTCACCCGCAGGTTGCCTCTGTCGGCCTGACCGAAGCTGCTGCCAAGGATGCAGGTATTGAAATCCGTGTTGGGCGTTTCTCATTTGGTGCGAACGGCAAGGCGATTGCACTTGGCGAAGACCAGGGCATGATCAAGACCATCTTCAACAAGAAGACCGGCGAATTGCTGGGCGCACACATGGTAGGCGCGGAGGTCACTGAACTAATCCAGGGTTTTGTGGTCGCGATGAACCTCGAAACGACAGAAGAGGAATTGATGCACACGATCTTCCCACACCCGACTTTGTCGGAGATGATGAAGGAAAGTGTGCTGGATGCCTATGGCAGGGTCTTGAATGCCTGATCTCCAAGGAAAAGGATAGCTTATGCCCCTACGGCAGATAATTTTTGCGATCATATTCGGTGTCATCATCGCGGTGATTATGCAAGTCTTGCTGGGTGGCAATTTGGTAATCCACATAATCGTGGCGGTTCCAGCTGCATTGGCCGGTGGGTATTTTGCCTCGAAAAATCAGAAAGATGTCAAAAAATGACATCCAATAACACAGGATCGGAAGATTGATATGGATGCCAAAGCGCTAATCGTATTTTTGCTGGTCGGCCTGGTTTCCGGCTTTATCGCGAGTTTTGTGGTCGGTGGCGGCGGCCTGTTCTATTACCTGATCATCGGTGTCATTGGTGCGTTTGTCGGCGGCATCTTGCTGAATGCCATCGGGCTGAAGATCGCTACCGGAAATCCGCTCGCGAACCAGATCATCACCTCGGTCATTGGCGCAGTGGTCGTGGTATTTGTCGCGCGACTAATTGCATAAGGTTTGAGCCGGGATTGTTTTGGACAGGACCAGGGTCATGAATGAGACATATGGCATATTGGGAATGCCGGGTGTCGGCTTTTTCGGCCTGCTAATCATAGGTGCATTGGCAGGCTGGATTGCCGAACGCGCCATGAACCGGGATCATGGCCTTCTGACAAACATTCTGGTGGGAATTGCCGGATCGTTTGTTGGCGGAACGCTTGCCGGATTATTGGGCATCTCCTTTTACGGGTTTCTCGGTAATCTTGTAGTCGCTACATTTGGCGCCATATTAATTCTGTGGTTTTTCGGCAGATCGCAGCAGGGATCAATGCAACGAAATCAACACTCTTCCGGCGACAGCCCTATTTATCATGCAAAGGATGATCCGCGAGACTAGCGGAAAAGGCAAACGACATGGTCACGGTACTCGACACGACAAAAAACAGGCCACGCCACCCCGAAAAAGCCCATCGGCCGGATTCCGAGGTGCTCCGCAAACCGTCCTGGATACGCGTCAGGGCAGGGGGGTCACCTGTCTATGAAGAGACCCGGCAGATCGTCAAGGAAAACAATCTCGTAACCGTTTGTGAAGAGGCTGGTTGTCCGAATATTGGCGAATGCTGGTCACAGAAACACGCGACCATGATGATCATGGGCGATACCTGCACACGCGCTTGCGCTTTTTGCAATGTGCGCACCGGAATCCCGAACCCGCTCGACAAAAGTGAACCTGAGAATGTCGCCATCGCGGTCGCCAAACTTGGTCTGAAGCATGTTGTGATTACTTCCGTCGATCGCGACGACCTGGACGATGGCGGTGCTCAGCATTTTGTCGAGACGATTTCAGCGATCCGTGAACGGTCGCCCGAAACCACGATTGAGATCCTGACGCCTGACTTTCTCAGGAAGCCGGGCGCCCTGGAAGCGGTGGTTGCCGCGAAGCCCGACGTCTTCAACCACAATCTCGAAACCGTGCCGTCCAACTATCTGACGGTCCGTCCTGGCGCACGGTATTTCCATTCGATCAGGCTGCTCCAGCAGGTGAAGGAAATTGATCCCTCCATGTTCACAAAATCAGGCATCATGGTTGGTTTGGGTGAAACACGAAACGAGGTTCTGCAGCTGATGGATGATTTGCGCAGCGCTGATGTCGATTTCCTGACTATCGGCCAATATCTGCAGCCGACGCGCAAACATCACCCGGTGAAATATTTTGTTACGCCGGAGGAATTCAAATCCTATGAAACGATTGCCTACACAAAAGGCTTCATGCTCGTATCATCCAGCCCGCTCACGCGCTCATCGCACCATGCAGGCGAAGATTTTGCGCGACTGAAAAGCGCCCGCGACAGCAAGCTTGCCGTGAACTGATTTCTTGGCGAGTTATTCAAAAACCGAGCGGGTTTACCATTCCGCGCGCCAGATGTTCGACCTTGTTGCGGATGTCGAGCGCTATCCCGAGTTCTTGCCACTTTGCGAGAGCCTGACCGTACAATCGCGCAGAGAACGCGAAGGACGTGAAGTCCTCGTTGCTCGCATGGGAGTCGGGTACAAGGCGATCAAACAGTCATTCACGACCCAGGTCATGCTCAATCCGGACGATCTGATTATCGATGTAAAATATATCGATGGCCCATTCCACCATCTCGACAATCGCTGGAAGTTCCTGGAAGTCGGATCGAATGAGTGCGATGTTGATTTTCACATCGACTATTCATTCAAGAGCAGGACATTGGGTCTGTTGATGGGGTCGATGTTTGACACGGCGTTCAAGCGATTTACAACCGCATTCAAGGAACGGGCAGACACCGTCTATGCCTAAGAAGTCAAATCCGGACAAAAGAAAACCCGGCTAAACATACCGGGCTTTTCTTTTTGGAGGTCTGAAGAATGCAAGGTGGTTCAGTCCTTACCCTACACATGTAGTTATGGATTTTGCCCGTTCAAGTGGGCAACAAAAAAAGGCAGGAAAAAATCCTGCCCTTTTCGTTTTTCTTCGAGTGCTTTAGCTGCAGACCTGTACGCGTTTCCAATATACGCCGCGATAGGCATCGTAAAACTGCCGTCTTTCCCAATAACAGGTCGGCTGATATACCGGCGGTGCATAGGCGCCAGCCGCGGGATAAGTTGTACCCCGATAATAGCCACGATTCGCATTGGCAATACCTGCGCCCAGAGCAAATCCCAATGCACCAGCACCAATTACATGCCAGGTCTTGTGGGTTGCTTCTGCGGGTTTGTAGGCTCCTATCGCGATAACTGCAGCAATACCCAGCATCAGTGCTGCCATTTTTAATGATTTCAACATTTCAATCTCCTAGAGAATGCGGTGCCGGCCACGCTCCTTACATGAACTGGCATACACCCTTTGGAACCCCTGCGGAAAGTACACCACAGAATCAGTGAAATTGAAACCGGAATTGCCTGGTTTCGTTAAAACGTGATCTCACAATTCACCGTTTTCATCTTCGTCGATGCCGTAAGCTAGCAGCATTTCAAGCGCCATTTTTGCTGATTCATTGCGGACTTGGTCTCTGGACATGTCCGAAAATCGAAACTCCTCGACAAATGAACCTTCGTCAATTCGCCTGGCGACAGCTATGAATACCAAACCGACCGGTTTATCCTCGCCGCCACCGCCCGGTCCGGCTATTCCGGTAATGGAAACTGCGGCATCTGCCTTTGAATTTTCGATGGCACCGCGGGCCATCTCGGCTGCAACCTGGACGGAAACTGCACCAAATTCGCCAAGGCTGTCTTTAGATACGCCCAAGAGTTCCATCTTGGCGTCATTTGAATAGGTCACGAATCCACGATCCACGACGTCGGACGATCCGGGAATTGAAGTAAGCAACGCGCTGACGAGGCCACCGGTGCAGGATTCCGCCGTGGCAACGAGAAAACCTTCTTCTCGAAAATGTTCCAAGACGGCATTTGCAATCACCGGGAGTTCAGGATCAATTTCCATTCTATTCCTCCAATTCCATCGCACCAAAGGAAACGGTCGCCGTGGCCATGGCCGCGATGCCCTCCTGCCTGCCAATGAATCCAATGCGTTCATTGGTCGTTGCTTTTACCGAGACACGGGAAACATTCACCCCGGTTATCTCTGAAATGGTTTTTCGCATTTCGTCACGATGGGGACCAATTTTTGGCGCTTCGCATATCAGCGTTACGTCGAGATGCGTTATAGTTCCGCCACGCCCACGAACGAGGCTTATAGCGTGTTCCAGAAATCGATCCGATGAGGCGTCTTTCCACACGTCGTCGCTAGGCGGAAAGTGGCTTCCAATATCGCCGTCGGCAATCGTTCCGAGCAGTGCATCCGTCAAGGAATGCAACCCCACATCAGCATCAGAATGCCCGTCAAGTGAATGAGTATGCGGGATCTCCACGCCGCAAAGCGTAACAGAGTTTCCGTTGACAAGACGATGCACGTCATAGCCGATGCCGGTGCGTGTATCTGCTGCCTGATATCGCAAACTCGCTGCCTCCAGATCTTCCTGTGTGGTAATCTTTGTGTTGGTCGCCGGCGACGGTACGATACGAACCTTTAAACCGACAGCTTCAGCGATCTGGGCGTCATCGGTATATTCTGTATCTTCATCGCCATCAGCCTGACGATGGGCAGCAAGGATCTCTTCGTAAACAAAACCCTGCGGTGTTTGGGCACTGAACAAGGAGTCGCGGCTGACGGTGCCGTCGATAAATCCTTGTTCGTCGACATGTTTCAAAGTGTCGGAAACCGGGTGCGCAGGTAACGTGCAGATGCCCGGTTCAGTCGAATTGATAACGTCGCTTATTGTCTCGGCGGCAACAAAAGGGCGAACCCCGTCATGTATCAGCACAATACCTGGTGCCAATTTTTCCAGAGCCTTCAGGCCACAGAACCCGCTTGCCTGCCGTGTTGCGGCGCCAATGACCGGGTCCATAAGCTTCTTGTGCGGTAGAACAGAACTGTTGAACAATTCCAGGTCATCTGCGTGAATCACCGGCAAGACGAGGTCAACGTCCTTGTGGTTGATGAATTGCGAGATGGTACGATTCAAAACTGCCTGCGAACCGAGTTTTCGATATTGCTTTGGTCCTTCGTCAGATGAGCCCATTCGATGACCGCGACCTGCTGCGACAATTATGGCAACACATTTTTGCAAGCTGCACTCCTTGAAACGATTGAAATTCGCAGATTTGACCACAAATTGCCACTTGTGCATCGCAGCAAATAATGGTTAGTTTACAGGCAATAGGCAAAATTGCCTATTTTTTGATCAAAGTGCCAAATTCGCAGTAATTGAAGGCCAATGGAATTTAGCGAACCTCTGAATATCGGAACACGGCAGATTCGCAACAAAACGTTTCTTGCTCCCATGTCCGGCGTAACCGACGTGCCGTTTCGAAATCTGGCATGGCGATTTGGTGCCGGTGCAGTGGTCAGCGAAATGGTCGCCAGTGAAGCTCTGGTCTGTGGCCAGACCGAGATGGAAATGAAGATTTGCAAGTCCGGTTCTGCTGATCACATTGTTCAATTGGCTGGACGTGAAGAGAAGTGGATGAGGCTGGCGGCAAATATGGCCGTCAGCAACGGCGCGGACATCATCGACATCAATATGGGATGCCCGGCAAAACGGGTTACGTCGGGATATTCCGGTTCGGCGCTGATGCGCGACCTTGATCACGCAACGCGCCTGATTGAAGCCGTAGTCAGCGAAGTCAATGTCCCGGTGACGCTGAAAATGCGCTTGGGTTGGGATGATCAGTCTATCAACGCACCGGAACTTGCTTACCGGGCTGAAAGGCTGGGCATAGCCATGGTAACCGTTCATGGCCGCACAAGATGTCAGTTCTACAAGGGCAGGGCGAATTGGGATGCCATCAAAGCGGTTCGTGAGGCAATATCAATTCCGCTCATCGTAAATGGCGATATTGATGGCAGAGCCGCCGCAACGTCGGCGGTCAAGGCATGCGCTGCTGATGGGGTGATGATTGGTCGAGCTGCCTATGGTGCTCCCTGGTTGCCCGGCAAGATCTCGGGTTTCCTGCCAGCCGATGCCCGAATAGATGATCCCGAATATATCGCTGATGTGGCGATCGAACATTACGAGATGATGCTCTCCTTCTACGGCAAGGAAGTTGGTGTCAAACAGGCTCGTAAACATCTTTCCTGGTATTTTGAGCGTATCGCATCTCCGGCAAATGACAGCCTGCGTAAAGAAATCATGACATCGATTGAACCAGACCGCGTCATTTCAGCATTTCGCTTGGCTGGTTGCCTGGTTGATGAAATCTCGGAAGCAGCATGACGCAGATGATGCAAAATACGCGAAGAAATTCCGACAAGGGCAAATATCCCGTTCTGGACTCCTTGCCGCAACCTGTCCTGGTTGTTGACGGGGAGGGTCGGGTCGCCCATGCCAATTTGGCGGCAGAAGCGTTTTTTGGATCCTCTGCCGCGTTCATGTCCCGGCACATGCTTGATTATTTCATTCCGTTTGGCAGCCCTGTGCTCAGCCTGATCGATCAGGTTCGAGCTTCCGGAACAGCTATCAATGAATACAAGGTCGACATTTCCTCTCCGCGCATCGGCCGTGAACAGGTGGTTGACGCCTATGCCTCACCGCTTCTGGAACAGCAGGATTGCGTGGTGTTGATGTTTCAACAGCGTAGCATGGCCGACAAGATTGACCGACAACTGACCCATCGAGGTGCGGCACGAACGGTTACCGGGTTGGCGGCGATGCTAGCGCATGAAATCAAAAACCCGCTATCGGGCATTCGCGGCGCCGCACAGCTTCTGGAAATGGCGGCAAATGAACAAGACCGGCAACTGACGCGCCTGATTACCGACGAGGCAGATCGAATCGTAAAACTTGTTGACCGCATGGAAGTGTTTTCCGACCAGCGGCCAATCGAGCGTGATCCGGTCAACATTCACGCGGTCCTCGAACATGTCAAAACGCTGGCCAAATCCGGATTTGCCCGGAATATTCGGATCACCGAGGAGTATGATCCCTCGCTTCCACCAGTCTACGGAAACCGGGATCAGCTCATTCAGGTATTTCTGAACCTGGTGAAGAATGCGTCCGAAGCGCTCACCAAACGTGCAGATGGCGAAATTCATTTAACGACGGCTTTCAGACCGGGAATTCACTTGTCGGTTCCTGGGTCCGCAGAACGCGTTTCCCTGCCTTTGGAATTCTGCGTGCGTGACAATGGATCCGGTGTCAATGAGGATATTCGACCGCATCTGTTCGATCCGTTTGTGACGTCCAAACCCAACGGCTCAGGTCTCGGCCTGGCATTGGTCGCCAAAATTGTCGGTGATCACGGTGGTGTCGTCGAATGCGAGTCTGAACCCAGGAAAACGATCTTCCGCATATTGTTGCCGGCGTGGCGTGGCGAAACTGAAACTGAACATCAGGATGAAGTCGAATGAGCAAAGGGCTCGTACTTGTCGCTGACGATGACACCGCAATCCGCACTGTGTTAAATCAGGCGCTGTCTAGGGCAGGGTATGAGGTACGCGTCACGTCAAATATCGCCACACTTTGGCGTTGGGTGTCATCAGGCGATGGCGATCTTGTTATCACCGATATCATCATGCCCGATGGTAACGCTTTCGACTTGCTGCCTCGGATCAAGCGATTACGCCCGGATTTGCCGATTGTCGTTATGAGCGCGCAAAACACCTTCATGACGGCAATCAAGGCGTCGGAGAAGGGGGCCTACGAATATCTGCCCAAACCGTTCGATCTGCAGGAACTGATCGCGATTGCCGGCCGGGCCTTGTCTGAACCAAAGCGTGTCGCTGATGCTGGTGATTTGGACGAGGATGCTGACCGCATGCCGCTTGTCGGTCGGTCGCCGGCCATGCAAGAAATCTACCGTGTCCTGGCAAGGCTGATGCAAACCGACCTGACCTTGATGATCACCGGTGAATCGGGCACCGGCAAAGAGCTGGTGGCGCGTGCCTTGCACGATTATGGCAAGCGCAGCAATGGACCGTTTGTTGCCATCAACATGGCTGCAATCCCGAAGGACCTGATCGAAACCGAACTCTTCGGACATGAGAAAGGTGCCTTCACCGGCGCGCAACACAGATCGTCGGGACGGTTCGAGCAGGCAGAAGGAGGAACATTATTCCTTGATGAAATTGGCGACATGCCAATGGATGCGCAAACCCGGCTGCTGCGAGTGTTGCAGCAAGGGGAGTATACGACGGTTGGTGGACGAACCCCGATCCGGACGGATGTGCGTATTGTCGCCGCCACCAACAAGGATCTGAGAATACTGATCAACCAGGGACTGTTTCGAGAAGATCTTTATTACCGATTGAATGTCGTTCCCCTGCGCCTGCCACCACTTCGAGAACGATCAGAGGATATTCCCTATCTTGTGCAGCATTTCCTTGCCCAGGCAGAAAAGGACGGCCTCTCGGCAAAGCGCCTCGAGCAGGATGCCACCGACATACTCAAACGCTATCGTTGGCCTGGAAATGTTCGTGAACTGGAAAACTTAATTCGCCGATTAACCGCACTTTATCCCCAGGACACGATTACTGCAGAGATCGTTGACAACGAACTACAAGGTGCAGAACCATTTGGCGACGACGCAGCCAATACAATCGATGCGGCACCTGTCGATATTTCTGCCGCAACCGAAACCTGGCTGGCCGGATATTTTGCCGAATACGGAGACAGCATGCCGCCGCCGGGCCTGTATCACCGGATATTGCGAAAGCTTGAACAGCCGCTGATTACTTCTGCTCTGGCGGCAACCCGCGGAAATCAGATAAAAGCTGCAGAGCTGCTTGGCTTGAACCGCAACACCTTGCGCAAGAAAATCCGAGAGCTAGATATCCAGATAATCCGGACAATGCGGTGAGCTGAAAGATCAGTGACAAATTAATGTGGTTGATTGAATAACTGTTTCATTTATGCCACATTCAGGGCGCAATGTTGCACCGAAGACACAGCAATGCGCGTTTAATTCCACTTTCCTGTACCCACCAGACCTGGAGCTGTAACAGGCGATGAGCCTAACAGAATCACAAATCGGCCCAGTTGCGTCTGACAAGGCTCCTCAAAGGCAGGATGATGGTTCTGCCTCGTTGAAGGAAAGAAGAAACTTTTCCCGCATGTTGGGTTTTGGGGCAGTGATCGCGTTGTTGATCACCGGCGCCGCGACATTTCTTGTCCTGATTGGGTTAACCCCGCTGGCACCGACCAATGAAGTCGTTGTAACTGCGCTCGCCATAAACAGCGTATTGGCGCTGATCCTGGTTACCTTGATTATCCGCGAGGTTGCCATGCTGTTGAATGCTCGGCGAAAAGGCCGCGCGGCAGCAAGATTACATATTCGGATTGTCGGATTGTTTGCGCTAGTTGCGGCAGTGCCAGCCGTTCTGGTTGCGGTGGTCGCCAGCATTACACTGGATTTGGGTCTGGACCGGTGGTTTGAACAACGCACGCGTCAGATTGTCGGCAGTTCAATCGATATTGCCGGGGCTTATATGGATGAGAGTCGTCGCGTCCTGACGGGAAACACCATATCGCTTGCCTATGAACTGGATCGTGCGCTTCAGCTATACAGGCTCGATCCCAATGGATTTAAAAACCTGATCACAATTCAGGCGAAGGGCAGGGGCTTTCTGGGAGCGAAACTGCTACGCCGGGATGGTACACAGATTGTTGCCGCTGATATCGAAACAGATTTGCAGCTACCCGGAGCCGTAGAGGAATTTTTTGTTGCAGCAGATTCCGGAGATCCGGTCAGCATCCCACCCGGCAAAACAAATTTCATTGGCGCGATGTTCAAGCTTCAGGAAATCCAGAACGCTTACCTTTATACGATAATGGCGCTCCGTCCGGAGGTCACCCAGGCATTGCGGTTGATGGAGGCGAATACCGCAGAATATCGGGGCTTGGAAAGCAATCGCCTTTCGTTCCAGCTGGCATTCGCAGTTCTGTATATCGGCGTCTGCCTGATTGTTCTTTTGTCTGCGATATGGATGGGGATCAGCGTTGCCGACAGAATTGTCTCACCCATCAGGAGGTTGATTACCGCATCAGATGAAGTCAGGAAAGGCAATCTGGCTGCGCAGGTCGGCACTCAACATACCGAGGGCGATCTCAAGAGCTTGAGCGATACATTCAACAAGATGATCATCGAGCTTCGTGATCAACGCGATGAAATTCTTCAGGCAAAAGATGACATCGATCAACGGGCGCGCTTTACCGAAGCGGTATTGTCCGGCGTCAGCGCTACCGTCATTGGTGTAGACGGTGACGGGCTGATCACGATATTCAACAAGGCTGCTGAAAACATGTTGGATAATTCCAACTTCTCCGGCCAACAAATTGGTGATCTTGTTCCCGAACTTGGAAGCATTTTCGAGAAGGCAAGAGATTCGGAGGACAACGAATATCGCGATCAGGTTTCGCTATGGCGGAAAGGTCAGGAACGTGTCTTGAACGTTCAGGTAACCCTGGAGCGTGAGACGGATACAGATACGCAGCACTCCTACGTCATTACGATCGATGACATTACCGATCTTGTCTCGGCACAGCGCAGTTCTGCCTGGTCGGACGTAGCCCGTCGTATCGCCCATGAAATAAAAAACCCGTTGACGCCGATTCAGTTGTCTGCCGAGCGAATTCGCCGCAGATTTGGCAAATTCATCACCGAAGATCAAGAAGTGTTTGAGCAGTGTACGAACACGATCATCCGGCAGGTCGGCGATATTGGCAGAATGGTAGACGAATTCTCCTCCTTTGCCCGCATGCCCAAGCCGGCAATGGAAGAAACTGACATTCTGGAAACGTTGAATGAATCTATTTTCCTACAGAAAGTCGCCTGGCCGGACATTGAGTTTGTTCAGGAGTTTCCGCCGAAACCACTGGTGGGTTCGTTTGACAAGAGACTGATGTCCCAAGCCTTCATAAACCTAATTAAGAACGCGGCGGAAGCTATTGAAGCTAAAGAATATAATGACGATGAAAGGGGATTCATCAAAATCCGCGCAAAGCGCCGCGACCGGCAATTTGTGATAGATTTTATCGATAACGGTAAAGGCTTGCCGGTCGAGAATAGACAACGGCTGCTGGAACCCTACATGACAACAAGGGAGAAGGGGACCGGACTTGGGCTTGCAATTGTCCGTAAGATTTTCGAGGACCATGGCGGGCGCATTGAATTGAGAGACGCACCACAGGTAGCAAAAGGCGGACAGGGCGCAATGGTGCGGGTTTACCTTCCAGCAGCGACAGAAATTGCCGACACAGACAAGAAGGGCGATGTGGCGGTTGATAATGAAAAATCCGGGGCAAAAACGGAAATCGAAGGGGTCGGGAGTTAAGCTAAATGGCATCGGACATTTTGGTCGTCGACGATGAAATTGATATTCGGGAGTTGGTTGCGGGTATTTTGGAAGATGAGGGTCATGAAACCCGAACTGCCGGCGACGCTGATAGCGCCCTTGAGGCGATCAATGAGCGGCGCCCCAGATTGGTGTTCCTGGATATCTGGCTTCAGGGCTCACGCCTGGATGGGCTCGAATTGCTGGCAGAGATCAAAGCCCAGCACCCCGAACTGCCAGTCGTGATGATATCAGGGCACGGTAACATCGAGACAGCGGTATCGGCCATCAAGTCCGGGGCCTATGACTATATTGAGAAGCCGTTTAAATCTGACCGGCTCTTGTTGATCGCGGCAAGAGCACTTGAGGCTTCCGAACTGCGCAAGCAGGTGCAGGAACTCCAGGAAAAAAGCACTGACATGCCGGACTTGATCGGTAACTCGGTTGCCATGAACCAGTTGCGCCAAACCCTGGAACGTATTGCACCAACAAACAGTCGGATAATGATCATCGGGGCATCAGGCGTGGGTAAAGAGCTTGTTGCACGGACAATCCATAAATTGTCTACACGCAAGGATGGGCCATTCGTGGCGCTGAATGCTGCGACGATAACGCCCGAGCGTATGGAAATCGAATTGTTCGGAACCGAGGCAGTAAATGGCTCCGGGCGAAAGGTTGGCGCGCTTGAGGAGGCCCATGGCGGCACGCTTTATATTGAGGAAGTCGCGGACATGCCTAAGGATACGCAGGGGAAAATCCTTCGCGTCCTGGTCGAGCAAAAATTCGAACGCGTCGGGGGAGGGAACCGGGTAAAGGTGGATGTCCGTATTCTGTCCTCGACTGCCCACAACCTTGAAGAAA
Source organism: Salaquimonas sp. (assembly GCA_028289365.1). Taxonomy (GTDB): domain Bacteria; phylum Pseudomonadota; class Alphaproteobacteria; order Rhizobiales; family Rhizobiaceae; genus BOKV01. Next base: position 56,139 of record JANQQM010000011.1, on the reverse strand, counting down.
AAATCGAAACCGGTGAGTTCCGCGAGGATTTGTTACACCGGTTGGCGGTTGTGCCGCTCAGGGTTCCGCCGCTCTCTGAAAGACGCGAAGATATTCCACTGCTGATCAATGCGTTTGTGGAACAGATCGGACGTCAGACTGGTATCAAGGGCTGCAGCATCAGCGAGGACGCGATGGCGGTTATCCAAGCGCATAGCTGGCCAGGCAATATCCGGCAATTGCGCAACAATATCGAGCGGCTGTTGATCCTGTCCCGCGTAGAGGACGGTAGCGTCATTACTGCTGACATGCTGCCCGCCGAGATTGGGGAAATGCTCCCCAGTGTCGATGGCGAGGGTGGGGAACATATTCTTTCACTTCCGCTGAAGGACGCCAGGGAAGCTTTCGAACGGGATTATCTCACCGCTCAGGTTGGTCGTTTTGACGGAAACATCTCGCGTACTGCGGAATTCGTTGGTATGGAACGTTCCGCGCTTCACCGTAAGCTGAAAATGCTTGGCCTGTTTGAAAAGAAACAGAAATCCGAAGGTGCAAAACCAGCTGTATAGTCGTATTAGTCAGTCCACGTAATGCAAATCGCCTGAAAGGGCCTTGAATGAAAATTGTAATTTGCGGGGCAGGGCAAGTCGGCTACGGAATTGCCGAACGATTGGCAGCGGAAAACAATGACGTGTCGGTCATTGATAACTCGCCAAGCCTGGTACAAAACATTCAGGACAAGCTCGACGTTCGCGGACATGTTGGCCATGGCGCTCATCCAGATACGCTGATGAGGGCAGGGGCTGATCAGGCCGACATGATTATCGCTGTTACCCTGTATGACGAAGTCAACATGGTTGCCTGTCAGGTCGCACACTCACTGTTCAATGTGCCGACAAAAATCGCCCGGGTGCGGGCTCAAAGCTATCGCCAGCCGCATTGGCAGAATCTTTTCTCGCGCGATCACATGCCGATCGACGTTATTATTTCGCCGGAGGTTGAGGTAGGCGAGGTAATCATGCGCCGCATTGCATTGCCGGGTGCACATGACGTTGTCATGTTTGCCGACGACAAGATCGCCATGGTCGCCATCGAATGTGACGACGAATGCCCCGTGGTAGACACACCGCTTTCGCAGCTTTCGCAGCTATTCCCCGATCTTGAGGCTACGGTCACCGGCATTTGGCGGGACAACAAGATGATCGCCCCGCGTTCCAGCGACCGAATCTTGAACGGTGATTTGGCTTACGTAATTGCTGCAACAGGCCAAATTAATCGCACGCTTTCAATTTTTGGCAAGGAGAAACCGCAGGCGTCCCGAATTGTGATTGGCGGCGGCGGCAATATCGGGCGCTACCTGGCTCACAGCATCGAAGAACGGATGCAGAATGCGAAAGTAAAGGTTATCGAGCAGTCGCGGGAATCTGCCATTGAAATGGCCGACCAGTTAAAGCGGACTGTCGTCTTGCATGGCAGCGCGCTTGACGAGCAATTGCTTATCGAAGCTGGCGCCGGAAACGCCGATCTGATGGTGGCAATTACCAATGATGACCAGGTTAATATCTTGTCAGCGGTACTGGCAAAGAAATTGGGCTGCCAAAGCAATCTGACATTGCTAAACAATTCCGGCTATCACAGCTTTACCAAGTCACTGGGTATTGATGATTATATCAATCCACGCACCGTTACGATCTCGAGAGTTCTGCAGCATGTGCGCCGTGGCAGAATCCGTGGCGTTTATTCACTGCAAAACGGTGCGGCAGAAATAATTGAAGCTGAGGCGCTTGATACCTCCCCCCTGGTCGGAATACCGTTGCGCGAACTGGAATTGCCGGATGGGGTACGAATTGGCGCAATTTACCAAGGCGATACCGTTATCCAGCCGACGGGGGATTGTATAATCAAACAAAAAGACCGTATTGTAATACTCGCACTTAACGAACGGGTCAGGCAGGTAGAGCAGATGTTCCGGGTAAGCCTTGAATTTTTCTAGTCAATTTGAAAATGTCATGGATGAAAGAATATGACACTAGCAGTTGTGTTTTAATTTGATTCTCTTAATACTGAAATAATCCCAAGAAAATGGTCGCTAGGTTTGTGCAAATTAGATCACCACAATAATCAAACGACAAAAAAGTAAAATTTACGCCCAGCTGATTTCGGGGGCTGCGGCACGTAGCGGAGACAATAAGAAAAGATGGGTGAGAAGTCTCAAAATTTGCAGGATGCGTTTCTAAATCAGGTACGGAAACAGAAAATTCCCCTGACAATATTCCTGGTCAATGGTGTCAAGCTGAACGGTGTCGTTACCTGGTTTGATAATTTTTGTGTATTGTTGAAACGTGATGGTATTGCGCAGCTTGTCTACAAGCATGCAATATCAACCATCATGCCATCAGCACCTGTTAACATGGGCGATTCCGGGGGCAGCGAGGCTTCTGGTTGACAGAACACGATCCTGACAAGAAAAGCGGTTTTCAGTGGAATGCAGAAGATGCTGGCGCTCCGGAGCGCGCGCTGGTGCTTGTGCCTGAATTCAGCTCGGTAAGGTCAGGTGCTGGCAACACAGGTTCCAGTGTAGCAAATGCCTCTGGCACAGCGATTGCGCGATCTGCTGATGCAAGACTTCAGGAGGCGATCGGTCTCGCACATGCGATAAATCTGGACGTCGTCGAAAATGGCGTGATCTCGCTTAGAAGCAGGAGAGCATCGACCCTTTTCGGCAAAGGCAAGACTGAGGAGATTGCAGGGATCGTGAAGGCCGAGAATGTCGGTCTGGCAATCGTTGATCATCCGCTAAGCCCGGTTCAGCAACATAATCTGGAGAAAGCCTGGCATTGCAAGGTGCTGGACAGAACCGGATTGATCCTGGAAATTTTTGGAGAACGGGCCCGGACAAAGGAAGGTCGTCTTCAGGTCGAACTTGCGCAATTGAACTACCAGAAGGGCAGATTGGTACGACAATGGACCCACCTGGAGCGGCAGCGCGGCGGGCTTGGAAAGACCGGGGGACCCGGCGAAACGCAGATCGAGGCAGACCGCCGGCAATTGCAAAGAAGAATATTGCGGTTGGAAAAGGACCTTGAAAAAGTTAAGCGGACCCGCCTTCTGCATCGATCAAAACGCAAGCGTGTTCCCACGCCGATTGTCGCCCTGGTAGGCTATACAAATGCCGGTAAATCTACACTATTCAATCAACTGACGAATGCGGATGTGCTTGCAAAGGACCTGCTGTTTGCGACGCTGGACCCGACATTACGTGAGCTTTCATTGCCCGACGGATCAGATGTGATCTTGTCAGACACGGTCGGATTTGTATCCGATCTGCCGACGACGCTGGTAGCAGCATTCCGGGCGACACTGGAAGAAGTGGTGGAAGCAGATTTGATCCTTCATGTCCGCGATATCTCCGACCCCGAGAATGCAGTCCAGTCACAAGACGTATATGCAGTGCTTGAGAAAATTGGAATTGGCCCGGACAACAAGTCCAGGATTGTCGAAGTCTGGAACAAGATGGATTTGCTCTCACCGGAAGCAGCCAGATTGATTCAGGCAACGCGTTCTGCAGAAAACGCTCCAGTAATGGTGTCAGCGATTACGGGGCAGGGGACTGATGAACTGTTGGATGTGATCGCCCGGAAAATCGGTGATGAAGACAGGGTTCTCGATATCCGGTTGGGTCTCAAGGATCTGAAAGATTTGTCCTGGGTCTATGAGAATGCAAAGGTTCTGAACCGCCAAGATAATGAAGACGGAACCATTTCGATGACAATCAGGGTCAAGCGGGGCAGGCGGGAGGCATTCGCCAAGTTTGCAGCGTGACAGCATAGCGCTTGTCACACGTTCTGTTTTTAGATCTATGTGGCATTTTCTGGTTTTTCGGATTTCTTGGCCTCGACCCACAGGGTTTCCATCGTATCAAGATCTGCGCTTTGGAGCGTCTCACCGGTCTTGTCGATATTGGCCTCGATATAAGCGAAGCGTCTTCTGAATTTTTGATTGGCAGCTCGTAACGCGCTTTCAGGTTCAACATCCAGGTGCCGGGCAAGGTTGGCGACGGCGAACAGCAAATCTCCAATCTCCTCGAAGTGCTGTGCTTCATTGCCGTCTTCTATTTCGGTTTCCACCTCGGCAACTTCTTCCCGAATTTTCGCCACCACTGCATGAGGATCATTCCAATCGAAACCGACTCTTCCGGCCTTTGCCTGCAATTTTACGGCTGTCATCAAACCGGGCAGGGCGCCTGGCACGTCATCCAGAAGTCCGGACTTTTCCGGATCGGCAGTGCCGGCCAGACGCTTTTCTTCTGCAAGATCTATTTTCTCTTGCGCCTTGATCCGCTCCCATGTGCCCTTGGCCATTCCGGCAGATCTGGCTTTTTCATCACCAAAGACATGCGGGTGCCGGCGAATCATTTTTTTTGTTACCGCCTCGACGACGTCACCAAAATTGAATGATTTTTCTTCATCGGCCATTTGCGCGTGATAGACGACCTGCAACAACAGGTCGCCCAATTCGAGCTTCAGGTCCTGCATATCGTCACGATCAATCGCATCAGCAACTTCGTAGGCTTCTTCGATCGTGTAGGGCGCAATGGACTTGAAATCCTGTTCCACGTCCCAGGGGCAACCTGTTACCGGCGTCCGCAGGGCAGCCATGATTTCAAGCAATCGGGTAATGTCTCGTGATGGTGTCATCCACACCGGATAACAGACTCTCACGCTTCTGCATACCGTGCTGTCTGATGCATTTGCTTGCGCGATCGGACGCCCTGCCAATGCTCATACTATTATAGTTAATTTGGAAACAATATCATTCCGAATCCTATATTGTTGACTTTCTTGTCGATGACTAAATTCGGATGAAAATTCAAATTGAAGGATTCGACACATGCTCGATATTGCTAATTTTGATCATATTGGCATTCGCATCAGCGACCGGGAAAAATCTGTAAAATTTTATGAATTACTCGGCTTCAAACTTCTAGCTGACGGCGGTTATGAGCAGGGCCATCCACTGGTGATGCTGCATCCATCCGGCATCAACATCAATCTACTCGGTCCGGCAACTGCGAGAGCCGGGGAGAACGTGCTGATGGACGAGAAAAAGAAATATCCGGGCATTACCCATCTGGCTCTCAAGATGAAGGACGCCGAGGCAACTGAAAAATTTGTAACCGACAACGGGATTAAGATTACCGGCCGGCGGGAGTTCCGCGGGACCAGCACAATCTTTATCCGCGATCCTGACCGGAATGTCCTGGAGCTGGTGGGGCCGGGGCCGTCAGTCGCTGAACTTATTGCCGAACATGTACACGGGTAGGGACCATTTGGATTTATCGTTAAGGCGTTGCGCAAATACCGCAACACCTTAACGATCTGTCGGCCTCCACAATAATATAAATTGCATAAGATATATTATGGAACTATTTTGTTATACCGCCTGATAATAAGCGCTGCCGCTTATTTATTGAATTTATTGGTTTTTTTGACCTGACATCGAAATTCCTGCTCTAACGCCCTACTGATTAGCAGTGAGGACAATCCGTAAAGCCACAAGCTGAAAACTTCGGACGGCCTTCGTCCTACATTAATATTCCTCCTTTATCTTGCCTGACAATCGAGCTGGGAAGCCGTTACTGACAATGAATTGAAAATGCAGACGATTGCCACAAGGGCCTTTGGCAATTACTGTCGGCCCATGGGGCCTTGTTTAGAGTTAGAGGGAAAGTGATGCGTGCGACCTCAGGAATTATTTCCGCGTTGTTTCTTTTATTGCACGGAACAACATCGGCAACAGCATTCGCGCCAGACAGCGTGTCAGAAGATCAGCTCCAAATCGTCATCTCCTTGAATGAACAAAGGCTCCAGGTTTTCCGTGGAAACCAGACGATCAGTGAATCGAAAATTTCTTCCGGCAAGCCCGGACATTCGACACCCACCGGGATTTTTTCCATCCTTCACAAGAAACGGTTTCATCGATCCAATATCTATTCCAATGCACCGATGCCGTTCATGCAACGACTGACGTGGACCGGCATAGCGCTTCACGGCTCTGACAGTGTGCCGAACTATCCGGCAAGCCATGGATGCATAAGGCTGCCAGACGGGTTCGACGAGGAACTGTTCGCGATGACGAATTCCGGTGCCCATGTCATTATCAATGGTGACATGGTGCAGCCGCAGCCGGTATTGCACGACGTGCTCCTGCAGCCGTCAATGCCTTGGGAATACAAACCGGAGCCGCTTCTCAAGCCCAAGCAGGAGGCTTTCGCAACGACCGATGCTGCGGATGAGCCGTGGCATATCAGTTTTGCATCAGACACGGTTTTTGACCGCGAAAGCACGGATCTGATTTCGGAGGCGGGCGCCCTCCTCCCGGTTTATCGAGCAATTATCCATAAGGCGCCGGAAAATGAAAAACCTCTTCGCATATTGATTACCCGCAAAGCCCATCCGGACATGGCACGCGAGATGCAGGCGATCCTTAATGACCAGGGGTTTAATGCTGGAGATGTTGACGGCCTGGTTGGCCGTGACACGCGCGCTGCCATCCGCCGTTTCCAGGAAGCAAACGAAATGCCGGTAACGGGATCGCCGACACCCGAAGTCGTCAATGCGATCTACAAGGCAGCCGGCAAGGACAGCCCGCCAAATGCAATTCTGTCAGTTCGTCAGAATTTCGAGCCGGTCTTCGAAGCACCAATCAGGCTCGACAACCCCGAGGAACCGATTGGTACGCATCTGTTGGTTGCTGCACAATTCGACCGCAAATCCGGCAATACCGGGTGGAATGCCTTTACGCTTGAAAACAAGATTGGCGACAATAGCCGCGCGCTTCTGGGTATCGACGATACGGCTAGTGCCGACGTTCTGCTGTCTGATACACTCGACCGCATTCATATTGCCGACAAGCTGCGTGACCGTCTGGCCCCGATGCTGACACCGGGAACCTCGATTACGATTACCGATAATGGAACAGAACGCTATACCGGCTGGAAAACCGATTTCGCCGTTAATACGCGAATTGACCGCAACTACGTTGCCGCTGTTGCTCCGCCGAAGAGAAAGATCAGGCGTAAAGCCCGGACGGTACGTCATGCTTCCAGAGGAGAACGCCGGTATTACCGTACCAGCCGGATCCGCTATCAACGGCCACGTTACCAGCGTCCGCGCTTCAACATGATTCCGTTGTTCAACGGATTCCGGTATACTCGTTAATTCGAGAATACGTGTCGTGAACGCTGCTGGGCTAGTCTGAGCCCAGCTCTAACACCATGCCGTCGAATGCAGGCTTAACATTGTCAGGTGTCTCACGCATAACCGCCTCATAATCGAGCGGGATATGCATGTGGGTGAGAACGCTTCTTTTTGGCTTCAGTTTTTCGATCCATGCCAGAGCCTGACCAAGCGAAAAATGACTGACATGTTCTCGATATTGAAGCGCATCGACAATCCAGATGTCGAGATTTTCAAACTGGGAAACACTCTCATCGGGAATGGCAGAAATATCCGATGAATAGCACAAGCCCCCTTCCAGTCTGTCCAGATCGCCACCGATCCTGAACCCCAGGGAGGTAATGTTGGCGTGTATTTGCAGAATCGGAAGGAGTCTTATGTTGCCGCCCTCCCCTTCGATTTCAAAAGCTTCGCCAGCGCGTATTTTCCGGTTTTCCAGTATTGGCGGATAGATACTGCCGTTCGGACTTTCATAGCAATAACCGAAACCCTGCATTAGCCGCTCGAAAGTCGGCTGATCACTATAGGTCCGAATTCGTTCCTTCTGTATCTGAGCATAACCACGTAAATCGTCGATGCCATGGACATGGTCGGCATGCGCATGGGTATAGACAACACCATCAATATGCTTGACGTCGGCACTCAACATCTGCTGGCGAAAATCCGGTGTCGTATCGACCACGACAGTTGTCTTGCCATTTGGACCCAGGCGCTCAATCAACAATGAACAACGCAGACGATAGTTCTTGGGATTATTGGGATCGCAAGCACCCCATTCGCCATGGACGCGCGGAACGCCAGGCGAAGACCCGCAGCCCAGAATCGTGAATCGCAAGGTCAATGGGCGATATCCCCGAATGCCGCTTCTGGTATCTTCTTGAAAATTTTGAAGAAATTCTCGGTAGTCTTCTCGGCTATTTCGTCTTCATTGACGTTTTTGGTCTCGGCCAGGACACGAGCGGTATTGGTTACATAGCTCGGCTCATTGCGTTTTCCTCGAAAGGGAGGCGGAGCAAGATATGGGGCATCGGTTTCAACCAGCAGCCTGTCGATTGGCAATTCCCTGGCGATCGAGCGGATCTCCTCGCTGTTCTTGAACGTCAAGATGCCAGAGAACGAAACGTAGCCTCCCAGCTTGATCCCGACTTGCGCAAGCTCCCGACCGGATGAAAAACAATGCAGAATAAAGGGAAAGGCCCCCTTTCCTGTTTCATCGGTCAGGATTTCGATCATGTCGTTGTCTGCGTCGCGCGCATGAATGACCAGCGGCAATCCGGTTATCCTGGCCGCTGCGATATGGGTACGAAAGCCCTGTGACTGGGCGGTTCTTGGTGATTTGTCGTAATAGTAATCCAGGCCTGCTTCGCCGATTGCGGCAACTTTTTCATGTTCTGCAAGTTCCACCAATTGCTCTGCGGTGACGTCCAGTTCTTCAGCCGCATTGTGGGGATGGGTTCCCACCGAACAATAGATGTTGGGATAGGCTTCAGCGATCTTCAGCACGCGCGAAAAGTTCTTCACCCGCGTGCAAATCGTGACCATGCCTGCAACGCCAGCGTCACTGGCGCGCTGGACGATCAGATCCAGCTCGTCGCCAAAATCAGGAAAATCCAGATGGCAGTGGGAATCTACCAGCATGGGATCAGTCCGCGTCTGCAGGTTCTACCCAGCGCGGAAACACGCCGCTCGGTTTGGGAAGTTCCGTTCCAGCACTCAACGCATGCTCCGCATCAATCTGCGCAAAACTCCTGGCGTCTGGAGGGACGGAGAGTAGATCAAGTAATTTCGCCCCGCTTTCCGGCATCACGAATTGTGAAAGAATACCCAGCACCCGGATCGTTTCAGCAGTCACATACAAGACGGTGTTCATCCGCTCGGGATCTGTTTTTTTCAATGCCCATGGTTCCTGGGCGGCGAAATACCGGTTGGCGTCAGCGACAACCCTCCAGATCGCGTCAAGCGCCTTGTGAATTTGTTGTTGGTCAATATCCGGCCGAATTTCTTCCACCAGCCCGTAGGCAGCGCCCAGTATCGCCTGATCTTCCGGCGAAAAATCACCAGGCGTGGGTACCTTGCCCTCGCAATTCTTCGCAATCATGGACAATGAGCGTTGGGCCAAATTGCCGATGTCATTGGCAAGGTCGGCATTAATGCGTGCCACAATGGCTTCATGGCTGTAATTGCCATCATTGCCGAACGGGACTTCGCGCAGAAAAAAGAAACGCATCTGATCCACGCCATAGGTCTCGGCCATCGAAAATGGATCGACAACGTTACCCACGGATTTAGACATCTTCTCTCCGCGGTTGAACAGAAATCCGTGTCCATAGACACGTTTCGGCAATTCCAATCCGGCAGACATCAGGAATGCCGGCCAATAAATCGCGTGAAAACGGACAATGTCCTTGCCGATGACATGCAGGTCTGCCGGCCAAAAATGGGTGTTGGGGCCCTCCCCCGGCCAGCCGGTGGCGGTGACATAGTTGGTGAGGGCATCAACCCACACATACATGACGTGCTTTTCGTCGCCAGGCACGGGAATGCCCCAGTCGAAGGTCGTTCGCGAAATCGAAAGATCATGCAATCCGGACTTTACGAAACTGACAACTTCGTTGCGGCGGGTGTCCGGCCCGATGAATTCCGGATTGCTTGCGTAATGTTCAAGCAATCTGTCCTGATAGTCGGACAGGCGAAAAAAATAGCTTTCCTCCTCGACCCATTCGACCGGTGAACCCTGCGGACCATAGCGCACGCCATCGTCACGCAGTTCCGTTTCCTTCTCGTCGTAATAGGCCTCGTCCCGCACAGAGTACCAGCCGGCATAGCTGTCCTTGTAGATATCGCCATTTGCGTCCATGCGACGCCACAATTCCTGACAGGCTTCGTAGTGGCGCTCTTCCGTCGTGCGGATGAAGTCATCCTGCGAGGCATTCAGCGCCTTTGCCATTTCCCGGAACAGTTCCGAATTTCGATCAGCCAATACGCGCGGTTCCAAATCTTCACCGCGCGCGGTCTGCAGCATTTTCTGGCCGTGTTCGTCGGTGCCGGTCACGAAAAATACCTCATAGCCATCCAGACGCTTGAAGCGTGCCAGGGCGTCGGTCGCGATCAGTTCATAGGCATGCCCAATATGGGGAACACCATTGGGATAAGATATTGCTGTTGTCAGATAATATTGCTTGTCATTACTCATGACGGCTGACGTTCCTGCTGAATAAATTTCGGTCTTTCCTAGTCGTCAGGCCAATTCATGGATTGCAGAAAACAGGTTGAGGATCACTTGTTTCCGGTCAAGATTATAGGCATCGGTCTGCTCGGCTGAATGGCGCGTCTTTTCCCACACATCGGTCCATCCGGCAAGCTCCGAAATATCGGTCGAAAACTCCACGTGAGATTGATCGGAATCCGACCTCGCATTAAGCCGGATTTTTTGTGACAGATAATCATGTGTCAGATCCAGAAATAGCCGATATCGCTCATTGCGATTGGCGGGACTTAGCTCGCCGGCGAGCTTGTGGATCGCAGACCAGTCCGGCTGACCGTTCTTTTCTGCAAGCGTTCTTAACCGCTCATCCAATTCCACGCCATTTTCAGTATGGATCAGGATTGTCCGTCGAACCGAACCGCCCGAAAGTTTCGCCGCTTGCCTGAGTTCATTTTCATCACTGTCGGAAAACATGGGGATAGCTCTTAGCGCTTCGACAATTTGGTCTTCATCAAGTGCCTTCAAAGCGAGTCTCTGACAACGGGAGCGAATTGTAGACAAAGACCTGCCAGGCAAATTCGCCAAGATCAGCAGAATTGTATTGGCTGGCGGTTCTTCCAGGATTTTCAGAAGCGCATTGGCAGAAGAAGCATTTAAATCATCGGCAGTATCTACAATCGCCACACGCCAGCCACTCTCAGCCGATGATGTGCCAAAAAAGGAGATTGTCCGCCTGATTTCATCGACTGTAAGGTCGCTTCGCCATTTCTTGTCGCGTTCGTTCCAGGGCCGCCGCATAAGGAGCAAATTTGGGTGCGCTCCGCGAATGATCCGGCCTTCGATAGCGTCGGTTTCCGGTGGCTGAATATAATTCTTTGGAGCTTTCTCCGGCTCCGGATTGCGCAGTACCTGACCGGCGAAACGGGCCGCGAGGGTCGCCTTTCCTATTCCCTTCGGCCCACTCAAGAGCCAAGCATGGTGCATTTTTCCGCTGGCATATCGTTCGCAAAGTTGGTCCAGAGTGCATTCGTGGCCGACTACGCTTCGTGTTTCCAGTGGATCAGGTATTCCGTCGATCCTGTCCCATGCAGCGAGGTTTGAAACGTCATCCGTCATGATGCGCCTGCTTTCGCGACCGCCTGACTGTCATGGCGCAAATTCATGTGGCCGGGTGATGCAGAGCGCATGTGTTTCTTCACGGCAGAGTTTATTGCCGTGCGCACGGATTTCTCTGTACCGCTTGCGTCGATCACGACGCAGCGTTCCGGTTCCTGCTTTGCAATATCGAGAAATGCCTTGCGTCGCCTTCGCTGCAGTTTTATCGGCTCCCTTTCAAAGCGGTCTGCCGCCTCGCCTTCGGCACGCCGCTCTTTCGCTCGTTTCAACCCTTCTGACGGATCAATGTCCAAGACCAGGGTAAGGTCCGGCCAGCAGTCTTCGCATGCTATTTCCTCAAGTTTCTTCAAGAACTCCATATCAACATCACCAGTGACGCCTTGGTAAACGCGAGTAGAATCCAGAAATCGGTCGCACAAGACAACAGTGCCGGCTTCCAGCGCCGGCTTTATGATTGTTTCGACATGGTCTGAGCGGGCAGCCGAAAACAAGATCGCTTCCATCTCCGAACCAAATGGCTCCGCCGCACCGGTCAGGAGCACGTGCCGGACCGCCTCGCCGCCCGCCGAGCCGCCAGGCTCGCGCGTTATCAGCACGTCAAAACCCTTTTTCTCAAGCGTCTTCTTGAGATGCCGGATTTGTGTTGACTTGCCGGATCCCTCGCCGCCCTCGAACGTGATGAACCAGCCTCGTTCAGATTTCTTTGCAGCTTTGTTGCGGGCCAAGCAGTGATCCCTTTCAAACGTTTGGCAATTCGCCGACATTCAACGTGAAAGTTACGTCAAAATGGAGGCCCGTAATCTTATGGCATTATATTCGAAGGAAGCAATCTGAAGGATCGCCGGAGCAAAAGTTGTTTTGGTTTTAGGCTGAGAAGCAACAACAAGCCAGATGAAGTTCTACAATTCGAACTAGAACGGTATCCACCCCAATAAGAGCTCCTTCAAAGCATCAAAAGATCGCCGGGGAATGCCACCCTGTTCGACAGTCTCAACAGCATATAAGGGTGTCTCCTGGGTGAGCCTGTCGCCCATCCAGACCTTCAATGTCGCCACTTCCTGGCCTTCCTCAACGGGCGGAATTAGAGGACCGGTATAATAGATGCGGGCCTTCATCTTGTCGCGGAATCCAATTTGCTGGTAGATTTCTACCGGTCCATCGCCGACCAGACCGACACCGGATTTCTCGCCGCCATAGACACTTGCTTCGCCAACAACCTCACCGGCATCGAATAATTTTACCTTTTCAAAGGCGCGGCTTCCCCAATCCAGTATTTTGCGAGCTTCCTCCGCACGGACCCGCATTGAATCCATCCCGCTAAGCACTGCAATCAAGCGCTGGTCGCGCCGCTTAACGGAACCAACGATCGCGTAGCCGGAAGCTTCGGTATATCCCGTCTTCATGCCATCTGCACCAATGCCCATTGCCAGTAGCGGGTTCCGGTTTCTCTGGTTGATGTTGTTCCAGGTAAACTCCGTTTCGGAATAGTAATTGTAGAATTCGGGATAGGTCTTGATCATGTGTCTTGCCAGTATTGCAAGATCGTTGGCCGTCACATATTGCAATTCGTCAGGTAGTCCGGTCGAGTTGGTGAAGTGGGAGTTCTTCAGGCCGATTTTTTTTGCCCGTTCATTCATCAGACCGGCAAATCCCAGTTCTGACCCTGCCATTCCTTCGGCAATGATTATGCACCCATCATTGGCGGATTGAACGATCACCCCCCTGATCAGGTCCTCAAGCGCGATTTCCGACTTGAGCTCGGCGAACATGGTGGAACCGCCGGAATTGGCCCCTCCGGTTCGCCATGCATTTTCGCTGACATAGAATGTGTCGGATAGTTTCAACTGGCCGGTTGTCAGCGCATTGAATACCACTTCCATGGTCATCAGCTTTGCAAGTGACGCCGGCGGGAACTTGTGATCACCATCCTTCGAATATAGTACCGTTCCGGTATCGGCATCGACAAGAATGGCCTGTTCGGCTGATGTATTGAAACCTTGGGCGTGAGACGGTGAAGCCAGGTAAGCTGAGACACATGCCCATACTACCAAACCACACAAGCTAACTAGTAATCGCATTGCATTTCCCCGAATTTGTCACCGCCCGCGCCTATCCTAAACGGCGGCTTGGTCTTATTCAAGAAACAGAAAGACAATTACCTGTAACGGTAATGTGCAACATCATGTCATAATGGCGAACTGTCTAATTAGCGCAGGATTTCAGCGTTCAAATAGCCTTGCGCGATAACCTGACGGCGAATCATTTCGGCAACATCCGAACCAATGTGTAACGAAACTGAAATTGTTTCACGCCCGTCCTGGACGATTTTTTCGACCAAAGCCGGACCGATTCGCGAGGCTGCTTCATGCGCGACCATCGCATCTTCCATGGAATTAAAACCACCGACGCGAATTTCCGATTTTCCAGTGCTGGCCTGCTTAGATTGTCGGACTATGCTGCCGGTAGTTTTCAGATCTATAACGTCGAATATTTCACTACCGGATTGGCCGTGACTGTCTCCGGAACGGTAAGCAGACAAGTAGGCCACTCGATCGCTTGTGATCTCCGCAACCAAAATGTCCATGGCAATTCCGGGCTCCACCCTGCCCGGCCGCGGTGAGGGAACCGGAATATTGCTGGCCAGGAGGAAGTCTTCGATTTGCTCTTCAACTGTTGGGCCGGTTGGCGGCGAAACCTTTGTATTCGCTTTGGCTACGAGCGTGTTTGCAGTTCCAAGACCGGGCCAAAATCCCGGCTTCGCAGATGGATCATTGAAGGAGGCCATAAGATATCTCTGATCAAGACCATCCATCCTGGCCTTGCCGACATATTCCACCATTACATTGGCGACACCCTGCTTCTTGTACTCCAGCAGGTCTGCTGCTCGCGAGGAAAGGTCAATAATCCGGTTCTTGGCAAACGGGCCGCGATCATTGACCCGGACGATGACCGAACGACCGTTGTCTACATTGGTAACGCGCGCATAACTCGGTAGCGGCATTGTTGGATGGGCGGCTGACAAGGCATATTGATCGTAGATCTCGCCATTGGCCGTCAATCGTCCATGAAAATTCGGCCCGTACCAGGATGCCTTGCCGGAAGCCACATAGGTTGGGTCTTCCTTGGGCGTGTACCACTTGCCCTTGATCTTGTAGGGCTTACCGACCTGATAGCGTCCACCACCCTTGCGGGTTTTCTTGGCGACAGTGATCCTCGGGCTACCTTTAACGCCGTATTCCTTGGAGGAAAACTTGGTCTCGTTATTGATATCAGCCTTTGGACCGGGAAACAGCTGATTGCAGGCGGTGAGCAGAATTGCCATCGGAACAACGACAAAAAGACCCGATGCCCTAGACATCGCACCCCTGCCCTTTCCAATTCCGGCTATTCCCATCTTGATCTCAGCGCCCAATATTTGCTGTTGCCTAATACTCAAAAGGTTTGCCCCGCCGGCAAACCTTGAAACTTCATCCGCGCGATTTGCGGTTACAGCCAAAATACGATCAATTGTGGCCATAATGCCAGCAATATCAGCGGAAAGATAGTCATCTATCATTGGGGTTATTGAAGCATTAACAACGATCGCTCAGCCAATCATTTGGCGTATTTCTTTGTATAAAATCAGCGATTTATCAAAGGTTTGGTGTCACCGCGCCAAATTGTTCAAATAGTCGTTATAAATAACGGGCGGTTCAGCGGCTTCAACGATGGAAGCATATTTGGGGAATCGCTCCATTGGGTCCGCAGCTTGTAAATGTGAGCAGAGAAAACCGGTCGACATTTCGATCTCCAGTTCTCCCTTTGCCCAAAGGTTGTTTCAAAGTCTCTGCTTCACGAAATTTGTGTTGTTGAAGCGACTGTCGGAACTCGTGAATTGCCTTTTGTATTTTCAACCTGTTTCGGTTGAAATCATAATTTGGAAGGACAGTTCCGATTCGGACGCGTGTATTCCCTAAAAAGTTGACCAAATTGCATATTTTGGGCTTAAATTGACTTTACCTGTGGTAAAGACGCACCAAATTGGAAGCTGGGACCAGGTTATCCACCGGAGGCACAGATGGATAGAAGAAATTTTATTGCGGGAGCCGCTACCGCAGTAGTCGGGCTGTCATTACCAGCCATATGGCGCACAGATGCTTTGGCGCAGGCGGGTTCGAAATATTACAAGGGAACGTCTGTTGATGGTGGCGTACAGTTTCGGCGCACAAATTTTGAGGCAATTGACAAGCGCTGGCATCGTCAGATGGTGAAATATTTTTCATCAGAGCCACAAGGTACGATCGTAATCGATACGCGCAACCATTTCCTCTACTGGATTTGGGAAAACAACACCGCCTTGCGATACGGCGTAGGTGTCGGTAAGGAAGGGTTCCAGTGGTTTGGACGCGCAAATGTCGCGCGCAAAAAGCGTTGGCCGACCTGGATTCCACCCGAAGAGATGAAAAAGCGCTCGCCGAACCTGCCTGACCGCATGGAAGGCGGCCCGAATAATCCGTTGGGGCCGAGAGCCTTGTACCTCCATAATGCGGAGGGCGATACAGGCTACCGGGTGCATGGAACGACCGCGCCCGGATCAATCGGCAGGGATGCTTCTTCCGGATGTATTAGAATGTTCAATGAGGACGCCATCGATCTCTATCGAAGATGTCCCATCGGCACAGCGGTATTGGTATTGGAGCATATTGCCGACCGCGCGTAGTGCATAAAGTCCGATTGCCGGCTGATGTCGGCAATCGACAGGGGATTACCTGAATGAAAAACGTTCTGTTATCACTGACCACGATTTCACTGGTTTCGATCGGATTGATCGTTTCCGGTTGTAGTACGACAAACCGGCCAAATTTGTCTGTTGAGACGACTGGAGTCACCGATGAGCCGGCGACCGGCTTTGCCAATATCAAGGAAGGCAGTGAGGAAGACTTCATCATGACCGTAGGACGCCGCGTCTATTTCACTTCCGGCTCGGCGCAACTCGATGATGTGACACGAGAGACCCTTGAACTTCAGGCAGAATGGCTGCGACGCCACCCAAGATGGCTCATCAAACTACAGGGCTATGCAGATGATCCCAAGGGCCATAACGCGAATATCCAACTATCCGCGCAACGCGCCAATGCGGTGATGGACTATCTGGCAGAACGTGGTGTTGCCAGACAGCGCATGTGGGCAAAAGGTTATGGCAGGGAACGCCAGGTGCGCGACTGCAAGGATATTTCCTGCAAGGCACTGAACCGTCGTGTCGTTGTCAACCTGCGCACCGAATTCGACGAAGCAGCGCCTCAGTTCAAGCAAGCTCGCGGATAGGCTGTCTTCCGGGGCCTTTCCTGGCCGGTATCTTAACAGGTCCTAACGCAACATTGTCGATCAATCGCGCTTTTCCTAACCAGGCAGCAACCAGCAATCTGGACGGTGCGGTCAGTTCGGTAAGTGGACTCAAGTCCTGTTCCGTCCGCAGTTCTAGATATTCGACAGATTTGAATCCGGCTTCCAGGATTTCCGCTTTTGTCTGGTCGATAACCTCTGCGACGGGTGTCCCATCTTCCAGTTTTTTCGTCGCGGAAAGAAGGCAATTATAGAGCTGCGGTGCAACTTCCCGTTCTTGCGATGTCAATTTGGCATTACGCGACGACATTGCCAATCCGTCCGTTTCACGGATCGTCGGCGCATTCTTGATGACGGTCGGTAAGTTGAGGTCCTGCACCATCCGTTTTATGACATGGATTTGTTGAAAGTCCTTTTCTCCGAATATCGCTATGTCAGCTTTAGTCTGACAAAAGAGCTTAGCGACAATCGTTGCAACACCATCGAAATGGCCTTTTCTGAATGCACCGCATAACGAATCCGTCACACCGGATACCGAGATGGTCGTTGCAAAATCAGACGGATAGATTTCCTCCAATTCGGGAACATAGACTACGTCGACCGACAGCGGTGCAAGTTTCCGGATATCGCTCTCTTCGGATCTTGGATAACTTACCAAATCTGAATCCTGGTCGAACTGCTTTGGATTCACGAAGATAGTGACAATCACACGGCTCGCATAGCGCTTGGCAATTTGCACCAGCGAAAGATGCCCTTCATGCAGCGCACCCATAGTCGGCACAACTGCAATGGTTTCCTGATTAACCCGCCAACCCTTGGTGACAGTATCAAGTTCCGAAAAATTTCGAATAATCTGAGTATTCACGAGACCACCCCCTTGTCGATCTACTAGGCCAAATCACCAAACACGTGAATTGCCCCTGGGAAACTCCGGTTACGTACTTCTTCCGCGTAATTCTCAATGGCAGCTCGTGACGTAGCCGCCAAACTTGCATATTGTTTGACAAATTTCGGCTTAAAAGATGAAAACATGCCAAGCATGTCGTCGATGACCAGTATCTGTCCATCACAGGCACTGGAGGCTCCTATGCCGATCGTGGGAACATCTACAAGTTCAGTAATTCTGGTTGCCAGCGTTTGCGGGACTTTTTCAATTACAATGCAGAAAGCTCCTGCCGTGGCGACCGCCTGAGCATCTTCAATCACAGTTTCCTGTTGTTCTCCCCTGCCCTGCACACCATATCCACCAAGCGTGTTTACGGATTGCGGTGTCAATCCAATATGCGCCATGACGGGAATACCGCGCTCGACAAGGAAGCTGATGGTATCAGCCATGCGTCTTCCGCCCTCGATCTTTACGGCATCACATCCTGTTTCGGACATAACTCTGGATGCATTT
The DNA here is from genome assembly GCA_028289365.1 of Salaquimonas sp. Taxonomy (GTDB): domain Bacteria; phylum Pseudomonadota; class Alphaproteobacteria; order Rhizobiales; family Rhizobiaceae; genus BOKV01. The sequence goes on along the minus strand of JANQQM010000011.1, from coordinate 37,880 downwards.
GTAAATGCCTGTTGAGGACTGGCTTCATAGGTGCCGAACGGCATGTCAACGACAAGCAAGGCGCGTTTTGTGCCCCTACGGACCGCCTTGGCATGCATGATCATTATTTCCAGTGAAACCCCCAGCGTTGAGGGTAATCCGTGAAGCACCATGCCGACACTGTCCCCGACCAGCAGCAAATCGCAATATTCATCGGCAATTTCTGCCATTGGCGTCGTATAGGCCGTCAGGCAGACGATTGGGACGCCCCCCTTTTTTTCACGAACGGAATTCGCCGTAATCCCCATGTCCTTGACTGACGAGCTCAATCAACTTCTCCGGAAGTAAAGTATTTAAGGTTAAACGTAATGATCTCGGCTATTTGAAACCGACCCTGGCAACATCCAGACTGAACATGCCGGCACCCCCATGACACCAATCATTTCATCTGTTGGTGTTGGAATAGCACAAATTTTAGAACTGTACAGTTTTTGGGGTCATTTTTGCCTGCCGTTCAATCTTGAAGACATGGCTATAGAGCTGGGCGACCCACTGCTTACCCTCGATAGTCTGTTCCAAATAGCGGATCGCAGGACCAATCAATGGCTGTACTTGTGACCAGAAAAATTCCGGATAACGCTCGATCAGATCTGCAGAAGAGTTGTAACCCAGCTGGCGCGCCATGCCGGATTCGACAAATTCCTGGTATAGCGCATTGATTTTCCGGTGGTAGTAAGGATCACCCATCTGGCCAATAAGATCGGCAGCGCGCACGAGTGCTGGTTCACTGTCGGTTTCCTGAAAACGCTCTTCGTTGGGTACAGGAAAACGCGTGAAATCTACACATTCAGCGATCCGGTCTTCATCAATAATTGGGGAATTCAAAAACCGTTCGCGCGCATATACCATTCCGCGATCGACGTGGTATGGCGTCAGGAAGGCGTCGGAAGAACCCGCCGGTGGCCGAATGGTTTCACCTTCTGAATTAATTATTACCTCGTCTTCATTATCTCCGCTGCATATCCCGCGGGCATATCCGATATCATGTACCAGCAGCGCGACCGTGTAATGCACCCAGTCTTCCGGATAAAGCGATTCTGAAACCAACCGCCCCCGCATGATCTGCTGACCGACCAGTGTGACCATCATGGTATGCTCGGCATTGTGGTAGAGCGCATCGGAATTGCCCAATCGCTCCAGTACCAGCCGCGCTGCGCCCCCCAAATAGGCGGCATATTCGGGATTGCGTCCGGAAAAATATTGCAGATATGTCGTGGAAAGATGGTCGCCGAATGCAGCTGCCACGACCGATGTTGGGTTAAACATTCGAAGTCCCCGGGTTCCCTGCCCCAACCTGGTTGAAAAATAAATTAATAATCCAGGGAATTTATCCTGGAGCCCCTAAGGGCATCTTCATGGCATTAGGTCGTCGGTGTCAAGGAGGGGTTTGTTTCGAAAAATGTAAATTTTTTGGATAGCCGACAGACACTGGCCGTCGCCTGTCTGTGACCCTATTGGACCGCAAACTGCAATCTAATTCCAAACGCATAAGCCCAATCGTCTCCCTGATCATAGGAGCTGGATGACAGGCCCGCGCCGGCGCCGTTTGAGACTTCGTGATCATCTGTCAAAAGTGAAGCACTGCCGCCGACACTAATGCGCCAGTTTTCATCCAGATCGTAAGAAACACCCGCGGCGAATTTCCAGCTGTCGGTGTAGATTCCACCGATGCCCTGTTTCCAGGTAACCGAAGTCGATAGGCCGAGGTCTTCCGTCAATTTCTTCTGCATCCCGCCTTCGACGGTCCAGCCGTCACTCCAGCCGGTTTCGAGCGTGCGGTTAAGTGCAGGATTTGCCGAAGACCTGATGTCAAAGCCTGGAATGGCTCCCCATTCCTGCCAGCGCACTGCGGCAAAGATCAGGGTCGTGTCATTGATCCCGGACTGGAAGCGTGCGGTGATGCTTTGCGGAAGCTCAACCTCGGTGGTAACCGGTGTCGAAGGCATGATGGTCAAGCCGTTGCCGAATATCTTCTGCGTGCCGCTCAGTTCCGAATGGATTGGTGAATCATAAATCAATTGCGCCCGAAGCAGGATCGAAGGAATCTCGTAGGAAACTCCCAACCGGTACCCCAATGCGCGCGTATCGCTTTCAAACGAATATTTATTGGTGAATTCCAAACCCGCAAGTGCAGGAGGAACACCGGGCACCGCCGCGCCTATGATTGAGTTCTCGCGTGTGGCTTCCAGATCAGTCGTTCGCAGTCCGCCAATGAAGCGCACCAATCCCCTATCGGAAACCGGAGTTTTGTATGAGCAAACTGCGTTGAGACCGAGTGAATCGATGAAGAATTTCTTCTGTTCAAACCGGCCATTGAATGAGGAAGAAACTTCATTCCTGAGTCTCCAGGGTTCATTTGCCTGCAGCATGCAATCGACATGATCGTCGATCGCGAATTTCAATTCACCGTCGACGACCTTATAATTGGCAACCGCATTGCTGGATGAAGAATCGTTTACCGGCGTCCCAATCTGATTGGTCCCGGTCGCATTCTCATAATCCCGGTTCGGCTTCACATAAGCCGCCTTGCCCTGGATAACAAATCTCTTGTAGTTGAATAGCGGCCCGGTCGAGTTCAAAGACTCGTTCGAAAAGCCCCCTGCCTGCGTATTTCCTGCAAATCCAACTAGCGCCGCCGTCGACATTATTATTATTTTTCTCACCGATGCGCTCCATTCTAAAGCTGAACGCTAACCGCTGCACAATACTTTGAGGAGATGGATTTCCCGTTAACGCTATGTTTTATCTCTGTTAATCGTAAATCCACAGTGCCCGCAGCCAGCCAATTACCTGCGTTGCACCGATGCCCCCGGCCACTACGCAAGAAGTTAAGTCAATAATTGCTTTGCGAGAATATTCCCAAGCCCAGCAATTCCTGCATATTGAGCAGAGAATCAGTTAAAGAACGATTAACTATGTTTGGTAATATTTAATGTACTGTCAAAACTCAGTCTTATTGGTATTTTTCGTGCTAATTATTAGCAGATTATGAAATTGAATTTGTATTTATTACTTCTCCTCGTCGGTAGAAATATTATCCGAAAGCTTACGAAGAGTTGCAAATACCGAAGCCGTATCCTGCTTGCCCCGTCCCTGCGCCAATGAAGCAAGATAGATTGGCAAGCTGGCTGCAAGTAGTGGCGTTGGCGTATTGGTTTCCCGCGCATGTTGAAGAATGAGCTCAACATCTTTCATGAAGATATCCTGCTTCATGGTGGCAGGTTCGTAATTGTCAGCAACCATCATGGGGCCACGAACTTCAAACATCCGGGAAGTTCCCGCCCCTGACGCAATCGCCTCGTACACCATTTCCAGATCTAGACCGGAACGTTCAGCCAGCAGCAGAGCCTCGCCTGCGGCAATGTTGTGGATGGTAACAAGCAAATTGGCGACGAATTTGAGCTTGGTTCCGGTACCGAATTCGCCGACATAAGTTGTTTTTCTTCCGAGCGCATCGAGAACAGGGCGTGCCTTGTCCACGCTCGCTCTGTCACCGCTTGCATAGATGACCAGGTCACCTTCGGCCGCTTGCGCGCCGGTACCGCTAACCGGGCAATCCAGCAGGTGTGCACCTTTCGATGCAAGTTCGTCGCGAGCTTGTTCCTTTGCGCTCAATGAAAGCGTGCTCATCTCACAGATGATGCTATCCGGACTGGCGGCCGCTACCATGCCTTGTACGCCGCCCAACGAAGCCTCAAGCGCCGCCATTGACGGCAAGGCAACGAGAGCGACTTCGCTGTTTGCAATGACCTCCCCGGCCGAACCTACCGGAAGGCCGCCAATCTCGGCAAATGCCTGAATGGCTGTTTCATCAACATCAAAACCAGTGACTTGAAAACCTGCATTTACCAGGTGTTGTGAATAGGCCCGGCCCATTATACCCAGGCCGACAACACCTACTTTGGAAACTTCGTCAGGCATCCTGCCCCCGTGGTTCAGATATTTGGGATCAAATCAACCCGCTTGCCTGATGGCAATATTCCGTAGGTTTACTGTCATCGCGGTTGAATGCTGATACCGCTCAGATCAAGTGAAAACTCGACGCCGATTGTACGGCCAGCCACTTCGAGGCGAACACCGCGTGCATTTGACAAGGAAGCGGTCTTGCCGCCGCCAACAACTGCCAGTCCCGCAGAACCGGCTGTATATGTCCCGTAAAAATCTTCCACGCGATTGAGATTGTAGGCGGTTCCGGTCAGATCAATCGAGGAAACGGCAAAAGATGGCCCAAGGCTGACGCCACCGACGCGGATGGGATAGGCAAGACCGTCATAGTAAAGCGTTCCGCGTCCACCGGACAGGCCAACGATAAAGCCAACTTTCACAATTTGCAGATCGACTCGACCGGTCTGGGCATTTGTGGTTGACGGCGCAATTGTTGCTGCCGCTGCGATCATCATCAGCGCAGCAATCAACATTTTGGAATATTTACGCATTTACTGCTCCTTGGCGTTGAGCGGTTACTGGAATGTCATCAATATTGGCATATCGCATACGTAAGCATTTGAACAGGGATTGAGTGTTTAACCGCAAATTTTGGTAAATTCAGGCATTGCAGTGTTTGATAGATATGCATCGCTCAGAACCTTGTTCTGCGGACGAAATTTTCATGAACTGATAATGTGCAAAACGGTTCTCACCTGCTATTATTCGCCATGAATTATCACAAAGTGTATATCCACAAACACCCTGCTTCCCTTGTTAGAAGCGCCATAATGCGCTAGCTATCTGCACAACGCTGCATCGCAGCAAATTGCCGACATCTCACCGTCGGCAATGGGTATATATGCACAACAATGTTTGTTCATGTTTTCGCCAGGGTAGCACGGGCGGTCCTGATTAGCGGAATGAAAGGATCAAAGATGTCAGATCAGAAAGCCACGATAACCGTTGGAAACAAAAACTGGGATTTTCCCGTTCTACCTGGAACAATCGGGCCGGAAGTTGTTGATATTAGTGCGCTTTATAAAGAGTCCGGAATGTTTACCTATGATCCGGGATTCACTTCGACCGCTGCCTGCGAATCCAACATCACCTATATCGATGGTGATGAAGGCATATTGCTTCATCGCGGCTATCCGATCGAAGAATTAGCCGAACATGGCGATTTTCTGGAAACCTGTTACCTGCTGCTTTATGGCGAGCTGCCCAACAAGGCGGAAAGCGATGATTTCCATCACCGCATAACCTATCACACCATGGTTCACGAGCAGATGAACCGGTTCTTTACGGGATTTCGGCGTGATGCCCACCCAATGGCTGTTATGTGTGGTGTTGTTGGTGCCTTGTCGGCATTTTACCACGATTCAACTGATATTTCCGATCCGCATCAGCGCATGGTGGCGTCATTGAGAATGGTCGCCAAGATGCCCACGATCGCCGCGATGGCCTATAAGTATCATATCGGCCAACCCTTCGTTTATCCGAAAAACACGCTCGATTATGCCTCAAACTTCCTGCATATGTGTTTCGCGGTTCCCTGCGAAGAGTATGTCGTCAATCCGGTCATGGCGCGCGCCATGGACAGGATCTTCATTCTTCATGCCGATCACGAGCAAAATGCCTCAACCTCGACAGTGAGGCTTGCCGGTTCTTCCGGCGCAAACCCGTTTGCATGCATTGCAGCAGGCATTGCCTGTCTTTGGGGACCGGCGCACGGTGGCGCAAACGAAGCGGCACTGAACATGCTTCAGGAAATCGGATCAGTCGACCGAATTCCTGAGTTCATCGACCGGGCAAAAGACAAGGACGATCCCTTCAGATTGATGGGCTTTGGCCACCGGGTTTACAAAAACTATGACCCACGAGCGCGCATCATGCAGAAAACAACGCATGAAGTTTTGGGTGAACTTGGGATTGAGGGTGATCCCCTGTTGGAAGTCGCAATGGAGCTCGAGAAAATTGCGCTGACAGATGATTATTTTGTCGACAAGAAGCTCTATCCCAATATCGACTTCTATTCCGGCATCACGCTCAAGGCGCTCGGCTTCCCGACCACCATGTTCACCGTCTTGTTTGCATTGGCAAGAACAGTCGGCTGGATCGCGCAGTGGAAAGAAATGATCGAGGATCCGAACCAGAGAATTGGCCGCCCGCGCCAGCTTTATACCGGCATGAAACAACGCCCTTACAAGAAAATGGAAGACCGATAAGGGCCCAGACCACGGCCTGCGCTATTTGGCGGCAAGAAGTTCCTTGATTTTCTTTGCCGCTTCCACGCCCGGCGACCGATCGCGCGACATTGCAGCAATCAAACGTTCAAATCCATCCAATTGAATTTGCCGCTCTGGTCCGTCCTGCGCCAGCTGTTCAATTGCTCGCGCCAGCCAGCCGGGCCTGATCATGTCGCCGACCTTCTCAGGTATCAGCGGCTCGTCCAATATCAAGTTCGGCAAGGCCGCAGACCATCCGAAAATCAAGAAGCGGAATTGATGCAGCAACCAGTCCAGCCGATAGATGGAGATCATCGGCACACGGTATAGTCCAAGTTCGAGCAATACCGTTCCGGAGGCAGCCAGTGCCACATCTGCCTGTTTGAACGCCGCCACCTTTTCTTCCTCAGTATCCACGATCTCCGGTGGATTGGCCCATTTGGAGACGGTAGCAGAGATCTCTTCCTTCATATGCGGCACCACCGGCATGATTGCCCGGTAGCGGTACCCCCTCTCCTTCAGGACATCAAGCGTTTGCGAGATATCCGGTAGTAACAGCTTGACCTCTGACCTTCTGGATCCGGGCAATAGGAGCAGGACCGGTTCAGCCTTCTTTGCTGTCTTTCGTTTTGGGCGGGTTTGTTTAATTCGGCTGGACAAGGGATGCCCGACATAGGTCGCTTCCGGGCCGCCAAGCTCAGACAGCAATTTTGGTTCAAACGGCAATATCGCCAAGACATGATCGATGTAGGACTTCATTTTCGGGGCGCGGCCCGGACGCCAAGCCCACACACTAGGACAGACATATTTGACGATCAGAATGTCCGGATTTTTCTTACGTACTTTCCGCGCAACCCGATGTGTGAAGTCAGGACTGTCGATCAGAACCAGAACATCAGGTTTCTTTTCAATGATGTCTTCAACAGTCTGGTTTATCCGCTTCAGAATGGTCGGCAGGCGCCCGAAAACCGCTGAAAATCCCATTACCGCGATATCAGAGATATTAAACAGACTTTCCACACCCAGGGCCTGCATACGGCGTCCCGCCAAGCCGGAAAACTCTGCCTGAAACCGGATTTTCTTCATTCCCTCAATCAAATCGGCGCCGAGCGAGTCGCCCGATTCCTCACCGATCACAAAATAGACTTTTGTAACTGGCGTGTTCTTGTCAGCCATCAATCAAGCCTTCATCGGAAGCCAGTCCGTAAATGAATATGCCGGCTTTCCTCGCCGCTTCGATTGTTGCTTCACGCTCCAAAATGATCGAACGGTCAGCTTCGAGTGCTATTCCCTTCAGGCCGGCACGAATAACGCCCTCAATTGTGTTGGGTCCGATTGCAGGCAAATCGACGCGAATGTCCTGCCCCGGTTTCATCGTCTTGACCAACACACCATGCTGGCCTTCCATCGGCATCTTCCCGATTTGACGCATGGAAACGATGCGCTCCAGCATCGCGTCGGTTCCTTCAACACCTTCCAGTGCGACCACCCGGCCTGCTTCCGCAACCGAAGCTTGCCCGATATCAAATGCACCGAGTGCCTTACAGGCTGAAAAGCCCAGCCTAATTGTCCTGAGACCAGCCGAGCCTGGTTTTCTGCCGGCGATCGGTCCCTTTTGAGCAAGCAATTGTGGGGCAATCTGGTGCGGGCCGACTATCTCGATACCGCGCTTTTCAAATAGTTTTATGGTGCCGGAAAGTACGGTGTTGTCGCCACCAAGCATGAAAGTCAGCACTTGTGGCAATGACATGATCGCGACGAGGTCAAGTTTCAGCTTGAGAAGATCGGGCCGCTTTCTCACGCCGCCGGCAAAGACGACTTCGTTAATCCCATACTGTTTCAACAGTTTGAAAAGTTTGCCTATTTGGCCCCAAGCCATGATTTCGTGGGGATAATCGGCAATGTTCGGTTCCGCCTCACCCTCAATGCCAACCAGGTAGGGTTTACGGCCAGCTTTTGATGCACCCTGCGCAATTTCGATCGGCATCTGGCCATAGCCACAGATGATCGCGAGATCATAATTCCCTGCCTCTGTCTGCGTATTGTGATCGGTTCGGTCGCCAGACATCTATGCCAATCTGCCAATTTTTGCCGGTCAGTCTGTCTTGCCGTTTCGTGGCGTACAGAAGGCCCTGCCGCTGTCTTCCCGAACAAATTCGACAATTTCAGAGACGACCGGATCATCAACAACATCATCGGACAAGGTATTGACAGCATCCGAAAGTGGCAAGCTCTCCGAAAACAGCTCCTTGAACGCTTTGCGGGCATTATGAATGCTTTCTCGCGGAATTCCGGCGCGTTTCATGCCAACCAGATTCAACCCTCCGAGATAAGCACGGTTTCCGATTGCAACGCCATAGGGAATAAGGTCGTTTTCAACCCCTGCCAGACCACCAATGAATGCATGATCTCCCACACGACTAAACTGATGAATAGCTGATCCACCGCCAAAGATTACATTGTTACCTATTTTGCAGTGACCAGCCAACATCACATTGTTTGACAGGATGACCCCGTCACCGACGACACAATCATGTGCGACGTGAGAGCTTGCAAGGAACACACATCTGTCACCAACGATTGTCTTTCCCTGATCGCCGGCTGTTCCCGGGTTGATCGTCACATATTCCCGAATTGTGCAATTCGCTCCAATTACCAGACTGTTGGGCTCGCCTTGATATTTCAGGTCCTGCGGTTCATGGCCGATAGAGGCAAATGGAAAAATTCGGATATTGGCGCCCAATGTCGTGTTCCCCGAAACAACAACATGGCTTAGCAGCTCGACACCCGCGTTAATCGTGACATCCTTGCCAACGACACAATAGGGCCCGATTCGAACATTGTCGCCGATTTCGGCACCAGTCTCGATAATTGCGGTGGGATGGATATCTTTGGTCATCAAGCAACGTCCTCAGGATCGACCATCATTGCGCTAATGATCGCCTGAGCAACTTTCTCGTCGCCGACCATGGCATTACAATCAAATCGAAAAATCGTATTGCGCTGTTTTAGTTTGATTACATGCAACTCCAAAACGTCGCCGGGAACAACAGGCTTACGGAATTTGGCGTTATCAATCGTCATGAAATAGACAAGCTTCCGTTTGCCCTTGGAATGCCTGTTGGCAACGATCGCACCACAGGTTTGGGCCATGGCTTCAATTACCAACACGCCGGGCATGATCGGCGCTCCGGGAAAATGACCATTAAAATGCGGTTCGTTCACGGTTACATTTTTAATGCCGGTTGCCCGATCATCGCTTTCAATATCGATAATGCGATCAATAAGCAGAAATGGATAACGATGCGGCAGCAGCACGAACAGATCGTTGATTTCAATCGGACCAAGTGCATCCAATTCAGTCATCCTTTCCCCCCCTTTTCATCCTTCTTTCGGATCATCGATTTCAGTTTCATATTCATTTTCATCCAGCTGCGCACATCCATTGCGGGATAGCCGATTACCTTTTCACCTGGTTTTACGTTGAAATTGACGCCGGAGCCGCCGCCGACCTGTGCACCGTCACCAATATGGATATGACCCACAATACCCGCCTGCCCGGCAACAACGACATAGTCGCCCAATGTCGCACTGCCGGCAACACCAGCCAATCCGACTATCACGCAATGACGACCGATCGTCACGTTATGGCCAATCTGAACCAGATTGTCGATTTTTGTGCCCTCTCCAACTACCGTGTCCCGATTGGATCCGCGGTCGATGGTCGAGTTTGCACCGATCTCCACTCCGTCCTGGACGATTACCCGTCCAATCTGCATGATTTTCTTGTGGCCGCCGGGGCCCATGGCAAATCCAAACCCATCCTGGCCAATACGAACGCCTGGATGAATGATAACGTCATTGCCGATAAATGCGTGGATTACGCTTGCATTTATTCCAACAATGGTATTTCGGCCGATTTGAACATTTTTGCCGATCACTGCACCGGCTAAAATTCTCGAACCGCTGCCTATCGAAGCCTGCTCGCCAATTACTGCTCCTGCCTCGACAATGACGTCAGCCTCAATTTCTGCGCTATCACTGATGTGAGCTGCATCAGAAATGCCTGTCTCGCCGGTAACCGGTTCCGGCCTGCCAGCGGATGGAAACAACATCTTCAATACCTGCGCATAGGCATTGTAGGGGTTCTCATGAACCAGCAAACCAACCTTCGAGGGAATCTTGTCCGAATGTTTTTCTGCGCAAATTACTGCGGCAGCCTGCGTCGATTCTGCGTGCTTCAAATAGCGTGGATTATCAATGAATGTGATCGCGCCCTGTGAAGCAGCCTCAATGGGCGAAGCTGATGTTATCATCTGATCGGACAGTTCGACCGTTATCAGATCTGCACCGATTTCTTTGGCTATCTGCCCCAGGCTTTGCGGCACAGCAGAGAAAAATACGGGGTCGCTCATCTTGTCATCTGATCACATGATTATAAGCCGGCACAGGCTTCGCCGTACCTACATTTGGTTTCGCTTTATGAACCGAATTGTCTGTGGAACACAAGACCTGAAACGGTATTACATCACGCGTGTCAGAAGGAGGTGCTTACACCAAAACTGAATTCGCGTGTATCGTCCCAAGGAGCTTCGGAAATCGGGAAAGCATAGTCCAGTCTCAATGGGCCGAACGGTGATGCCCAAATCACGGAAGCGCCGACCGAAGCACGCAATGTATTATCATCAAGTTGTTCGGTAGAGACCCCCGGATTGGCGTCTATGATCGCCTTGCGCGTTGCCGAATCCAGCCCCCACAGTTGGCCGGCATCTGCAAAGAATCCACCACGAATACCGATCGACTCGGGCAGGAATGGCATTGGGAATGTAACCTCGGCAGTAGCATTCCAATAGTACAGACCACCAAGCGCATCGCCGGTTACCGGATCGCGGGGGCCAAATCCATAGCTGTCAAATCCGCGAATATCACGCGAACCCTGGAACGTATTATCCTGTGTACGATAGTTAGATGAACTGCCCCAGACCCAGTTGGCGCCGCCGCGAACGCGCAACATGCTGACCAGATCGGCTTCGTCTGAAAGCAAAGTGTATCTTATCGCGGAACCAGTGGTCGAGGCATATTGTGCATCTCCACCAGCACCCCAGATTGTGTTGGTTATCTTGTAATAGACACCTTCACGAGGGTCTCGGATATTGTCCAGATCAGCGTGTGTAATCGAAAATCCTACGCCTGACTTCGTCCAACTCGGACTCCTGGCCAAGGCTGCCGAAAGCTCTCCCGAGGTATTGCCCTGGATGCCGTCTCCATCCGGTGGACCAGAATCAATTTCGTCACCGTCAAATTGGGTTTCCTGATCAATGTACGAATAGAAAAACTGACTTCTCGTATTTTCCGTAATCGGAACACCAAATCGTAGTGTGCCACCATAGGAATCGATACCGTAAGACCGGTTGCTGTTGGAGTCAGACTCCTCGTAGAACAAATCAAATCCACCGGATACCCGGTATCCCAGGAAATAAGGCTCTGTAAAGCTCAACTGGTACCTCTGGTTGTCCGTTCCGAACCCAGCAGAAACCTTGAGAAACTGTCCTCTTCCCAGGAAGTTGCTTTCTGAAAATGAGATTTCACCAAGAGCGCCATTGGCAGTCGAATAGCCGCCGCCGACAGCGAATTCACCCGTTGCCTTGTCAACAACACGTACAGTAACGATCATCTTGTCAGGTGAACTTCCGGGGCGGGTGGAAATGTTCACCGAGTCGAAAAAGCCCAATCGTTCGAGCCGCCTTCTTGTGCGCTGCAGCATGACCTGGTTGAGCGGATCGCCTTCCGAAATATCAAACTCACGACGAATGACATGATCGCGTGTACGATCATTACCAACGATGTTGATCCTTTCGATATAGACGCGAGGTCCTTCATCAATCTGATAGATGACATCGATAGCGTTTGTGCTGAAATCCCTATCGCCACGGGGCACAACCTGCACAAAGGCAAAGCCGTTTTCGGCGAAATTTTCGGTCACTGCGATTATTGTGTCTTCGACCTTTTTCGAGCTGTAATATTCACCGGGCTGTGTTTCGAGCAGCGGATACAACGAATCGGTATCGACTTCTGCAATTGTGCTGTCGATCGATATGTTCCCGAAGGTATATCGAGGACCTTCATCCACCGAAACTGTAATCAGATATTGGTTCTCAATATCATCATATTGAACATCGGTGGACAGCACCTGAAAGTCGGCAAATCCACGATTGAAGTAAAATCTGCGCAGACGTTCTTCATCGGACCGAAGCCGCTCGGGATCATAAATGTCGTCGTTTCGCAGCCAGCTGAACCAGTTTGACTGCTTGGTTTCCATCACTTCCTGAAGCCGGCGCTGACCAAAGGAGTTGTTTCCGATGAACGTGATACTTCTGATCTTTGTCTTGTCGCCCTCATTCACCCGGAAAATTACATTGACCCGATTATTTGCAAGCGGAACAACTTCATAGCTGACCGTCGCATCTTCGCGGCCAACACGCGAATAGGCCTCGCTTATTCTCAAAACGTCAGAGGAAACTTTCTCCTCCGAAAAAACGGATCTGGCTGATGTCTGAACAACGCCCGCCAAAGCGACATCCTTGAGGCGCTTATTTCCCTCGAAGAATACGTCATTGACGATGCCACTTTCATCGACTTCTACAATCAGTGTCGAACCCGACTGGTATATCGAAACGTCGGTAAACAGGCCGGTACCATAGAGCGCCTTTACCGAATCATCGATGTCCTGATTGGTGAATTGCTGACCAGGTGAAATCGTCAGATAGGTTTTGACAGTGATTTCATCCATGCGCGAATTTCCGCGCACGTCGATACGGTTCACAACGGCAGCTTCTGCTGCGACAGACATGCTTCCGAGCATAAGCATGCCAAACGCAATCGGCTGAACACCCAGTGCCAGCGCAACAATCGCAGCTTTAACAAATTTATTCATTCGAACCATTCTTAATTCTTCGCCCATACTGCCGGTTTTTTGCGGTTTTTCTCCGGTTTTCCGGTAGTTTTTGTCCGCTCAATCCCTCGAACCACATTCTGCCATCGCACCCGCCCCTACAGTACAAAGCTGAGAATCTCTTCGTTAACTAACCTTTTACAACGTTTTTTGTGGCAAGCAACCATTCCTCAACTAAGATTTTTATAAATTTGTCAACGTGTTGCAGAATGGCCAGCCTATCGGCCCATATGGTTAATCATGACCTAAGTTCCGGCGACCATGAGACCAGAATCAAGCACTTTTAAGACAAAAATTTTTCGTGAAAATTCAACCAGAACTAAACACCAGCTGGGTAAGATCATTCCAGGTAGCAAAAACCATCAACATCAGCACCAATGCCAAACCGATTCGGAAGCTGATTTCCTGGGCATTTTCGCTCAATGGCCGTCCGCGAACGGCCTCGATCGCGTAAAACACCAGATGCCCGCCATCAAGCATGGGAATCGGGAACAGATTTAGCAAACCAATACTGACTGACAATACGGCGGCCAGATTTATCAAAGCGCTGGGCCCAAGCGTCGCCACATCTCCCGAAACCTTTGCAATGCGGATTGGACCACCCAGCTGATCCGCCGACTGCCAACCTGTCACGATATCCCGTAAATACCCCATTGTTCGGGCAATGATGAACCAGGTTTCTCCGACACCGGCCGCGACCGCCTCCACCGGGCCGTATTTTACAATTCTAAAATTGGCCGTGGAAGAATCATTTGCAATCCCGATAAATCCGATTTCCTGTTTGTTACCGAACCGATCTTCGCGAACTTCGTATCGCGGTGTAACAACAAGCTGTCTTTCAACGCCGTCGCGCCGGACGACGACATCCAGTTCGCGCCCTGGATTTGGTGCAACTATACGCGGTATATCATTGAAAGAATTTGTCTTTTCACCGTTTATCGATACAACCACATCGCCTGCCTGAAATCCGGCCGCTTGCGCAGGGCTGTTCTCGGTAACCGAAGCAACCACCGGGTCAGTGACCGCCCGACCAATAAACATGAAGGTCAGAGAAAAAATAACAATCGCCAGGATGAAATTGGCTATTGGCCCTGCTGCAACAATGGCTGCCCGCTGCCAAACGTTCTTGTGTACAAAACTCTCCGATTTTTCGGCTTCGCTCATTTCGGCCGCTTTGGCCATGTCGGGTGCTGACGCCTCATTGGCATCGCCGAAAAACTTGACATAGCCGCCAAGCGGAATTGCCGAAATTTTCCAGCGGGTTCCCTTGCGATCAGTCCTGCCCCACAATTCGGGGCCAAAACCGACGGAAAACGCCTCGACGCGCACGCCGTTCCATCTGGCTACCAGAAAATGACCAAGCTCGTGAAAAAACACCACGATGGTCAATACGATCAGAAACGGGATGATGTATCCAAACAATCCAACGCCAGGCAATTGTGCCAAAAAATCCATTTGTTCCTCGAAGAATAATTGCAAATGTCCGGCATCAGCCGGACTGAAATTTTCTATGGTCTGCCACCACTAGCCGCCACATGCAAGCGCCAAACCGGCGTCCTTATGTTTATATTTCATGGCAGGATGAAGGCGTTCAGGAAACCGGTTCCCGTAGCGCCGGGTTCCAATAGCGCGCCACCGTTCAACCATCCAATAAGCCAGGCGGCAACGGCAGCGAATATCAGCCCATCGATCCGGTCCAGCAGCCCGCCATGCCCGGGAATTATCCAGCCGGAATCTTTCCGGTCAAAGGTACGCTTGATCCAGGATTCAAACAGATCACCAATACTGGATACGGTTCCAAGCACCAATGCCAGGAAGACAGAAATTGCTCCAAATCCATGACCCAATAACAAACATATGATCGCGGTGACCAGCACTGACCCTGCAAGCCCGCCGACAAATCCGGACCAGGTCTTGTTCGGCGAGATTGCCGGAGCAAACTTCGGGCCACCAACTTTGCGACCAACAAAATAGGCGAATGTGTCAGCGCCCCAGACGCAGCCGAAAACCAACAAAATCGCATGCAAGCCATCTGTTTCACTACCGCGCAGGCAAACAAGCGCGATGAATGGGAAGATGGCGTAAGCCAGGCCAAGGCCAACCCACAGACGACGTTTCCAAAAGAATTGAATTGCGCACAGCAACGGGATCATCCCGCCGGCAAATGAGGCTGCTAATTCCGGAGATGAAAACAACCAAAGCAGCACAAAGATCAGTATGACGCCGTAACCAATCGTTGTCAGCGGCAGGTTCGACCGGTTTGACACTATGTCACTGAATTCAAAGTAGATCAGTGCCAATCCAACAATGCAGAGCGCGAGAAAATAAGGACCGCCGAGTGTGGTCGCCAGTAGCGATATTCCGATCAGTACCAGTGCCGATATTATCCTCAGGGGCAGTTCGGCTTTTGCCGTCTTCACCGGCTTGGTACTTTTGCTCAAGAGCCGGTTTCCCGCGAGCTTACCGCTTCAATACCCCCAAAGCGTCTTTTGCGGTTTGCATATTCGCTGATCGCCTCGGCAAGTTCGGCGTCGCCGAAATCGGGCCAGTAGCATTCAAAAAACACAAACTCAGCATATGCAGCCTGCCAAAGGAGAAAGTTCGAAATCCGCTTTTCGCCACTTGTACGGATAATCAAATCCGGATCGGGAATTCCCCTGGTCTGCAAATTTTCCTGCAGTGCATGCTCATCGATGTCCGAGATGGAAATTTCACCTGACACAGCTTTCTCGGCCAGTTTTTTGGCAGCCTGGGCAATTTCGGTGCGAGCACCGTAGTTAAACGCGATAACCAGCGTCTGGGCAGTATTTTGTCTTGTAAGTCTGCAAGCCTCGTCCAGCAAGGCCAATATGTCTTCGGGCACACCCTGTCTTTGCCCAATGACCAGAATTCGAACATTGTTCTGATGAAGTTCAGCGAGATCGCGGCGAATGAACAACCTCAACAATGAAAACAGATCATTAATCTCGGCATGCGGACGGGACCAGTTCTCGGTAGAAAACGAATAAAGTGTCAGATATTCAACGCCCCGATCGCGCGCAGCTCTGGTAATTTTACGAACGGCTTCCACGCCCTGGCGATGGCCGGCCGTCCGCGAAAGGCCCCGCTGCTGGGCCCAACGTCCATTCCCATCCATTATGATGGCTATGTGGCGTGGCGTATTGCCACTTCCACTGTTTTCCATCTGCAATGCTCCGCCCGATCGCCGGATTACCCACCTAGAGGATTTGGCCCCGGCTAAACCTGCATTATCTCAGTTTCTTTGGACGCAACTGTACTGTCTACGTTACCGATGAATTCGTCTGTAAGTTTCTGTACCTTGTCAGAAAGGGCTCTCGCCTCATCCTGACCCAAATCGCCATCTTTTTCAGACTTCTTCAACACATCCATACCGTCACGGCGCACATGCCGAATGGCGACCTTGGCATTCTCTGCATATTGATGCGCCACTTTTACGAGTTCCTTGCGGCGCTCTTCATTTAATTCAGGTAACGGAATACGCAGATTGGTGCCGTCTGTCACCGGATTAAGGCCCAAGTTTGATTCCCTGATGGCTTTTTCCACCGCGCCGACCATGGATTTATCCCAAACCTGAACCGCAACCATGCGAGGTTCAGGCACAGTTACCGTGCCAACCTGATTTATCGGCATTGACTGGCCATAGGCATCGACCATGATTGGATCCAGCAGGTTGGCCGAAGCTCGGCCAGTGCGCAATCCGTTCAGTTCGTGCTTGAGCGCCTGGATCGCACCATCCATTCTCTTATTTATGTCTTTTAAATCAATTACTTCACCCGACATTGCTTCTTTCCTTCTGGTGCTGCAGCCGCCAATCTTATTTGTCTGTTGTTTACCGGTCTACCCGCTCACCGTTGTGCAGTGTCCGCCACCTGTCAATATTTTAGCAAATTCACCCTCATTATGAATCGAAAAAACAATTACCGGTATCCCTGCATCCCGCGCAAGACTTACCGCCGCTGCATCCATCACCGCAAGCCCCTTTTCTAGGACTTCGCTGTGGGAAATTTTATCAAAACGAACCGCGTTCAGGTTCTTTCGCGGATCGGAATCATAAATCCCATCAACTTGCGTACCTTTCAACAATGCATCGCACCGCATTTCGCTGGCCCGCAACGCTGCAGCGGTATCCGTCGTAAAATAAGGATTGCCGGTTCCGCCCGCAAACACAACCACTTTTCCATTATCGAGATGTTCTTCAAGCCGTCTCTGCGAAAACGTCTCTGTAAGCTGCGGCATGTCCAGCGCATTCAACACGACGCTTGGGACATCAAGCGCTTCAAGCGCCATGCGCATCGCCAATGCATTCATCACGGTTGCCAGCATGCCCATGTGATCGGCAATCACACGATCAGCACCCTTAGCCGCAAGCGAAACACCTCTGAAAATATTGCCGCCGCCGATGACGACGCCTACCGTGACGCCCATCTCGACAGCATCCCTAATGTCACGGGCTATTCTGGCAGTAACTGTAGGATCGATCCCGAAACCGGATTCCGCCATCAACGCCTCGCCAGAGACTTTCAACAGTACCCGCTTGTAAACCGGTTCTTCGCTTGGCGAATTCTGATCCATGTTCTGTTCCTGAATCATGTCATGACGGATTATGATCATGCGATACAATAAGGGCGCCTCGTTGTCACGAAGCGCCCCCGGTTTTTCCAGTAAATACTGAAAACGAATTTCAAGAAGAAATCAGCCTTTCGCCATTGCCGCTACCTCGGCTGCAAAGTCTTCGGCTTCTTCCTTTTCGATTCCTTCGCCAAGCGCCATGCGTACAAATCCCTTCAGGGCAATTGGTGCACCGACTTCGGCTTCAGCATTTTTAAGCGCATTCTCGACGGTATTTTCACCATCAATTACAAATACCTGCGAGACCAGCACGCTTTCCTCGAAGAATTTGCGCATCCGTCCCTCGACCATCTTTTCGATAATCGCCTCCGGCTTTCCGGATTCACGAGCCTGTTCCATAAAGATCGCCTTTTCGCGTTCTGCGACTTCGGCAGGTACATCTTCGCGCGAGGCAGCAAGCGGATTTGTCGCAGCAACATGCATCGCAACCTGGCGACCAATGGCATTCAGCGCTTCCTTGTCGCCATCTGATTCAAGCGCAACCAAGACGCCAATCTTGCCAAGGCCATCGCCCACGGAGTTGTGCATGTAGGAGGAAACGACACCATTGTCGGCTGACATTACTGCAGCACGGCGCAAGCCAATATTTTCTCCAATTGTCGCGACGGCATCGGTCAAGGTATCGGCAACCGACTTTGATCCGCCATCGACGGTAGCAGCGCTGACCGTATCGACGGAACCATCGGTTCCAAGCGAGGTTTTTGCAATTCGTCTTACGATGTCCTGAAACTGCTCATTTCTGGCAACGAAATCGGTCTCGGAATTTACCTCAACGACGGCAGCGTTCCCGCCATCGGAAGCAATGCCCACCAGGCCTTCTTTAGCGACTCGGCCGGATTTCTTTTCAGCCTTCGATATTCCCTTGGCGCGCAACCAGTCTACCGATGCTTCCATGTCACCATTGTTTTCGTTAAGCGCGTTTTTGCAGTCCATCATGCCGGCGCCAGTCTTGTCGCGCAGCTCTTTCACCATGGCGGCTGTGATAGTCATAGTTTGCCTCTTTTCTTTAGCGACAGCGCATAATCTGCGAGTTCAATATGCGCTCATCATCACGGTTTTATGCAGCAATCGCCTGAAATCTCAGACTTTACAGGCTCTCCTCGGTCAAAGCCTTCAAGAAATTACCTGATACGAAAAAGCTGCATCAAATGTTGTTTGGATTGAATTCCGTGACGCCTAGTCACGGAATTCAAATGCTTATTGGTTAGGCCGCTTCCTTGGCCAGGCTTGCCGCCTGGTCGATCCAGCCATCACGCTCAATTCGGCCCTTGAAATTAAGTTTCTCATCGACCTTCGCAATATCATCCGCCGTGAAGGCAGCGATCTGACTGAATTGCGTGATACCAAGCTTGTGCAATTTCTCTTCAAGCACCGGTCCAACGCCCGTAATCTTCTTCAGGTCGTCTGCCTCACCGTCAGGTGCTGTAAATAAAGGAGCATCATCCTCGGCAGCTTCTTCCTTCTTGGCAGGCTTTTTCTTTTCTTTTTTCTCTTTTGCTTCAGCCTTGGGCTCTTCGGCGGCCTTCGGTTCTTTCGCGGCAGGCTCGGCCTTCGGTTCTTTCGCGGCAGGCTCGGCCTTCGGTTCTTCCGCGGCAGGCTCGGCCTCTGCGGCTTCTTCAGCGGCTGCCGGTTCTGGTGCAGGCGCTTCCTCAACAGGCTCGGTCTCTACAACCACGACCTCTTCGACCACCGCTTCCGGGGTCTCTGCGGCTGTTTCGGTGTCGAGTGCTGGTTCTGCCATCGGAATATCTTCCGAGGCACCGAGATCAACACCCATGGAGCCCTGCTGACGCGCAATGCCGTCGATCGCTGCCTTGGCCATCAATTCGCAATAAAGCGAGATCGCACGTGCAGCATCGTCATTACCGGGGATCGGATAATCGACTGAATCGGGATCGCAGTTTGAATCAAGAACCGCAACAACCGGAATTTTCAATTTGCGTGCTTCCTGCACCGCAATCGATTCCTTGTTGGTATCGACGATGAACAACAAGTCGGGCGTGCCACCCATATCCTTGATGCCGCCAAGTGCGCGCTCAAGCTTGTTGCGCTCGCGGTCGAGCATGAGGCGTTCTTTCTTGGTCAAGGCCTCCGCTTCACCGCCTTCCAGCATCTCGGTTACCTGGCGCAGGCGCTTGATTGAGTTGGAGATCGTCTGCCAGTTTGTCAGCATTCCACCAAGCCAGCGGGCGTTGACGTAATACTGGGCCGAGCGCTTGGCGCTGTCGGCAATGATCTCGGAAGCCTGACGTTTTGTTCCGACAAACAGCACGCGCCCGCCGCCTGCAACGGTATCTGAAACGACTTTCAGGGCCTGATGCAGCAGGGGAACCGTCTGGGCAAGGTCGAGAATATGAATGGAGTTTCTTGAGCCAAATATGTATTTGGCCATTTTCGGATTCCACCGATGTGTCTGGTGGCCGAAGTGACAACCAGCCTCAAGCAGCTGGCGCATGGAAAAGTCTGGCAATGCCATGGTAGGGTTTCTCCTTTACCGGTTGAACCTCCGCGGGGAATGAACTGCAAGTGCAAGTCACCGGATCGCTAACCTGACAATGCCGGGGTCTGTTGACCTGGAGGCTGGGGCCAGTCGCGTTATCCCGCGTGTGGAATGAGCGCGCATATAAGGTATATGCAGGCAGGATGCAAGGGCTGCGGTACAGCTATTTTGGGCTTGATTTGCGTATTACCCGCTCAAGCTCGTTGAGGAAGCGCGACCGGTCTGATTTGGAGAATGATCTGCCGCTGCCGGAATTGTCCAGCGGGTTGGCCGCACGCACATCGGCCATCAAATCTCGCATGGCAAGTTGATTGCCAATATTGGCCGCAGAGAAAGCATCTCCATTGTGTCTTAGCGCCTGCGCACCCGCATCAAGACACTTCGCAGCCAATGGAATGTCGCCGGTGACACAAATGTCTGCAGGTCCGATCTGGTCTGCGATCCACTTGTCGGCGGCATCTGCCCCGTCTGAAACAATGATTGATTTCGCTTCCGGATACCGGCTTGGCCGAATGCCACCATTCGACACCAAAAAGACTTCCAGGCCGTGTCGAATGGCGACCTGCATGATCTCGTCTTTTACCGGGCAGGCATCAGCGTCAACAAAGATCCGAATCATTGTTTGGCCTTCGAAAGCAATGCGGGTCAAACCAATTCGACATCAACGATTCCGGGAACAGCCTTAATCGCGCTTTTGATCTTTGAATTGATATCATACCGGCTCTTCAATTCGACCTCGATTTCACGGGCACCATTATCCTGCACGACGACCAAGCTGACCCGACCGTCATCCCGATTTGAAGGGGCCGGTTTCAATAAGGGCGTCAGATGCGAAACGGGTTCTTGATCTCGCAGGAAAATGCGCAGATTGCGCCTTTCCCGATTGCCATGTTCTTCCAGCGAATCCACGCTCTGAATTCGGATGCCAATGCCCTCCGGGCGCATTTCAGCACCGGCAAGAACAACGACAGAATTTCCGGCTTCCAACATATCACGAAATTGAGCCAGGCCCTCCTCGAAAATGACGGCTTCGAATTGGCCAGAGGGGTCAGAGAATTGTACGATTCCCATGCGCTTGCCGGTTCGGGTCCGCCGTTCCTGGCGGGATGTTACAGTGCCGGCAAGCCTGCCCGCAGTCGCCCCGCCCCTGACCGAGGTTTCAAACTCCGAAAAGCGTTGTACCCGCATGCGTTCCATGACGTCGCGATATTCATCCAACGGATGGGCAGACAAATAAAATCCGATTGCCTGAAACTCACGATTCAAGCGTTCTGTAGGCGCCCAGCTTTCGGCATTCGGCAACACGATTGCCGGAACCGAACCGCTTCCGGAAAACATGTCATTCTGTCCACTATCGCGGTCCTGAGCCGTACGGCTTGCATGCCCTGTAAGACGATCAAGGCCCGCCATCAACTGCTCGCGGCGCGCTCCGAAACAATCCAAGGCACCGGCCGCAATCAGATTTTCCAGTGTCCGTTTGTTGGCATGCCGAATATCAATCCGGGTGAAGAAATCGGTCAAATCGGCATAGGGTCCGTTGCTCTCCCGGTCCTGCACAATTTGGCGCACAGCGCCTTCACCAACACCCTTGATCGCGGCCAGCGCGTAGTAGATCTTGCCATCCGAAACCGAGAATCCGACCTGCGAGGTCTGGACAGAGGGTGGCACGACCTCAATCCCGAGATTTTCGGCTTCCAGCCGGAAAACCGAGAGCTTGTCGGTATTGCCGATATCCAGTTCCATGGAAGCCGCAAGGAACTCTACCGGATATTCGGATTTGACGTAAGCCGTCTGGTAGGAAACGAGTGCATAGGCAGCCGCATGCGATTTGTTGAACCCGTAATCGGCAAATTTCGCCAGCAAATCAAAAATCTCATTTGCTTTCGACTTTGAAAGGCCCTGGTCTACCGCACCATCGACAAATCGGGTGCGTTGCTGGTCCATTTCCTCGCGAATTTTCTTGCCCATTGCCCGACGCAACAGATCGGCTTCTCCAAGCGAATATCCCGAAAGTATCTGCGCAATCTGCATCACCTGTTCCTGGTAGATGATGACCCCATAGGTCTCTTCGAGGACAGGCCGGATCTTCTCATGGATGTATTCCGGCTGCTCCTCACCATTCTTGCGGGCGTTATAGACTGGAATATTGTCCATGGGCCCGGGCCGGTACAGCGCAACGAGCGCAATGATGTCTTCAAAGCGATCGGGTTTCATGCCGATCAGTGCCTTGCGCATGCCCATGCTTTCCAACTGGAACACGCCCACAGTCTCGCCGCGGGTCAACATCTCATAGGTGCCGGCATCGTCCAGCGGCAGCGTCGCCAGGTCTACCTCGATATTGCGCTCGGCAACGAACTTGACGGCCCTATCAAGTACCGTCAGCGTTTTCAGGCCGAGAAAGTCAAACTTTACCAGGCCTGCGGCTTCAGCCCATTTCATCGAATATTGCGTGACCGGCATTTCCGAACGGGGGTCACGATAAAGCGGTACGAGTTGCTGTAGCGGCCGGTCGCCAATCACAATTCCGGCAGCATGGGTTGAGGCATGCCGGTACAACCCTTCCAACCGGGTGGAAATGTCAAACAGGCGCTGGACAACGTCTTCGTCGCGGGCTGCTTCCTGAAGGCGCGGTTCGTCGTCAATTGCCTGTTTCAGGGTAACCGGATTGGCGGGGTTGGACGGCACCTGCTTGGCCAGCCTGTCGACCTGACCGTAGGGCATCTGCAATACCCGGCCGACGTCCCGAAGCACCGCACGCGCCTGCAAGGTTCCGAAAGTGATGATCTGAGCGACCTGCTCGCGACCATATTTCTCCTGGACGTAGCGGATGACCTCATCGCGCCGATCCTGACAGAAATCGATGTCAAAATCCGGCATTGAGACTCGTTCGGGATTGAGGAACCGCTCAAACAGCAAGGAAAACAGCATCGGATCGATATCGGTAATGGTCAACGACCACGCGACCAGCGAGCCAGCGCCTGATCCCCTGCCCGGCCCGACCGGAATGTCGCGTGCCTTGGCCCATTTGATAAAGTCGGCAACAATCAGGAAATATCCCGGAAAACCCATCTGGGAAATAATCGAGAGTTCCAGCTCCAATCTCGCTTCATAATCGGATTCCTCATATCCTGCTGCCATGCCGAAGACTTTCAGTCGTTCGGTAAGCCCTTCTCTCGCTTGGCGTGAAAGTTCAGCCGCCTCGGCAGCAAGAGCTGCATCCGGATCACCGGTTTCCCCGGTGAATCGTGGCAAGATCGGATCATGGGTAAGCGCACGGAAGTGACAGCGTCTTGCGATCTCGACCGTATTCTCAAGGGCTTCCGGCAGGTCGGCAAACAATACCGCCATTTCGGCCCTGGTCTTGAAATAGTGATCAGCCGTCAGGCGTCTGCGGTTATCCGCTTCGACCACTACACCTTCAGCGATCGCAATCAAGGCATCATGGGCAGCAAAGTCGGACTGCTCGGCAAAGTAGGGTTGATTGGTGGCAACCAAGGGGAGACTAAGATTATAGGCGGAGGATACCAGAAAATCCTCTGCTCTGGCTTGCGGATCAGTCCCCGAATGGCGCTGGATCTCGATGTAAAGCCGATCACCAAAGATCTTCGCCAGCGCCTCAATCCTGCTGGACGCTACAGCTTCGTTACCGAGTGCAGCAGGTAGGTTGATCGGGCCTTCCACGCCGCCGCTCAACACTATTAGACCCTGGTTGAGTTCAGCCAGGTCAGCTACGGTTATATGTGGTCCGTTTGCCGAGATGGTTCCGGCTTCTTCATCAGATCTCTGATGGCCCAGATGAGCTTGACTGGCCAGCTTGGTCAGATTTGAATAACCGGTATCGTCCATCGCCAACAAAACCAGATAGCCCATCTCCGCCACACCGGAACGGGATTTGATGTCTCCACCATCGGCAAAATCGATCGCGAGCTTGGTACCCATGATCGGTTGAATTCCCTTGGAGGCGGCTTTCTGTGAAAACTCCAGGGCGCCGAACAGGTTGTTGCGATCGGTGATTGCCAGAGCGGGCTGATCGTCGGCCACCGCGAGATCCAGCAATCTTGCCAGCGGCAATGCCCCTTCAAGCAGCGAATAGGCTGAATGAACATGAAGATGAACAAACCCAGGCCCGGAACCATCAACCGGCAGATCATTCTCAATAAGGTCTGAGTTTGTTTTCACGGATGCGCCTCAATTCACAAGATCCAGAATCAATCTGGATCAGAATTGATTGTGCGCATCACAAGAGACGTTATCAAGCGGCGTTAGAATAGGTTCTCGACACCTTTGTCGGATTATCCCCAAATACCCGCATCATTGCTCAACGAGAAATTCGTTTTTTGGTGGATTTCCAATGAACCAACTAGCTTATTGTTCTAAGAATATCTGCCCACATGAACAGGCTGGTCAGAAAAATTCCCATGGTTGCCAAGGATGCCACATCACGCAATGAAACGAACATTTCCCACCTCTTTCTATAATTATTCAGTTATTGTTCCTTATTTGTTCTTTTTATGTTCTATTTGTTATTCTGTCAAGTCGGCAGCTTCTGATCCATGATTTCTAAAGGTCTAGCGCTACAACGCGGCCATGATCCAAGGTGACGCAGCGATCCGCCCGTCTGGCAAGGTCGTGGTTATGAGTCGCCAGCAGTGCAGCCAGTCCGGCAGACCGTACAAGCGTTTCCAGCGCATGGAACACATGCAACGACGTGTCGGGGTCGAGGTTTCCTGTCGGCTCGTCAGCCAGCAGTATATTGGGCGCATTTGCTACCGCCCGCGCAATAGCCACGCGTTGTTGTTCCCCGCCGGAGAGTTCAGCCGGACGATGTTCGCCGCGCTCGGAAATTCGCATGAACTCCAGCAGCTCCCCTGCCCGCTTTTTGGCTTCGCTCTTGGATATGCCACGTATCATTTGCGGCAGGACGAGATTTTCCGTTGCCGTGAATTCCGGCAGCAAATGGTGAAACTGATAGACAAAACCAATTTCGTCCCGCCGCAGAGCGGTGCGCTTGATGTCCGGCATACCTCTCGTGGCCAGGCCACTTACATGCACCTCCCCTGAATCAGGTTTCTCCAACAGGCCGGCCAGATGCAAGAGCGTGGACTTGCCGGTTCCCGATGGCGCCACCAGGGCAACAAGCTCGCCGCGCTTCAAACTGAAATCGCAACTCTCCAATACGACGAGGTCGCGCTCGCCCTCGCTATAGACCCGGCGCACATGGGAGAGCTTGAGGATCACATTATCCGGTTCGTCATTCATATCTCAGTGCCTCGACCGGATCGAGTCTTGCCGCGCGCCATGCCGGGAACAAGGTTGCAAGAAACGACAATCCCAGTGCCATGACAACAACTGCAAGTGTCTCCATAACATCCATCTGTGCAGGAATATCCGACAGGAACCGAACTGTTGGATCCCATACCTGCCCGCCGGTAATTCGATCGATAAATTGCTGAATTTCAGTAATATATGTGCAAATCAAAACGCCAATCAGGACGCCCGCAGCAGTGCCGGTTACCCCAATTGCCGAACCGGTAATCATGAATATTCGCATGATTGCCCCGCGGGAGGCGCCCATGGTCCGCAGGATCGCTATATCCCTGCCCTTGTCCTTCACCAGCATTGTCAAACCGGAAATGATGTTCAACGCCGCAACCAGGATGATCAGCGTTAGGATCATGAACATGACATTGCGTTCGACTTCCAGGGCAAGAAAGAAGGACTGGTTGCGCTGACGCCAATCCACGATGAAGTGCGGTCGTGCAGTAGCATCTGCCACCTTGTCTTTCAGCACAGGAACGGCGTCCGGGTCGTCGAGGAAAATCTCGATCACGCCCACCTTGTTTTCCGAATTGAAAAATAGCTGCGCCTCACTCAAGGGCATGAATACAAAGGTGGAATCATATTCACTCATGCCAATCTTGAAGATCGCGTTGAGCGGATACGTCTTAACCCTCGGCGTCGTGCCAAAGGGGGTGATGTCGCCATCCGGTGATATAACCGTCAGCTGATCCCCAATACGCAGGCCAAGCTTGCGGGCGAGCCCGTCCCCGATTGCGACACCCTCTGCAGTATCGAAGTTGTCCAGCGTCCCTTCAAGCACATTGTCCGAGATGGAATTGACCTGCTCCAGCTCGGCATGTCGAATACCGCGGACAATTGCGCCGGTTCCAGCTCCGACCCCGGAAACCAAGGCCGGCTGTTCAATCAGCGGCACTGAGAGGCTGACGCCATCAACCGCACCAATTCGCTTTGAGACCTCATCGTAATCGGTCAAGTCAAAATCGATTGGTTGGACAACCATATGACCATTGAGGCCGAGAATGCGATCGAGCAATTCGGCGCGAAATCCGTTCATGACCGCCATCACGATAATCAGCGTTGCAACGCCGAGCATGATACCGATGAAAGAAAATCCGGCGATGACAGATATAAACGCTTCCTTGCGCCGCGCACGGAGGTATCTACCCGCGATCATCCGCTCAAAGGCGGAAAAGGGCCTTGTTGTGCGTAAGGCCGGAGATCGCGCTGCATCAATACCAGATGACGTATCGGCTGCCGTAATTGTCATATCGGGCTCAGATTTCACTTGTTATCCGGTTTATTGCCGCTTCCGGCGATAAGGAGATTCGTTCACCGGTGGCTCTATCCTTGAGTTCAACCTCGTTATTTGCGATCCCACGCGGTCCCGCGATTATCTGTGTCGGCAAACCGATCAAGTCCATTGTTGCAAATTTTGCGCCTGCACGACTATCCGTATCGTCATAAAGTACATCAATTCCGGCATTTCGTAATTGCTCATATATGGTTTCGCAGGCAGCATCCACCGCCTGATCGCCAGGTTTCATACTGATCAACCCAATTTGAAAAGGCGCAACCGATTTCGGCCAGATGATTCCGTTGTCATCATGAAAGGCTTCTATCAAGGCAGGAACGAGGCGTGTTGGCCCAATCCCGTAGGAACCCATGTGAATGGGTGCTTCGCGCCCGTCCGGTCCCGTTACCGTTGCGTTCATCGGCTTTGAATATTTGGTCCCGAAATAGAATATGTGGCCAACCTCAATTCCCCGCGCTGACAGGCGTTCCTTTTTGTCCAGGCTGTCCCAGGCAGTCTCTTCATGCATTTCGTCAGTCGCGGCATAGGGTTTTGTCCAGCTCGATACAACTTCTTCCATCGCCGCATCGTTCCAGAAATCTACGTCATCACCGGGAACCACCATGCCAAGAAACTGCTTGTCACAGAAAACCTGGCTTTCGCCGGTTTCCGCCAGAATGATGAATTCATGGCTTAGGTCGCCACCGATCGGGCCTGTATCTGCCCGCATTGGAATTGCTTTCAGGCCCAGTCGATCAAACGTACGCAAATAGGCAACGAACATCCGGTTGTAGGAAGCACGGGCGCCTGCTTCGTCAAGGTCGAACGAATAGGCATCCTTCATCAGAAATTCGCGTGAACGCATGGTGCCGAACCGCGGCCTGATCTCGTCCCGAAATTTCCATTGGATATGGTAAAGGTTTAGCGGCAATTCCTTGTAGGAGCGGATGTATCCCCTGAAAATGTCGGTGACCATTTCCTCATTGGTCGGACCAAACAGCATCTCGCGATCCTGCCTGTCAGAGATGCGCAGCATCTCCCGTCCATAATCATCATAGCGGCTGCTCTCACGCCAAAGTTCGGCTGATTGGATCGTCGGCATCAGGATTTCGATCGCACCGGCACGGTCTTGTTCTTCGCGAACAATTTCGCAGACCTTATCCAGAACCCTTTTGCCCAATGGCAACCAGGAATAGATTCCGGAAGATTGCTGCCTGATCATGCCTGCACGCAGCATCAGGCGGTGAGAAACGATTTCCGCTTCCTTTGGCGTTTCCTTCAGGATCGGAAGAAAGTATCGGGACAGGCGCATATTCAATTCCAGTGGGATTTTCTGATCGTTGTTGATCAGTGAATCGTTCGCAAGAACATAAACCTTTTTATTTCATTTCGCACAAGGGCAGCCGTAACGGCAAACCACTCAAAGCCGCTCCCATGTGCCCAATTGCACGTAATCGCTGCGGGACTGCACGTATATCGACGGTATGTCGATAGATCAAAGGAATGTCCCATGCAACCGAACACTAAAATCAGACGAAGGCCAATGCCCGGCATGATTATCAGAATCGGATTGGTCGCCGCGATTATGTCGATTCCGGCATTTGCAAACGGCCAGACAATCAGGGCTCCAAAGGCTGAGCCTTTCAAGGCAATTGGTGCGTTGCTCGCAATCAGGTCTCCGAAGGTCAATATGTGCCCTACCCAGGCAAAGTTGGCCGGCTGGATCACAACCAACAAACCCGGACCGGTGAGCTACATGATCGCCAAGAAAGGCGGTGCAGTATCCGGACCATACCAGTTGAACGCTGTTGAAAGTTCAAATGGCGCAATGGCCAGCTTCAGCCGCAACCTGCCGATCCATCAAGCGATTGATACCGAATACCGGATTCTTGTTGCTGACGGCTCCGGCAAGGTGATGAGCCAATGGGTTCCGCTAAAAGCCAGCTGTAAAATCCAAATGGGCGGCTGATGCCCAGATGGCCTGCGATTAGTCAAAAATGCTCAATTTTTGCCGCTTTAATGTGCGTTACGCCTAATTTTTAGCAGATTACAGATGACATTTGGCGCGCTATGTGGTTTAGATTAGGCAATGAGAGTTGGTAAACCGACCGAATTTCGCAGTCTTTGTCTTGGGAGGATGAAGGTCCAGGCGCGATTATCCGCTGCCAGGCTCAACTAAGAGCAAAATCCGGGCTAATGCTTGGCTTGCCATATTGAGCACGCGACCAAAGACGCGCAACTTGAAGGCAGGGCTTCGTGCCCTGCTTTTGTTTTTTTGGCTTAATGATTATTCGGCGTCACTTACAGGTCTTCGGGAAACAAGCTTGGTATGTCGCTGAAGTGATATCCATAAACTTCCGTCAACAAAAGCCAGGCGCCGAAAATGGCCCCGGAAAGTAAAGTGTTGACTGCAAGTTTGGTCCATAGTCTTGCGCTTACCGGAGCGCCGGGATCGGTTCCGGGAACGACGTCATCTGCTTCTGCCTGACTGCGTACGCCGTGCGGCAACACCATGAAAAGTGTTAGCCACCAGATAATGAAATAGATTGCGAATCCGCTCATGAAGGTCATTGTCTAGACCTGTTCCAACTCGACCAGCGTCCCGCAGAAATCCTTGGGATGCAAAAACAATACCGGCTTGCCATGCGCCCCGGTTTTGGGTTCACCGTCACCTAATATTCTCGCGCCATTTGACACCATCTGGTCGCGGGCGCACAGAATGTCTTCGACTTCATAGCAAATGTGATGAATTCCGCCGGCGGGATTTCGCTCGAGAAAAGCCGCGATCGGAGAATCTTCTCCCAACGGCTCCAGCAGTTCGATCTTGGTATTTGGCAAATTCACGAAAACCACGGTCACTCCGTGCTCGGGCAGCGCCTGTTCATCACTGACTTCTGCACCCAAAACTTGCTCATAGACCGCCCTGCCCGATTTCAGATCAGGCACAGCGATTGCCACATGGTTTAGTTTTCCGATCATTTGTCAGACCATTGCCACGAATACGATAACCTTGGGCTTTTTGCCCCATTCATTCCTGGCCGCCGATCTTACCGCCTTTTCGACAGCCATGGAAACCAGATCTGCATCCTTGCGACGCTTTGCCGGTATGCTTTCGACCGCTCCTGCGGCAGCGTCGAAGAGAATATCATCCAGCGGTTCATCCTGAACATTTGCTTCCGGAAGACCCAAGAGCTCCATATCGATTTCATCCGCCAGTTGACCATTCCTGCTTAGGACAATCGAAACGGCTACCAGTCCGGCGAAGGACAGTTTGCGGCGTCCGGTAACGCCTACGGCTTCTGCATCGCCTACCAGATGTCCATCCTTGTAAACACGGCCATGCGGGACCTGGTCAACGATCTCCGCAGCTCCGGGCGCCAGCCGTACCAGATCCCCGTTTCGGATCGGAAGCACCTGCGGTATTCCCTTCTCAGCACCGAACTTTGCCTGGGCGGTCAGGTGCATTGCTTCTCCATGCACCGGCACCAGGACCTCGGGTCGGGTCCAGGCATACATTTGCTCGAGCTCGTTTCTTCGAGGATGGCCAGATACATGCACGAGCTCTGTTTCGTCGGTAATGATCTCGACACCCTGTTCAATGAGCAGGTTCTTGGTGTCGTTGATTTCCTTCTCATTGCCGGGAATGGCCCGGGAGGAATAGATCACCCGGTCGCCGGCGGTCAGATGGACGCGGGGGTGTTCGTCACGGGCGAGTTTTGCCAATGCAGCCCTCGATTCACCCTGGCTTCCGGTCAGGATGATGACGATCTTGCGCCGGTCGATCGAGGAAAATTCATCTTCCTCAAGAAACTCGGCAAGTCCTTCAAGATATCCTAAATCTCTTGCAACGTCAGTCATTCGGCGGATCGAACGGCCCATCAGCATGACCTTGCGGCCGGCCCTTTCCGCAGCCTGGGCAATCGAGCGAATTCTTCCAATGTTCGAGGAGAAAGTGGTGACCGCCACTCTGCCCGGAGCATTCGAAATCAACAATTCCAGATTACCGGAAACTGATTGTTCGGTTGGGGATATTCCCTCTCGCATGGCGTTGGTTGAATCGCAAATCAGTGCAAGGACGCCTTCATCGCCGAGACGCTTGAATGCGGCCCTGTCGGTGTCTTGTCCGAGCGACGGTTCGTTGTCCAGTTTCCAGTCTCCAGTGTGGATTACCCTGCCGGCGGGCGTCTTGATTGAAAGGGAGACTGGCTCGGGGATCGAATGGGTCACATAAATGGATTCAATCTCAAAGGGAGATATATTGAACTTGTCACCCGCCTTGAAAATATTGACCGGGATTTGCGGTGAGCCAGCATCCGAATTTGCCTTCGCCTCGAGGAGGCCAGCAGTAAACGCGGTCATCCAGACCGGTTTTTGAAGCTTTGGCCAAAGCGACAGGAGCGCCCCATAATGGTCTTCATGGGCATGAGTAATGATGATCGCCTTCAAGTCATCGCCCAGTTCTTCGGCAAATCTAATATCGGGCAGAACCAAATCAACTCCCGGCAGGGCTGCATTGGGAAAGGTCACGCCGCAATCCACCATGATCCAGGATCTGTCTTCCTCCGGACCGAAGCCGTAAAGCGCGAGGTTCATTCCGATTTCGCCAACGCCGCCGAGCGGGACAAACAATAATTCTGATTTACTCATGCAGAAGCTTTATCCAGTTTTAGCCGAATTAAGGTAGAATACGTCGGCTACAGAAATCAGTTCTTTCGAACCATCCTTTTTGCGCAAGACCAGTCGACCGGCATCGTCAATTGCCTCGAATATGCCGGTAGACTCACGATCTTGCAATTTCGCGGCAATCGGATGCCCGATGCCCTTTGCCCGGCTTGTCCATGCCTCTCGGACTGCCGGGAAACCTTCTCCGCGCGCCCAAATGCCAAGCCAATGATCCATTAGGGGAACAATCCTGTCCAACATCTCGCCCGCACTGGCATTCATGCCGTGTTCCATCAGACTTGTTGCGGGAAAGGCTGTCTCACGCGGATGGCTGAAACAATTCAGACCAATTCCGACGATGACTATTCTATTGCCTGAAATTTCGTGGCTTTCCAATAAAATGCCGCAGACCTTCCTGCCTTCCAGGAGAACATCATTCGGCCATTTGAGTTGGATTTGCAGCTCAGTTCCGTGCTTTGCAATCTGCTGCACCAATGCATCATAAACCGCTAACGCTGCAACAAACGTAATTTGCCCCAAACTACCTGTCGGCGCCTGAGGCAACAGAAGATAGGATGCAAACAGGTTACCTTCATAGGACGTCCATCCACGCCCCCTGCTTCCCCTCGCCTCGGTCTGCATGCGCGCACGGATCCATAAACTGCCGGGATCACCTGCCATTGCTGCATTCAGGCATTCAGTATTGGTGGAACCGGTCTCTACCAGCTCGCGCAATCGGCTTCCGCCAGGCAGGATTTTCTCCATAGGCTAGAAAAACGAGGCCGCAGCGGTTGAGGTCGCGTCCAGTACGGGTCCGGCAAACAGGTAGAAGAATGCAACAAACACGCCTGAAATCCCAAGTACCACCTTGAGTTCGCCAGTCATTGGCAGGAAGTCCTCGGCAGGTTCGTCGAACCACATGATCTTGATGATCCGAAGGTAATAATATGCGCCGACGACACTTGCCAAAACGCCAATCACCGCAAGGGCAAACAGGTTCGCCTCAATGGCCGCGACAAACACAAAGTACTTTGCAAAAAATCCTGCCAATGGCGGTATTCCGGCCAGCGAAAACATGAGGATTGTCAACAATAGCGCCATCAACGGATTGCGCGAACCCAGCCCGGCCAGATCGTTGATATTTGTGACCATGCCGCCCTTGCGGCGCATTGCGAGGATGCAAGCAAAGGTGCCGACCGTCATCACCATATAGATCAGCATATAGACAATTACGCCGTTTACGCCGGATTTGGTTCCGGCGGCCAGGCCCACAAGTGCAAAACCCATATGACCAATGGACGAATAGGCCATTAGTCGTTTGATGTTTTTCTGGCCGATTGCAGCAAACGCTCCGAGCGCCATCGACGCGATCGATATGAAGACAATGATCTGCTGCCAGTCTGTTGTTATTGGCTCAAACGCGCCCATGACCACGCGGACAAGAAGTGCCATGGCAGCGATCTTGGGCGCAGCTGCGAAGAAGGCGGTGACCGGCGTCGGAGCACCTTCATAAACGTCCGGCGTCCACATGTGGAACGGCACTGCCGAAATCTTGAAAGCCAGGCCCGCCAGAATGAACACAAGGCCAAAGACCAAACCAACGGAACGTCCGGTACCGGCCATTGCATTTGCAATACCCTCGAACCCGACATGGCCGGTAAATCCGTAGACCAGTGTCATACCATAAAGCAGCATGCCTGAGGAAAGCGCTCCGAGAACGAAATATTTCAATCCTGCCTCAGTAGAACGGACTGAATCCCGGTGGATCGCCGCGATCACATAAAGAGAAAGCGACTGCATCTCCAGGCCGAGATATAGAGAAATCAGGTTATTGGCCGAGATCATCAGCATCATGCCAGTCGTTGCCAACACGATAAGGATTGGGAACTCGAAGGTTTCGAACCGCTCTTGCCGGACATAATTTACCGACATCACGATTGCGACACCGGAACCAATCAGCGCCAGTATTTTCATGAAACGCGCGAACGGATCCAGAATGAACGCGCCATCGAAGGCAGACCCGGTGCCCGAATACCGCACCAACCAGAAGCCGGCAATGATGATGATGGCAATCGACAGGCCGGTAACGAGCGAATAGGCACGCTGCCCGCGATAGGCGCCTATCATAAGCAACAGCATCGCGCCCACCGACATGATGATTTCCGGCATAATCAGATGCAGGTCAGGCAGGATGGACGAGATTTCGAGTGCAGGTTCCATGATCTATCCCTGCTTTTCCATTACCGCTTCCGCGGTTTGAGAGCCGGCTTCAATAGCGGCCTGATAATTGTTGATTAGTTGATCGACCGATGCCGACATGACATCGAAGATTGGCGCCGGATAGACCCCGAAGAAAATCACCAGGACCACCAGTGGATAGAGAATAGCCTTTTCCCTTGTATTCAGGTCCAGGATTGACTTCAGGCTTTCCTTGTCGAGCGTACCAAAGATAACCCGCCGGTAGAGCCAAAGCGCATAGGCTGCCGAAAGAACGACGCCTGTCGCGGCAAACAAGGCCACCCAGGTATTGACCTGGAATATTCCGAGCAGCGTCAGGAACTCGCCGACAAAACCGGAAGTGCCGGGCAGACCGACATTTGCCATGGTGAATACCATGAACACCACGGCATAATGCGGCATCCGGTTTACCAGACCGCCATAGGCCGCAATCTCCCTTGTGTGCATCCGGTCATAAACTACCCCGACGCAAAGGAAGAGCGCGCCTGACACGAGGCCATGGCTCAGCATCTGGTAGATCGCGCCTTCAATGCCATATACATTGGCGGCAAAAATCCCCATGGTCACAAAGCCCATATGGGCAACAGAGGAATAGGCGATCAGCTTCTTGATATCGGTCTGTGCCAGCGCGACCAACGAGGTGTAGATAATGGCAACCACCGACAAGGTGAAAACCAAGGGCGCAAAATCAGCGCTTGCCAGCGGGAACATCGGCAGCGAAAATCTGAGGAAACCGTATCCGCCCATCTTCAGCAGGATTGCCGCCAGTACGACAGAACCCGCAGTTGGTGCCTCCACGTGCGCATCCGGCAACCAGGTATGGACCGGCCACATGGGCATCTTGACTGCGAAGGACGCAAAGAAGGCGAGCCACAACCATGTCTGCATGGATGCCGGGAAGGAATGGTTCAACAATTCTACAATATCGGTCGTGCCGGCATGCCAGTACATTGCCATCATCGCCAGCAGCATCAGGACTGATCCTAGAAGCGTGTACAGGAAGAACTTGAAGCTTGCATAAACCCGGCGCTTTCCGCCCCAAACACCGATAATCAGGAACATCGGAATAAGGCCGGCTTCGAAGAAGATGTAGAACATCACCAGGTCGAGGGCGCAGAATACCCCGATCATCGTCGTTTCCAGTATCAGGAAGGCGACCATATATTCGCGCACCCTGTCCTGCACTGAATCCCAGCTTGCCAGGATACAGAACGGCATGAGGAAGGTCGTCAGGATGATGAACAGCATGGATATGCCGTCAACACCCAGATGATAACTCATGAAATTGCCGATCCAGGGCACCTTCTCAACCATCTGGAATCCGGCGACAGAATTGTCGAATGACCACCAAATTCCGAGTGAGAGAACAAAGTTCAACAAGGTCACAAAGAGTGTGACATTCCTGATATTCCGCCGGGAGGTTTCATCGCTGTCCGACATGAACAGGATGATCAGCGCGCCAAACGCCGGAACAAAGGTTACAACACTGAGGAGCGGCCATTCACTCATCAATTAAATTCCCCCAAACATTGCCCAGGTGATCAGTGCCGCGACCCCGATCAACATGGCAAATGCGTAGTGATAGATATATCCTGATTGCAGCTTCACGACCCGGTTCGTCATGTCCAGGACGCGTGCTGAAACACCGTCCGGTCCAAACCCGTCAATCAGCCAGCCATCGCCCCTGATCCAGAGGAATTTTGCGATCCGTTTGGTCGGGCGCACAAACAGGAAATCGTAGATTTCGTCGAAGTACCACTTGTTCAGCAGGAAGGCGTAAAGGACAGGCTGACTCGCCGCCAACTGCTTTGGAAGGCGTGGATTGCGGATGTAAAAAACATAGGCGGTAAAAAATCCGATCGCCATCATTACGAAAGGTGACCATTTCACCCAAAGCGGAACATAATGGAACTTGTCAAGAATCTCGTTGCCTGGTCCGGCAAACAAGGCGGTTCGCCAGAAAGCATTGTACCAGCCTTCGTGATGCCCCTGCGTGTCATGGCCCAGGAAGGAACCGTAGAAAATTACGCCCACGACAAGCGCGCCGGCGGCCAGAATATACAGCGGCACCAGCATGACATTCGGTGATTCATGGACATGGCTCATGACCTCGGCTGAGGCCCGCGGCTTGCCGTGGAATGTCATGAAGATCAGCCGCCATGAATAGAAGCTGGTAAACAGCGCCGCAACCACGAGCATTGTAAATGCCATAGTGGCAGCCGGGTTGGTTGCAGCAAATGCGCTTTCAATGATGGCATCCTTCGAGAAGAAGCCGGCCGTGCCGATATAGGTTCCAGGAATACCCAATCCGGTGAGTGCCACGGTACCGATAATCATCATCCAGTAGGTGATTGGAATATGACGCCGTAACCCGCCCATGCGCCGCATGTCCTGTTCATCGGAAACCGCGTGGATCACCGCTCCGGCTCCAAGGAACAACAGGGCCTTGAAGAACGCATGAGTAAACAGGTGGAATATCGCTGCGCCATAGGCCCCGACACCCAATGCAACAAACATGTAGCCGAGCTGCGAACAGGTTGAATAGGCAATGACTCGTTTGATGTCGTTCTGGACCAGACCGACCGTCGCGGCAAAGAATGCCGTCACAGCACCAAAAATGGTGACAATCACCAGCGCGGTCGGCGCGTATTCATACAGTGGCGACATGCGCGCAACCAGGAACACACCGGCGGTTACCATGGTTGCGGCATGGATTAGAGCCGAAACCGGCGTCGGGCCTTCCATAGCATCCGGCAGCCAGGTATGCAGCAGAAACTGCGCCGACTTGCCCATGGCGCCCATGAACAGGAGCAGACAGACGACGGTTAGTGCATCGGTGCGATCGAGGTGATAACCAAGGAAATTGAGCACGGTTTCAGGCGCTTCTGCCGCAGCAGCCCCTTCCTCTACGTGCCGGAAATCAGCGGCATTGGCAAAAATCGTCGATAATTCAATCGAGTTGAACAGCACATAGACGCCGAATATGCCCAGGATAAACCCGAAGTCCCCTACCCGGTTTACGATGAAGGCCTTAATCGCAGCCGCATTTGCAGACGGTTTCTTGTACCAAAATCCGATCAACAGATAGGAGGCCAACCCCACACCTTCCCATCCGAAGAACATCTGCAACAGGTTGTCGGAAGTTACCAGCATGAGCATGGCAAAGGTGAAAAGAGACAGATAGGCAAAGAAACGCGGTCTATGCGGGTCGTGATGCATGTATCCAATCGAATAGACGTGCACCAGCGAGGATACCGTGTTCACAACCACCAGCATTACGACCGTCAGGGTGTCGATCCTGAAAGACCAGTTTATGTCTAGCGAACCCGAATTTATCCATCGAAGTACATCGATCTGCTGAACTTCCGCTCCACTGAAGGCATGGGTAAAGAATGCAATCCAGGAAAGGATCGCCGAGATGATCAGGAAACCGGTCGTTATATATTCCGATCCCTTGACGCCAAGTGATTTTGGGAAAAGTCCTGCTGCCAGAAAGCCTGCAAGTGGCAGAAATACGATCAGCTGATACATGTTTCCGCCCTCAACCCTTCATGAGATTAATGTCTTCGACCGCAATCGACCCGCGGTTACGGAAGAACACGACCAGAATGGCCAGACCGATGGCAGCTTCCGCTGCCGCAACCGTCAGGACAAACAGGGCAAATACCTGGCCCATGAGATCGCCCAGATGCTGGGAAAACGCGACAAAATTCAGGTTTACGGATAGCAGGATCAGTTCTATCGACATCAGGATGATGATGACATTTTTCCGGTTGAGGAAAATGCCCAGCATCCCGATGGTGAACAAAATGGCGCTGACCGCCAGATAATGTGAAATCCCGATTTCCATAATACTATCTCTAACCGCCCGACGTCCCGCCCGGCTCCTATATCCCCTTGCCGGAATCCACTTTAATGACTTCGATTGCCGTTTCAGGCGAACGTGCTACCTGTTCTCCAATATTCTGACGCCGTACATCCGGCTTGTGGCGCAGCGTCAGCACAATTGCGCCGACCATTGCAACAAGCAGGATCATTCCCGCTATCTGGAAGAAGAAGATGTACTTCGTGTACAGGATGTCGCCCAAAGCCTGG
>JANQQM010000009.1 GCA_028289365.1 Salaquimonas sp. | reverse complement strand
ATCAAGGGCTGGCTGAATGCTGACGGGTCACGCGGCGAGAAAGTCCATGATGTTGCCTGGAGCGGCGATCGCGCACCGGATGCCAACGGCAAGATTCCATCTGTCGGTTCTACTGTGGATGTCGACAATGCCACCTGGACCAATACGATTGGTGCCCCTGAACTGATCGCCTATTGGGAGGATCCGGATTTTGATCCGCAACAAAGGGCGTTTTATTATATCCGCGTCATCGAAATACCGACGCCGCGCTGGACGGCCTATGATGCCAAGAGGTTCGGTGTCGAGATGGATGACAATGTGCCGATGACAACAACGGAGCGGGCCTATACCTCTCCCATTTGGTACACGCCAGAGGGGTGACATTCTTCAAAAATGTGACGCGATTTGAGCGGGCGGCCCTTTGGGGTCGCCCTTTCAATATGTCTTTCTGCAATAAACTATTGAGATGCGCATTTTTCGCTGAGGAAATCTATGAAAGCGCGAATCTTCGGAGCAAGAAATTTTCGGCTGGGATATAAAATTTGT
Organism: Salaquimonas sp.; assembly: GCA_028289365.1. Taxonomy (GTDB): domain Bacteria; phylum Pseudomonadota; class Alphaproteobacteria; order Rhizobiales; family Rhizobiaceae; genus BOKV01. The sequence continues at coordinate 11,747 of JANQQM010000009.1, read as the reverse complement.
AGTTGAAGGGGCGCTATCTCGAAATCCTCCAGAATCGGGACCAGCGAGCCATCCGCAAGTTCTGTTTCGCAAGCCATTTGCGGAAGGCGGGTAATGCCAAATCCGGAGCGTGCCAGGGCTGCTTCCATGCTGGCGCTGTTGCATCTTAGTTTCGGTGAGACTGTCGCCGGAACCGTTTTACCGTTTCTCAGATAGTTCCATGTATTGGCAATTCCGGGGCGGTGAAAATCGATCAGAATATGGTTCTCGAGATCGCCCGGCGTTTTGGGCGTCCCGTGCCGGTCAAGATAAGCAGGTGCAGCGACCGTCAATTGTCTGGTCTGCATTAGCGGTTTCGCTATAAAATCTAAATCCTTCAATTGGCCGGTTCGGACGACCAGATCAAAGCCCTCCGCAACAAGATCGACATATCGGTCGCTAACCTCGATGTCCAACATGACATCAGGGTACTTGAGGGCAAATTCGGGAATCCACTGGTTCAGGCAGGCATCACCGAACATGACCGGCGCAGAAATTTTCAGATGGCCGGTCGGGTCGTCTCTTGAGTCCAGGAGTTGGGATTGCGAGGATTGCGCGTCATCGATAACCCGTCTGCAATTCTCGTAGAATGTCAGGCCAGCTTCCGTCAGGCTGACTTTCCTCGTGGTCCGGTTCAGCAATCTCGTTGCCAGCCGCTCCTCAAGCCGGGCTACTTCCTTGCTGACATGGGAAGTGGTGTGGCGCAATTCCGTTGCTGCGGCGGTGAAGCTGCCTTTCTCCGCCACAGCGCAGAACACGATGATCCCGTCAAATAGTTTATTGTCCATATGGATATAATTTCAGATAGATCAGTGAATTAAAAGCGATTTTGTTGATAATTGTTGTGATGAGATCAGGTAGTGGTTTGCAGCCAGCTGATTGATCTAGAGGCCAATGCGATCAAGCAGCCGGTAGTAAAGAATGGACGGTGCGAGGAACCAGGGGCGGCCATAGTAGAACGGCATCGTCGGGAAGCGAAGTTCATCAAAGGGCGTTTTGCCATCGGCGATTTCTGCTACCTGCTTTCCGATTTTCATACCGAGATAGCTCGCCATACCAACACCAGAACCGCAATAGCCGCCTGCATAGTAAATTCCATCATCATTGCCGGTATGCATCAAGGTGTCGAATGTGAATGCGACTGTACCACCCCAGGTGTGGGATATTCGAATATCGGACAATTCCGGGAACAAGGCCTTCAGATCACGAAGTAATATCGGACCGCTTTTAAGTGGATCGACCTCCGACAAGGACACCCGCCCTCCAAACAGAATGCGGCTGCGATCCGGTGAGGGACGATAGTAATAAACGGTCTTTCTGGTATCGGTAATTGCACAGTCAGTGGGAAACAGTTCGGCCATGATTGCCCCGGGAATTTCCTCGGTAGCAATAATGTAGGAACCGATAGGTATAAGCCGGCGTTGAAGATGTGGTGTCAGATCTGTCGTGTAGCCATTGGTAGCCAGAACGATCTTTCTTGCATCAATTTTTCCTTTTGAGGTTGAAATGGTGAACCCATTGGTGTTCCGGGCAATATTGGTAGCCCGGCAAAATCCCAGGGTTTGAACGCCTTTTGCCTTGGCGATTTTCAATAGTCCGGCGTGATATTTGGCTGGATCTATGGTCGCATAGCGTGGGTAAAAGATTCCGCCGAAATAAGCTTCTGTCTTTAGCCTTTCATGTTGTTGCGATTTCGGAACCATAAAGGCTCCAGATGAGAATTCAGGCTCGGCCTTTTCGCATTCTCGAGCCAGTCTTTCATATTGCCTGGCCGAATACGCGCCGTGGAATCGTCCCGCAACAGTGAGGTCACAGTTTATCTTGTTGTTGTTTACGAAGGTCGAGACGAAGTTGAGCGAAGCCTCGCCCTCACGCCTGATCGCACGTGCGTGTTTCTCGCCGTATTTGTTTTTGAGCTCAGCATAAGTCGGCTTGATACAGGTGGAAATCTGCCCGCCATTGCGGGTGCTGCAGCCAAATCCCAGATTTTCTGCATCGATCGTGACTGTATCAAGTCCGGCATCGACAGTTTGAATTGCCGCATGGAGGCCGGTGTAACCGGCGCCGATAATCAAAACATCGCAATTACCGGGAAGCTGTTCTTCCGTATCTGACGACAACGGTGCGCCGTCCCACCAATAGGATTCGGTCTTGAAGCCAGGGATGTAATCGCGATCAGAACTCAAAAATTATTTTCCCTTGTGGTGTTCAAGAATGATGTCAGAGGCTTTCTCCGCAACCATGATCACCGGCGCATTTGTGTTGGCAGACGTTATGGTGGGAAAGACAGAGGCGTCAACGACGCGCAAATTCGATATTCCGTGCACGCGAAGATTGGTGTCGACAACCCCTGACTTGGTATCTGCGCTCATCCTGCAGGTGCTTACCGGGTGAAAAATGGTACCCGCCCGGTTTCTGATATCTTCCAGGATTTGGTCTTCTGTCTGAACCTTTGGTCCGGGTAGCAGCTCTTCCTCGATTATTTCTGCCAGCGCCGGAGCGTCGGCCAATTCTCTAACAAATTTGGCTGCATCGATCATGTCAGCGAGGTCTTCATTAGTCGACAGATAGTTGGGATAGATTGCCGGCGGCTGATCTGGATCTGGAGATTTGATTTCTATTTTGCCGCGGCTGGTGGGCCGTGTCGGTTGGGCGCCAACAATGATGCCTGGAAATGGGTCCGGACTAAGCAACGGTCTGATACCGGCAGGGATTTTCGTGTAGCTGACCGGTGAAAAATACAGCTGGATATTCGGTCTCTTGAGATCAGGCCTGGTCCGATGGTACCCGCCGCCCTGGTTGACGCCGAGAGAAAGGGGACCGCGGCGGCGCAGAAGATAATTCAAGCCGTGCCATATCTTGCCGGTCAAAGGACGTAATTGCTCGTTCAAAGTCGGGACATTGACGCGATAGATATTGTCTATGCACAAATGGTCCTGAAGATTGTTTCCAACTTCACCGAGATCGTGGACGACTTCGATGTTGCGATCTGCCAGCAATTTGGCTGGGCCAATGCCGGACAGCTGCAGCAATTGCGGGGAGTTAACTGCCCCGGCTGAGAGAATTATCTCCCTGGTTGCGGTCGCTTTCTTGACCTCGCCCCGTTTGAGATACTCGATCCCGACAGCTTTCCTGCCGTCAAAGAGCACTCGGCGGGTATGCGCATTCTTCTCGATCTGTATATTTTGCCGCCGCCGCGCCGGGTGCAGATATGCCCGTGCCGCTGACATTCGAAAACCGTTCCTGACCGTGTTTTGATACAATCCGACGCCATCCTGATTTGATCCATTCAGGTCGGTGCAATGTCGCAATCCGCATTCCATGCCTGCGCGGATAAAGCGGTCACACAGTGGATGCAGGTCCCTTTCCATTGTCTGGACGTGCAGCGGTCCATCGCCGCCGCGCAGGTCATCGGGACCCTGATCGTTGGTTTCTGCTTTCTTGAAATAGGGGAGGACATCGCGCCAGGCCCAGCCCTTGTTTCCCATGGCTTGCCAGTCGTCATAATCTCCCGGCAGGCCGCGCATATAGACCATTGCATTGATCGAGCTTGAGCCGCCGAGTACCTTTCCGCGTGGCCAATAGGATTTTCTTCCTGCAAGCGCCGGTTCGGGCTCGGTATGATATCTCCAGTTAATCCGGTCATCATGAAACGCCTTGCCGTAGCCGATCGGCATCCATATCCATAAGTTCAGATCGGATCCGCCGGCCTCCACCACCAGCACCTGATATTTTCCGTTTTCAGTGAGTCGATTTGCAAGGACACAACCGGCCGAACCTGCGCCCACGATTATGAAATCATAGGTCTCCACGATTATCAGGTTCCGGACTTGTCACGCTGGGCAACGATCGAGAGTAGCGCCAGAAGCGCCGATCCAACCATCAGGAAGAATGATACAGCATTGAGAACCGGAGTGCTGCCCACTTTCACCATGCGGTCATACATGGTGATTGTCAGTGGCGCTTCGGAACCGACTAGAAAAAGTGTCGTATTGAAATTCTCAAACGATACAAGGAAAGAAACGATTCCGGCAGCAAACATGGCCGGAAAGAGGAATGGAAGCGTGACTGTTCGCAGAACCCGAATTCTCGATGCACCCAGGTTAAAGGCGGCTTCCTCCATGGTTTCATCGAACTTTTTCAGCCTTGCGGTGATCACGAGCGAAGTAATGGTTGTGATGAAAGAAAACTGGCCAAGAACGACAAGAAAGATTCCGGGTCGTAACATGCCGAGGTCGATATCGAAGGCGTTCTCCACGCTGTTGGCCATGGAACTGGCAAGCACCAAGATCGAAATACCGAGAATGACACCGGGTATCACCAGGGGAATCACCATCAAGATGTAAAAAAAGTTCTTCGCCGGGAAATTTCCCCTGACAAACAGGAAGGCATTGCAAGTCCCGACAAAGACGGACAATACCGAAACCATGATCGCAATAATCGAGGAATAATAGAGCCCCCTTAGCAAACGCCGGTCGTGAAACATGCCGAGTTGCGGTTCGGTGTCGTTAAAGAACCAGTTAAGGGTGAATCCGCGCCATGGCAGGGTTGGAAACAGGGAATCGTTGAAGGCGAATAGACCAGCAGCCAGCAAGGGCGCAGCTAGAAAAATGAAAAATGCCAGGACATAAAGGCGGTAGCCGAAAAGAATGGCCGGGTTCTTTCTCTGTGCCATCTCGCCGACCTAACTCTTCGCCACTGTTGTAGACAAAGTCTGGCCGGAAAGTTTCAAGCCAAGCCAGACCACAATTGAGGTAAAGGCCAATAGGAGGAAGCCAAATGCGGCGCCCGACTCCCAATTGTAACGGGTGATAAACTGGTCGTAGATTTGTTCCGTGAACCAGCTTGAGTTCTTGCCACCCAGCAAAATCGGCGTGAGGTAACTGCCCGCTGTCAACATAAAGACCACGATACAGCCGGCCACAATTCCCGGCATTGCGTAGGGTATTATGATCCGGCGCAACACGGTGGGCCCGTTGCCGCCGAGATTGTATCCAGCCTCGATCATGGAGTTATCCATGCCGTCCAGTGTCGAGACCAGCGGCACGATCATAAACAGTATGACGGTGTAGACCAGGCCGACGACAACGGTTACGTCATTGTAAAGAAATTCAATTGGTTGATTAATTATGCCGGCCCAGACCAAGGTACTTGAAACGACGCCGGTTTCACGCAGAAGCAGAATCCATCCGAAGGCGCGGATCAGGTCGCTTACCCAAAGCGGTATCAGGCAAAGCAGGAAGAGGGCACCCCGGGTGCGATTGCCCGCGATCTTGGCTATGTAATAAGCAATCGGGAAGCCTATCAGCAGAGCTAGCGTCGTGACGAGCAGTGACATCATGCCTGTACGAAGAAGCGTGTTCCAGTAAATAGGTTCGTTGATGAAATCTATATAATTTGCAAGCCCGTATTCGTAGACCCGCGGGGCGACCTTTTCACGAAGTGACAGTATGACCATGCCGATATGCGGCAGAATAATCAGCAGCACGATCCAAAGAGCGAATGGTGTGAAAAGAAGGATCAGGGAGAGGCGGCGAATATCTTTCTGCATCTTGCGTCTCGGGATCAGGTGACGAAGCACATGGTTTGCTGTGCGGCCCAATTCAAAGTGACATCATCGCCGGGTTTCATGTCCTGGGATCCACCTGTCAAAACAACTTCTGCCTCAACAAGGTCGCCGGATTGATCGCGTACCAGCACACGGCTGTTTGCGCCATTGAAAAGCAGGCTTTCTACGGTTCCGGAAATCACGTTCTTTGCCGCGGCGGTTTGCGCCCTAGATTTCTTATCCAACTTCTCAGCGGTTATGTGTTCAGGGCGAACAAATGCTGTGACCTTGTCTCCTTGCGAAATTTTGCCGGTACCCCTGGCTGCTCCCGAAACCTGCCGCCCGGTGTCGGTCTCGAGCTTAATTACTGATCCGTTGGAAGACGTCGCCTTACCAGCCCATCTGTTCGTGTCGCCAACGAAGCCAGCGACAAATGCCGTTGCCGGATCATGATACAGGTTTTGCGGCGTGCCGATCTGCTCGAATTTTCCGGAATTCATGACCGCCACATTGTCTGACATAACAAGTGCTTCGGACTGATCATGTGTAATGTATAGAAATGTCGTTTCGAACTGATGCTGCAACAGCTTCAGTTCGATCTTCATCGCTTCGCGAAGTTTCAGGTCCAGCGCTCCCAGAGGTTCGTCGAGCAGCAGGACATCAGGTTTCAAAACCATGCATCTTGCGATTGCTATTCTTTGCTTCTGGCCGCCTGACAATTGATGTATCTCGCGATTTGCAACGTCGGGCAGCGCAATTCGCTCCAGAACATCCTTAACCCTGGTCTCAATCTCACTGGCTGGTACGCCGCCGCATCTCAGGCCATAGGCGATATTCTCGAAGACATTCATCATCGGAAACAGCGCGAGATGCTGGAACACCATCTTAACATTTCGCTTATTGGGAGGTGTATTGACGACCGACTTTCCCTTGATCCGGATATCCCCGGAATTGGGATGTTCGAAGCCGGCGATCATCCTCATCAATGTGGTTTTGCCACAACCTGACGGACCGAGTATCGAAAAGAAGGAGCCTTTTGGAATTGTAAGCGAGACATCATCCACCGCCTGCACGGTACCAAACTTTTTGGATACCGAAATGCATTCCAGGTCGTACTCAGCCGTTGTTTCCATATGTTGAGCCACGCAATTGACGGGAAAAGAAGGCGCGCCGGACAATTCTGGTCCACCGGCGCGCCCGATTTTTATCAGTATAGGAGATTATCCGCCTGTGGCCGCCTTGATCCTTTCAAGGGCCTTGCCTTCCATGTCCTCGACACCCGGAGGAATGTTAGCGAAGAACTTCAGGTTCTTGATGTCGTCATCTGAGAAGGCTGCGTTCACGGCAGCTTTCTTGTCATCAGGAAGCAGATCCTTGCCTCCTTCCACAGCGGCGATCGCGCCGGTACTGGCAGACATAAGCTTGACGATTTCAGGCTGCATGACGAAGTTGATCCATTTATAGGCTGCATCGTCGGCCTCACCCTTTCTTGGAAGGGCAAAGGTGTCGATCCAGGCCAATGCGCCGGTTTCAGGTGGAATGAAAACGATATTCTCATTTTCGCCAAACAGCTTGTAGGCCGTGGAATCCCAGGTTTCGGATGCAACAATCTCGCCCGACAACATCATAGCAGAAAGATCATCTCCGCCCTTCCAGTAGGCTTTAATATTGTCCTTGCAAGAGATCAGTTTCTCGGTGACCTGATCCAGAATATCCTGGTATTTATCCAGGTCTGAATAAGCTGCAAACGGGTCTTCGCCCATTGCAAAAGCGGTTCCAAGAAGGATGGTGCGCTTCAGCCGCATTGAGGTCTTGCCTTTGTATTTGGGATCACAGAGATCACCCCAACCGGCAAATTCAGGTGCTTTTGTCTTGTCCGCCATAAGGCCTGAAGTTCCCCATTGGTGCGGAACTGCATAGACTTCACCCTCGATGGTGGTGTTGGCCTTGACTCCGTCAAGTAGTGGGACAGACATGTTCGAGGTGTCGATTTTTGATAGGTCCAGCGGTTTGTAGATGTCATATTCAAGCTGGGCTGCATAAATGCGGTCGTGGCTTGGTTGGGCAAGATCGAAACCCGCACCACCGGTTGCGCGCAGTTTGGCGATCATTTCCTCATTGTTCGAAAAAGTGACCTCGACATTGATATCGGGGTATTTCTCTTCAAACATCTTGATAATGTTGTCCGGGGCGTATGATCCCCAGGTCAGGAGCCGTAATGTTTCCGCTTGTGCGGGTACCGCAGTAGCCAGGATACTGGCCGCGAACAGAGCCGCAACAGTTTTCTTTATGCGCATATTTGTTTCTCCCTTTTGTTCACCCTCTACCGACACAAATTGTCCAACAAGGACAAATGTCTATCGGCTCATTGGACTGGCGATCATATCCATTCCAGTTATTTTACCAGTCCGATTTCCGAATTGCCCGCGGCAGAAATCCGCGATCATGCCGATGCTCTTATTGATTTCAGATGTGTTCGTGGTGCCGTAACCAACCACAAAGCCATTGAGCGCCGATGGGCGCAGGCAGTACTTTGTGATTGGCGCAAGGATAATGGCCCTTTGTGAAGCTAGATTGACAAATTCCATTTCATTGCAAGCCTGTTTGAACACGCTAACTGTATGGAAGCTGCTGGATGCTGGCAAGATGTCAATGTAAGAAGATACAATGGCAGAATTCTCCATGGATATGGATGTCACACGGATCAATCATGAAAATCGAAAAGATCGATAGCTTTGCCACCGAAGATGTCTGCTTTGTGCGCGTCACATCAGAAGACGGGCAAACGGGTTGGGGCCAGACCGCACCCTATCATGCGGACATTACAGCGCTTGTCCTGCATCGTCAGATCGCGCCGCATTCGCTTGGAATGGATGTGGATGACATTGACGCGATCATCGATCTAATTCCCGAACGCGAGCACAAATTTCCGGGTTCCTATATTTTCCGCGCGATCGGCGGGCTGGAGACCGCATTGCTGGATCTGCAAGGGAAAATACAGGGGAAGCCGGTTTGTGAATTGCTTGGTGGTACGCCCGGCAGGCTGCGAGCCTATGCGTCTTCCATGAAGCGCGATATCACCCCTGCCGACGAAGCGGATCGTTTAAAGCGCCTTGCCGATGAGAAGGGGTTTGATGCCTTCAAATTCAGGATCGGCGCAGAGGTCGGAAGGGGCAGGGATGAATGGCCGGGCCGGACGGAGGAAATCGTATCAACCGTCGGCAAGTCTATGGGAGATGGTGTCGCATTGCTGGTTGATGCCAATTCCTGCTACGCGCCGGAACAGGCAATCGAGATTGGCAAGATGCTCGAGGATAACGGAATTTGTCACTTCGAAGAGCCGTGCCCCTATTGGGAATATGAACAGACGAAGCTTGTCACTGAGGCACTGGAATTAGATGTAACAGGTGGCGAGCAGGATTGCGAATTGCCGGGCTGGCGGCGCATGATCGAGATGCGGGCAGTGGATATTGTTCAGCCGGATGTCTGCTATCTAGGCGGAATGACCAGAACAATGCGGGTTGCCGGCATGGCAGAAGCGGCAGGGTTAAAGTGCACGCCGCACAGTGCCAACCTCTCCATGGTGACCCTGTTCACCATGCATTTGCTTCGGGTCATTCCCAATGCCGGGAACTATCTGGAATATTCGATCGAGGAAGCAGACTATTATCCGTGGCAGTACGGGTTGTTTACACATGATCCCTTTAAGGTCGTAAATGGCGAGGTTGAAGTTACCGATGCGCCCGGATGGGGTGTGGAGATCAGCGAACAATGGTTGGAGAAGTCGGATCGCATCGAGAGCAAACGGGATTGAGTTTATGCATCCGACCTCGAATATGGTCGAGGAACTGAGAGAAATCAGCGGCCAGCGCAGCCTGCATATCGATCATTGAACACTGTGTTTTCAGGATTGGCGGTTTACGTTTTGCAGCTCCGACAATACCTATACTGCAACCAAGTCCTAACTCCAGGGCCGGGTCTGGTTACGCAAGAATTCGACAGGAGCCAGTCATGAGAAAGCTGCAATCGCAAGCAGTGCATCATATCACTTTGATGGGTGCTGACCGCAAAACCTCGATAGACTTCTGGGAAGGTGTGCTGGGAATGCCGTTCATCTTCGAACAGCCCAATCTCGACCAGGCATCGGAAAGCCATCTCTATTTTGATCCGGGCGATGGCCGATTGATCACGGTTTTTACCAATGAAGATCGTGCCGTGGATCCCAGCCGGACGGCGACCGATCCGGGTTGCGTCCACCATATTGCGTTCAGCGTGTCGCAGGCGACGTTCTCGCAATTGGTCGAACGTCTGGATGATCGTGGTATCAAGCATAGCGGTCCAAAGGACCGTGGATTTATGGACTCGATATATTTTCAAGATCCGCTTGGCTTGCTGATCGAGCTTGCCTCCTACCGATTTGAACCTCCCTTGGGGTGCACCCATGCCCAGGTCTTGCTGGAGGCCCACAAACTGCGGGTCGCCAACGGTGATTACAACATTAAGGACGTCCATCTGGCCGACGCGATTGAAATCCTGACCGAGCGCAACAGGGATTCACTTTCCGAGGACAGATCTGCGAAGAATCCATACTAACGTGCGTAAGCTCGAGTCGTTGTTGGAAGTCCATCGAAAATATGCAACAGAATTGATGGTTGACCCCTAGCAACTGCAGTACAGCGATTTCCCATGGCGCAAACCATCTGGTTAAGAGCAGAATCCAAGGAGGATGAGCGGCGGACACCGATTGTGCCGGAGGATGCCCGGCTGTTGTGCGATGCCGGGTTTGACGTTGTTGTCGAACGGTCTCAACAACGCATCATCCCTGTTGAAGCCTATGAAGCCGTCGGTTGCCGGATCGTGGCCGAAGGCAGCTGGCCTTCTGCGCCGGCAGATTGCTTTGTTCTCGGGATCAAGGAATTGCCTGTCGATGATGAGCCGTTGGCACATCGTCATATCTATTTCGGACATGTCTACAAGGATCAGCAGGGCTGGCGGCAAATTCTGCGACGGTTTGCAGAAGGTAAAGGGCAGCTGCTTGATCTCGAGTGTCTGGTCGACAATGAGGGCAGGCGGGTTGCGGCATTCGGTTATTGGGCGGGCTATGCCGGTGCTGCGGTTGCAGTTGCGGCATGGTGCGGGCAACAAGTGGGAAAAAGGCCGCCACTAGGCAGCTTGAGTGCTTATGAATCGAAAGATCTTCTGATCTCGGAACTGCGCGGTGCACTGGAACAGGCCGGAGAAAAACCCAGCATGATCGTGATCGGGGCAAAGGGCCGTAGCGGGTCTGGTGCGGTCGACCTGGGCGAAACCCTGGAACTTCCGGTTACGCAATGGGATCTGGCCGAGACAAGTTCCGGCGGGCCGTATCCGGAGATATTTCAGCATAACCTATTCATAAACTGTGTATTGGCTGCACCTGGTTGCCCAAAGTTTGTCGAGAAGCATGATATTCCGGGCCCGCACCGGAAATTGTCGGTTATTGGAGATGTCAGTTGCGACCCGCTCAGTCCGTATAATCCCATCCCCATCTATCACCAGGTTACGACATTCAACTATCCGCTCGTTAGAGTCTGGGAAAAGCCGACGCTAGATATCGTCGCAATTGACCATTTGCCCAGTCTGCTGCCGCTTGAATCTAGCATTGACTATTCCCGTCAATTATTACCGGCGCTGTTGTCGCTGGATGCGCCTACCGAAGGTGTTTGGGGAAGGGCCCTTGAACAGTTTCAGAAAAATATCAAGCGGTTATAGCCCGTCAGCGTGGCGATCTCGTCAATCCTGACGTTTGATTGACTTTCTTGCAGCTTCCTCGAAATCCGCCGCGGCCTTGTCCGAATTCTCATCCAAGCCGATCAAGGCGCATAGATCCGGCGTAATGGTGAATGTGTCGAGACCGTTTGCAAGAAGGGTTTCCATCTGGGCAATATTTCGAATGCTAGCAACCAATATGCGAAGCTGCGGATTTTGCTCGCTGACCTTTAGCATCGCATCTAGCCGGCTGTCCGCGTCGATGCCAGATTCCAGCATACGACCGTAATAGGGTGCCACGTATTCCAGGTTCATTGCTGCTGCCAATGCCGTCTGGTGGGCGGTATAGCAGGCAGTCAGGGTTATGCTGATGTTTGACCGCTTCAATTCACCGGCCGCTTTGAAACCATTTCTGGTTGCCGGTATTTTCACT
>JANQQM010000212.1 GCA_028289365.1 Salaquimonas sp. | reverse complement strand
CGATCCTTGACCGAACCAAGCGGATTGAACGCCTCGAGCTTTGCATAAAGCTCGACATGGCTGGGACCCAGATTATTGATACGAACAATCGGCGTATTGCCGACAGTATCAAGAATGGAAGACTTGATTCCGGACATATTGAAGACTCCGTCATTTCTGGATTTTGGCTTTTGCCTCGCATCCTAAGGGATTTTTGTGGAGTTTAATGCAGCAGACCACTGAATGGCCAGTCTATTGCAGTTCAAACCTTGGCCACAATGACCAATGTCGACTGCATTTTGTGATAGCAGGCAACCCCTACCCTAACTACATGAACTTGGATATGGTCTGCCAAACCGACGGTTCTACGTCCGGCGCGGTCGCAAATAAATCCCACCCAAGAGGAAATTACGCAAATGACAAACTTATCAGATCGAGCCAATGCTGCCGCCGAAGAATTACGCGTGATTTTCGATTTTTTCCAAACCTATCGGAAAGACGTGGTCGACGAGGATGTCGTTGCGGATCTGACCTTTGGCAATCCCCATGAAATGCCGCTGCCGGAACTTGTCGAGACTCTCAAAACTCACATCGAGCCGAAACGTGTCGATTGGTTTGCCTACAAGACGAGCGAGGAAGAACCCCGGAAAGCGGTGGCAGCAGCGCTCGGCAAGGAATTGAATCTTCCCTTCGCACCGGAAGACATCGCGATGACACAAGGCGCGTTCGGGGCAATTGCACTGGCATTCACTCTGCTGATGGACCCCGGTGATGAATGCATATTGCCGGTGCCGGGCTGGTTTTGCTACACCACAATTTTGCGCGCGCAAAACTCGGTTCCGGTCACTGTCCCCTTACTTGACGATTCATTTAATCTCGATATCGACGCGATCGAGCGTGCAATAACGCCACGTACCCGGATTGTCGTGGTAAACTCCCCTCATAATCCGACCGGGGTTGTCTATTCGCGCGAGCACCTTACCGAGCTTGCCGCAATGCTGGAGCGCAAATCAGCCGAATTCGGACGCCCGATCTTCATCCTTTCGGACGAACCCTATCGCCGCATCCGTTTTGACGGCGTGCCCTTCACCAGCCCGGCCGAAGTCTACCCCTATACGCTGATCGATTACAGCTATGGCAAGATCCTCCTTGCTCCCGGATTGCGGTTTGGGTATCTGGCGATTTGCCCGAACATGCCCGGCGAATTCAGAGCCGAGCTGTCACAACTGGCCGTTTCTACCCAAGTTGCGCAGGGTTGGGGGTTTCCCGACGCGCCAATGCAATATGCTGTCGCCGATCTCGAAAAGCTCTCGATCGACATTGACGCACTGCAGGCAAAGCGAAACCGGATGCATGATGCACTGACCCAATGGGGGTACAACATGACCAAACCGGCGGGGACTTTCTACCTTTGGGGAAAAGCGCCAGGCGGTGACGCAGTTTCCTTTACCCAGGCACTGGCCAAACACGGAGTGTACGTCATGCCCGGAACGCTCCTGGACCGGCCGGCCGACTTCCGGATCTGCCTGACCGCCAATGAAGGAATGATCGAGGCATGTTTGCCATTTTTCGAGGAATTTGCCGAGTAGAAACGTGCGAGTCTAAATCAGCCTGAGCTAATTGAAATTTGATCTATTTATCGAAATGCAGCACAAAACTCAGGCTGTCTGCAGGTTGGGCAACCGCCTCGAATACGCGCTTACCGGTATCAGGCGTCCGCGGGGCATTCAACATCAGTTTTGACCAGCCTCGCCCATCTGCCTGATCGGCAAGAACGTCGATCAGCGCCTTGGCAATGCCCTTTCCGCGATGATCATGATGGACATAGATATGATCTGCCAGACCGGCGCGTAAGCCCGAAACCGGCTCTGGCAGGTCATAGAACATGACAAATGCCACCAGTTCACCGTTCACAAACGCACCCAGAAATTCAGCAGCACGATCCTGCAACAACTGGCTTGCATAATACTGATCCGGTTGCCTTGGCGCACCGCGCTTGAGTGCCTGAACATAATCAGCAATCAGCGGCGCAAGAACCAGCGCATCCTTCAGCCGCAATTGCGATATTTTGATATCGGGTGTCTTTGACATGGGTTTCCGTGTTTTTTCGAGCCTCGGCAAAGGATTAATCCGTATTCGATTGACACCGGTCGCGTCAACGTCGATGGATGTCCTGTCGGTTGCAATGCGCACCGATCAAGCGCCAACAATCCAACGGTTCCATCGTGATTGCGATTATTTCAGCAGTTCTGCCGGTATTCATTCTCATCGGCATCGCCTATGCGGCGGTACGGTTCGGCTATCTGAAACCGTCGATCGCTGACGCGCTTAATGCCTTTGCCATAAAACTCGCCGTCCCGATCCTGCTGTTCAGGGCGATGCTTGATCTCGATTTCAGCGCCGCCTTCTACCCGCCGATGATCATCGCTTTCTTCTTCGGCACCTTTTCGAGTTTCATTCTCGGGATCATCATTTCAAGAACGGTCTGGAAACGGCGCCCGGGCGAAGCTGTCGCTGTCGGTTTCATGGCGATGTTTTCCAATACCGTCATGCTGGGCCTGCCCATCATCGATCGCGCCTTTGGCGAAGCGACACTGACCCCGGCATTCGGAATTATCTCCATGCATGCCCCGCTTCTATATGTCGTCGGGATGATCACCATGGAAATGTCTAGACGCGACGGCAGGCCGCTTGGCGAAACCCTTATTTCCGCTGGCCGGTCGATCATTACCAATACGCTGATGATCGGGATTGTGGCCGGCATCATCGTAAATTTTTCAGGATTTACCGTGCCCGAACCCGTAATGGCGGCGGTCGACATGTTCGCCGCAGCCGCCATTCCCGCCGCACTTGTGGGCACCGGCGCCGCGCTGACCCGCTATGGCCTGCTCAATGACTTATCGGAAAGCCTGACCGTATCAGCGCTCCAGCTTATAATCCATCCGGCAATAGCCTTTGTACTGGCACATTGGGTATTCGGCCTGGACCCGGTTTATGTACGGGCTGCCGTCATTCTCGCAGCCATGCCGCCTGGCATGAATGTCTACATTTTTGCGGTGATCTACAATCGCGCCGTTGCACTCGCCGCATCCACCATGTTGATCGCGACAATGCTGTCCGTTGCCACGATTTCCGTGTGGATCGCAATCCTCAATGCATCACTGGGCAGCCCGTAAAGACCACCCAATTCTACCGCTGCAGATTACTTCCAGTCGCGAATATCGACGAAATGACCGGCAATCGCCGCCGCCCCTGCCATCGCAGGTGAAACCAGATGAGTGCGGCCCTTGAAGCCCTGCCGGCCTTCAAAATTCCGGTTCGAGGTCGAGGCGCAGCGCTCTTCTGGGCTTAACCGGTCTTCATTCATCGCCAGACACATCGAGCAGCCTGGTTCACGCCAGTCAAACCCGGCCTCGATAAAGATCTTGTCCAGACCTTCGGCTTCTGCCTGCTCCTTGACCAGTCCCGATCCAGGCACGATCATCGCGTCTACATGCTCGGCCACCTTCTTGTCCCGAACAACCTCGCTGACCGCGCGCAAATCTTCAATCCGGCCGTTCGTGCACGAACCGATAAAGACGCGATCCAGCTTGATATCGGTAATCTTGGTTCCGGGCGTCAGCCCCATATAGGCAAGCGCACGCTGCTTTGATGCGCGCTTGTTTTCATCTTCAATCAAGGCCGGATCGGGAACGGAACCCGTGACTGACACGACATCCTCAGGCGATGACCCCCAGGATACGATCGGCGGGAGGTTGGCAGCATCAAGCTTAACCACCTTGTCGA
This sequence comes from Salaquimonas sp., assembly GCA_028289365.1. Classification (GTDB taxonomy): domain Bacteria; phylum Pseudomonadota; class Alphaproteobacteria; order Rhizobiales; family Rhizobiaceae; genus BOKV01. The sequence continues at coordinate 10,569 of JANQQM010000212.1, read as the reverse complement.
AATGCGCGCCCTCGTCGCTGTAAAGTGTCTTCCAATGTTCCATGGCCATCTCGAAGGCCTTGCCCTTCGGCGCTTTCGGACGATCCTTGACATAGGCAAACGTTGTTTCATCCGGCGCGATCAGGCCGGCACGCGCGCCACCTTCAATCGTCATGTTGCAAACCGTCATGCGGCCTTCCATCGAAAGCGACCGTATGGCTTCTCCGGCAAATTCGATCACATGACCGGTACCGCCGGCTGTGCCGATTTCACCGATGATCGCAAGGATGATGTCCTTGGCAGTCACGCCGTCGGGCAGTTTCCCGTCGACCTGAACCAGCATGTTTTTCGCCTTTTTCTGCAACAAGGTCTGTGTTGCAAGAACATGCTCCACCTCGGAAGTGCCGATACCATGGGCCAACGCGCCGAACGCGCCATGGGTGGAGGTATGGCTGTCGCCACAGACGATTGTCATGCCCGGCAGTGTAAATCCCTGCTCCGGGCCAATGATGTGAACAATGCCCTGGCGTCTGTCGGTCTCCGAATAATATTCAATGCCGAAATCCTCGGCATTCTTCGCCAATGCCTCAACCTGAATGCGGCTCTCTTCATTGGCAATGCCCGCGCTGCGATCTGTTGTCGGTACATTGTGGTCAACGACGGCCAGCGTTCTTTCCGGCGCGCGGACATTGCGTCCTGCAATACGCAAACCTTCAAAAGCCTGCGGGCTTGTAACCTCATGCACAAGATGACGATCAATATAGAGAATGCCGGTACCATCCTCATGCTCGCTTACAATGTGATCATCCCATATCTTGTCATACAGCGTTCGTGCCATGATGCATTTCCATTTTTTCGGATTGTTGTGCCTGATATGCACAATGACGCAGCACCGGTCAAGAAACCGATTGCGTCAAAATCAGGCGCCGCCAAAAATTGCCTACGGCAGCGCCCAAATAACAGATATTACCGGCCTCGTACCTTTGCAAGCGCATCGGCGACAATGTTGTCCCGCCCATAGACATCTTTTCGGAAATGGACCGAGCCATCCTTGTTGACCCAGCTGGTCAGATAGACGATGTGAACCGGAATTTTCTCATCAAGCTTGACGACGGTTCGCTTTCCGCTCGCAACCGTTGCATCGATCTTTTCCCGGTCCCAACCCTGTTCGCCAAGCAGGACTTCCGCCATCTTCAGCGGGTTCCGCAATCTGAGACAACCATGGCTGAAATAGCGTTGCGCCCTGTCGAATTTCGATTTTGACGGCGTGTCATGCATGTAGACATTGAACTTGTTCGGGAACATGAACTTGATCCGGCCAAGCGCGTTCCCCTGACCGGGGTTTTGTCGCAACCGGAACGGAAAGTTACCCTTGCCATAGGCGTTCCAGTTTACTCTTCGCGCATTGATCGCATTTCCATTCGACAACAGCGAAATGTTCTGCGCGGCCAGAACACCCGGGTTCCGCCGCAGCTTTGGTAGATATTCATTCACCGCAATCGAATAGGGAACATTCCAGAACGGATTGATCTCTACATATTCCAGTTCGTCGGTAAATACCGGAGTACGGTGATAGGGCAACCCGACCTGAATGATCTCGGCATGAACGGTTTTCTCGTTGAGAACAACCTTGACCACCTGGTCGGCGAGATTGGCGAAGATATGATGTGCACCGAAATCATTCTGCATCCAGCGATTGCGTTCCATGTTGACTTCCATGGTCGCGATCCGGTCCTCGACAGGAATATTCAACTGTTCAAGCGTGCCGGGACCAACCACCCCGTCCATCTCGATACCGACGCGGTCCTGGAACTCGGTTACAGCTGCCACAAGCGCGTCGTCATAGACTTGCGAATCTGTGACTTCGCCCTCCAGCAGGCCTGCCTGAACCATTCTCGCCCGCAATGCCGGAACGCGTTCATCCGTCATGCCCGGTTTTAGTACTTCACCTTCGGGGACGGTCGTCCAGCCACCATTTGCCTCGATCCGCCGATAGCTTGCCAGCGCACTACGCAGCCGCTCATAGCGCGGGGTAAGCGGCGCAAGCAGGCGTACATAGGCCTTCAGCGAACTGGTGCGGCGGATATTGCCCAGAATTGAATCCGCTCCTAGCGAACTCGGGTAAATCACGATTTCCCTATTTACTTCGCTTGGGTTAAGCCGTCCTGCATTCATGTGTTGTGAGTAGGATACCGACGTAGTTGCCAGATGAATTTCAAGATCGGCGAGCGAACTTTCATCACTGGCTCCAAGCTTCTGGAACAGTTCGTCGGCGTCATAATCGTTTGGCTCCAACCCATCCTCATAGGAAAGATTGATCATCTCGACCATGTCTTCGGCTTTTTTCGAGGGCTTGCCGCCTTCAATCCAGATCGGCTCGTAGCCGCTCGCGATATAATGCGCTTCAATATCACCAAGCCTGGCCCGAAGTGCCTTGGATTTAGCTGCATCCTTCCGCAGTTCCAGTTCCGCTTTGATCGCAAGCTGCAGTGGAGAAAGTACCGGTTCCGGCACAATCAGTTCAGCTTCGGCTTCCTGTTCTGCAAGTTCGCCATCCACCGCAACGGCTTCCCCTTCTTGGGGTTTAACCGGGCTGGATTCGGCAGGTTCGGAACTGGCTGCTTCCGACTGGGCGAAAGCAATGGGAACTGCGCTGGAATGGAAAATGGAAATGCCGGCAAGTGCGAGCACAGCAACAAATACTTTTAAGTAGAAATACTTGTTTATGGTTTCGATCTTCTTGGCACCCATATATCCGCCTCCATTGCCCTGGGAACTGATCCGCGTTTTTGCCTGTTTATCAGAGAAAGAATTAAATCGGAAACAAGACATTTCCCCTGTTTAAGCAAATGCTTGTGAACACAACAAAAAAGCGGCCAATTTCTGGCCGCTTCAATCTCATTTTTCATTATCTTTGCCGGCCGGAAAGCATACTCCGTTGCTCCGGCCACCAAATCAGCCTTGCTTGTTTTCTTCTGGTGCTTCTGCAGTCTCGGCGGCTGCAGCCTCTGCATTTGCCGCATCTTCGGCCGCTTTCTCGGCGGCGAATGCCTCTGCTGCTGCGATCTTTTCAGCCTCAATGCGCGCCTTTTCATCGGCTGCCGCCATGCGGACGCTGTCATTGAGCTTCTTGGCACGTACGCTGGTATTTTCGGAAATACGGGCAGATTTACCGCGGCGTTCCCGCAGATAGTAAAGCTTGGCGCGCCGCACCTTGCCGCGCCGCACGACTTCTACCGCCTCCACCAGCGGAGAATATACCGGGAATACCCGCTCAACGCCTTCCCCGTAGGAAATCTTGCGAACGGTAAAGCTTTCATTCAGGCCACCGCCGGAACGCGCAATGCACACACCCTCATAGGCCTGCAGGCGGGTACGGTTACCTTCTGTCACGCGCACCATTACGCGAACGGTGTCACCAGCTTCGAAATTGGGAAGTTTACGCTTGGCTTCAATAGCTGCAGCCTGCTCGGCCTCAAGCTCCTGGATAATATTCATGGTTCCAAACCTTTTATCGCATCGCACCGGGCCGAAATGGCCTTAGGCACGTGTCTTTGATTGATTGACGGCCAGAGCGTCCAACTAGTCTGCAGCCATTGACAGCAGATGGAAACGACAAAGTTTCCGGGGCGAATTCACCAGTCTTCTTCCGGTTTTTGGAAAAAGTTGCGCCGTAATAATCGAAAACGATTCATTTGTCGACCGGATTCGACCAGTGGATTACTTCTTTTTGTCGGGCGTCGCCATCAATTCGGGTCGCATCTTCCGCGTCAGGCGTTCGGCTTCTTCCCGACGCCAGCGCGCGACCGCACCATGATCGCCGGAAGTAAGCACATCCGGTATCAGAAGACCTTCCCAAATGGACGGTCTCGTATAATGCGGATGTTCCAGCAATCCCGATTCAAAGCTTTCATTTTCTCCCGATTCAACATTGCCCATGACGCCGGGCAATAGCCTTATGACAGCATCAAGAAGACAGATCGCAGCCGGCTCGCCGCCCGAGAGAATATAGTCGCCAACCGATACCTCAACGAGATTGCGAGCTTCGATCACCCGTTCGTCCACGCCTTCGAACCGACCGCATACGATGATGGCGCCCGGTTCCTGGGCCAGCTCGCGGACCATTTTCTGATCAAGCGGCTGTCCGCGCGGGCTCATCAACAACCGCTTGCGTTGGTCATCCGGGCCCGAGACATGGTCGATTGCGCTCGCCAGAACGTCAGCCCGCATGACCATCCCCGCGCCCCCACCCGCAGGCGTGTCATCGACCTGACGATGCTTGCCGGATCCAAAATCACGCGGATTGACCGTGTCATAGGTCCAGGTTTGCTTTTCCAGTGCTTTTCCGGCCAGCGAATAGCCAAGCGGGCCTGGGAACATTTCCGGATAAAGCGTGATGATTGATGCACGAAAACTCATTTTTCCTGCCCATCCTGGTCCCGTTCGCTCACCGTTCCTGGCGGATCGATGACAAGATTTCCCGCGCCGATATCGACTTCAGGAAAAGTTTCCCGGGTAAAGGCGAATAATTCCTGTCCACCACTGGTCAGGTCGATTTCAACAATATCGCCCGCCCCGAAATCATGCAGGGCCCGGACCGTGCCAAACCGGTTGCCGCTCTGATCCAGCACCGTCAGACCTGTAAGATCATATGAATAAAATTCGTCTTCGTCTTCCACCTGCGGAAGCGTGGATCTGTCAGCAAACAATTCCGTTCCGTTCAGCGCTTCAGCCGCTTCACGGGTGGTTATGTCTTCAAACCGCACGATGACAACGGACTTGGCCATGCGGGCATTAACGACGGCAAACACTGTGCCGTCTTCTGCCTGAAGCGGACCGTAGCTGGAAAATGACAGGGGATCGTCGGTAAAACTTTTGACCCGCACTTCTCCCCTGACGCCATGCGGCGCACCAATTCGGGCAAGAAGTACGGGTTTTTCAAACATGTAACCGGTTTATTCTCGAATGAGGCAAACAGCCCGTCAGGCTTTGACCTCTTCGCTTTCGGCCTCTTCTGCAGGAGCTTCAGCTTCCTCGGCTGGCGCCTCGGCTTCTGTTGCTGGAGCTTCGGCTTCAGTTGTTTCAGCCTCTGCAGCAGGTGCTTCAGCCTCTACCGCGGGTGCCTCGGCTTCAGCCGCAGGCGTTTCGGCTTCAGCTTCTGCTGCCGCCGCATCTTCTTCCTTTGCTTCAGCCTCTGCAAGGCGTTCCTGCGCCTTCTTGCCGGGCAACGCCTTCTTCGGATTGTTTCTCGGCTCCCGCTTCATCATGCCTTCGGCGTCAAGGAAGCGCAGGACACGGTCTGTCGGTTTTGCGCCCTTGGAAAGCCAATACTCAATGCGTTCCCTGTTCATGGTGACGCGATCGCCATCCTTGGGCAGGATCGGATTGTAGGTGCCGACCTTTTCAATGAAGCGTCCGTCGCGCGGCGCACGAACGTCTGCAATGACGATCGAATAGAACGGGCGTTTCTTTGACCCTCCGCGGGCCAGTCGTATTTTCAGTGCCATTTTATTTCTCCTGGAATCTGTTGTTTGGGTGGCCGCTCAACTGCGGGCCTGTTCATGATGGCGGATGACTTCCTGGATTATGAAATTCAGAAGTTTCTCCGCAAAATCGGGATCGAGATCAGCGTCGCGCGCCAATTGACGCAGCCTTGCCACTTGCTCCCTTTCTCGTGTCGGATCTGCCGGCGGCAAATCGCTTGAGGCCTTCAAAACGCCGACCGACTTGGTGGTACGAAACCGTTCGGCGAGAATATGGATCAAGGCTGCATCAAGGTTGTCGATCGTGGCACGATGCCGCTTGAGCTCCTTGATAACCTTTTCAGTATCCGAAATATCATCTGCTTGGGTCATGGGTTCACTCATTTCTTTTTACCCAATCCGGGTAATTTCGGCATGCTGCCGCCCATACCCATCTGTTTTGCCATGCGCTCCAATTCCTTGGGATCCATGTTGGAAAGATCGGGCATTCCGCCGCCGCCCATGCCACCTGGAAGTCCGCCAGGCATCCCTCCGGGCAGGCCCACCGGGGCACCGCCGGCTCCGCCAAGCATTTTTCCCATCATGCCCTTACCCATCGCCCCCATCAGGCCGCCCTTCTTGCCCATTTTCTTCATCATGTCGGCCATCTGAAGATGCATCTTCAATAGCTTGTTGATTTCCTGGACCGAAGTTCCGGAGCCCGCAGCAACGCGGCGTTTGCGATTTGCATTGAGAAGTTTCGGGGTCTTGCGCTCCTGCTTCGTCATCGACGAGATTATTGCCTGCTGCCGCTTGAAGATACTGTCATCGATTCCGGCCTCTGCAATCTGCTTCTTCATCTTGCCGATCCCGGGCAACATCCCCATGATACCGCCCATGCCGCCCAGATTCTGCATCTGGTTCAACTGATCCGACAGATCATTCAGGTCGAACTGGCCTTTCTGCATCCGCTTGGCCATGGCAGATGCTTTTTCCGCGTCGATCGTCTCGGCAGCCTTCTCAACCAGCGAGACAATGTCTCCCATGCCGAGGATCCGGTCGGCAATCCGGGCAGGATGAAACTCTTCCAGTGCATCCATTTTTTCACCGGTACCGATCAGCTTGATCGGTTTTCCGGTAACCGCCCGCATGGAAAGCGCTGCGCCACCGCGCCCATCCCCATCGGCCCGGGTCAGCACGATGCCGGTAATTCCGACCCGCTCATCAAAACTGCGCGCAAGATTGACCGCGTCCTGCCCGGTCAGCGCGTCGGCGACAAGCAGAATCTCATGCGGGTTTGCCTTGGCCTTGATATCGGCCATCTCGACCATCAGCGGCTCATCAATATGGGTACGGCCAGCGGTATCAAGAATCACCAGATCATAGCCGCCGAGCTTCGCCGCCTGTAGGGCGCGTTCCGATATCTGAACCGGAGACTGGCCCGCTATAATCGGCAGCGTGTCGACATCGGTCTGCTCGCCAAGCTGTCGCAATTGCTCCTGCGCTGCCGGCCGGCGCGTATCGAGCGAAGCCATCAAGATTTTTTTCTTGCTGCGCTCGGTCAATCGCTTGGCGATTTTCGCACTTGTTGTCGTCTTGCCCGAACCCTGAAGACCAACCATCATCAGCACAACCGGTGCCGGTGCATTCAGATCAATGGGTTCCGCCCCCGAGCCGAGCATCTCGACCATTTCGTCATGAACGATCTTGATGACCATCTGCCCGGGCGTGACCGACTTGACGACCTCCGCACCAACGGACTTTTCCCTGACACGCTCGATGAAATCACGCACAACATCGAGCGCGACATCCGCCTCGATCAGTGCGCGGCGAACTTCGCGAAGCGCGGCAGCGACATCTTTTTCCGACAGCGCACCACGGCGGGTCAGGCCCTCGAATATGTTGCCCAGGCGTTCAGAAAGTGATTCAAACAAATGTCCGGTCCTCTGCTTGCAAGCTATTGCCTGCAAGATAGTGTCTCATGGTCTCAAAACCGAATCTCCAAAGCAAAAAATCACCTGAGGGCGCACCGCGCTGTCAGATGGTTGCCTCCGGCATCTACTGCACCGGTCGGCCGCTCGGAAATCGATTTCCAAGATAAGATGCGCCGATAAACAGCTTTTGCCGGTCATTGTCAAGAAATTCCGCAGGACACAAAACCGCTTTCAGCCTTGGAAAGACACCTGTAAAGGCTTGCAGGGTTTCTAAACCACAATCTGGTATAGGTCTTTTAATTGATCCCCGATTCCGCCATATAGACACTGAAATTCCGGAACAAAGATAAAATGACCACGCAACAAATGAATTTCATCAAGATGAATGGAATTGGCAACAAGATCATTGTTGCCGATGCACGCGGTCGTTCCGAGGAAATTGCACCGGGCGCAGCCGTCGCGCTTTCAACAGCTGATGCGGTTCCGTTTGACCAGATCATGGAGGTCCGTGATCCATCGCAGCCGGATTGGGACAATGATATCCGCATCCTGAATTCAGATGGTTCGCTTGCCCAGGCTTGCGGCAATGGAACGCGCTGCGTGGTTGCATGGCTGCACGGACAGGATGGTCGGCGCGATTTCAAGTTCAAGACTGCCGGTGGTGTTCTGGCCTGTCATTATGAAGATGACGACACGATCACGGTCGACATGGGATCGCCCAGATTTGACTGGCAGGAAATCCCGCTTGCCGAGGAGTTCTACGACACGACGGGCATTGAGCTGCAGATCGGCCCGATCGACGCCCCGATCCTGCACACGCCAAGCGTGGTCAATATGGGAAATCCGCATGCGATTTTCTGGGTCGTGGACGATCTGGAAAATTATGATCTCGAACGATTTGGACCCTTGCTGGAAAATCATCCGATTTTTCCCGAACGCGCCAATATCACACTGGCCAGGGTCCATGCAGAAGACCACGTACAGATCCGGGTTTGGGAACGCGGTGCCGGGATCACCCTTGCCTGTGGTTCGGCTGCCTGCGCCACTTTGGTGGCAGCAGCAAGAAAGGGTCTGACGCAAAGGGCCGCCAGAATTTCCCTGCCCGGCGGTGACTTGCAGATCGAATGGACAAGGCAAAACCGGGTGCTGATGACGGGTCCGGTAGAGTTTGAATTTACCGGTAGTCTGGACCCCGAAACCGGGGATTTCGAGCGTCACCAGGAAATGGAGCCATCGTAATGGCTCGTAACGATCATCGCACCAGATCCGAGATTGAGGTTTTGACATTTGGCTGTCGGCTGAATGCCTATGAGTCCGAAATCATGAAGGATCAGGCAAAGGCTGCCGGACTGGCCTCGCTCGAGGATGGAACCATCCTGGTCAATACCTGTGCCGTTACCGCCGAGGCGGTTCGTCAGGCGCGCCAGGCAATCCGCAAGGCTCGCCGTCAGAACCCGGATGCCCGCATCATCGTCAGTGGCTGCGCCGCCCAGACCGAACCGGCAACATTCGGCGACATGCCTGAAGTGGATCTGGTCATCGGCAATCATGACAAGCTGAAGGCTTCAGCCTATCGCGCACTACCGGATTTCGGCGTCAACAGCACCGAGAAGGTTCGGGTCAACGACATCATGAGCGTTCGCGAAACCGCCGCGCACATGGTCGACACGATGGATGGCCGTGCAAGGGCGTTCATCCAGGTTCAAAACGGCTGCGATCATCGGTGTACATTCTGCATTATCCCGTTCGGGCGTGGCAATTCCCGGTCGGTACCGGCTGGTGTCGTGGTTGAGCAGGCTCAGCGGCTGGTCGATAACGGTTTTCTCGAAATCGTCCTGACCGGCGTGGATACGACATCGTGGGGCAATGATCTGCCAGGCAAACCAACGCTTGGCACATTGGTGCGCTCCATCCTCGATCGCGTCCCGGATCTTCCCAGATTGCGGCTTTCCTCCATCGATTCTATCGAGGTCGATGAAGTGCTTGCTGATGTCATTGCAACGGAAAGCCGGTTCATGCCGCATCTGCATCTCTCGCTGCAGCATGGGGATGACCTGATCCTGAAAAGAATGAAGCGTCGCCATTCGCGCGAGGATTCAATCCGGTTCTGCCAGGAGATGCGCTCGCGCCGGCCCGACATCATTTTCGGGGCCGATCTGATCGCTGGTTTCCCGACGGAAACCGATGCGATGTTTGAAAACACGCTTTCGATCATCGATGCATGCGATCTGACCCACTTGCATGTCTTTCCGTTTTCACCGCGTGAAGGCACGCCGGCTGCAAGGATGCCGCAATTGGAACGCTCTACGATAAAGCAGCGCGCAGCCCTCTTGCGCCGACGCGGTGAAGTGGCCTTCAAAGATCACTTGCGCTCGCTTGAAGGCAAGACAGTAAATGTTCTTGTCGAACGCAATTCATCCGGGCATAGCGAGCAGTTCACACCGGTACGAATAGATGGTTCTGTTGAAATCAATGCCGGAATCGTATCAACCCGCATCGTCGGGCAGGATGGCCGCACGGCGATTGGACATCCTGTCGTCATGAATTCAGACACAGCAAACGCACCGATGCTTGGCGCGGCCTAGAGCAGGTAGATAGCAGGAATGAGCGAAAAGAAACCGGGTCTCTTCAAGCGCATATTTTCCTTTGCGCTCGGCTCAAGGAAGCACAAGGAAGAGGTTGAGGAAGAAAAACCGGAACCGCAGGACCCGCCTCAACCGGAAGAAGCTGCTCCTGAACCTGTATCCTTGCGCGAACCAGAGCCAGTGCCAGAGCCAGTGCCAGAACCCGAACCTGAGCCAGAACCCGAACCTGAGCCAGAGCCTGAACCTGAGCCAGAACCCGAGCCTGAACCAGAGCCCGAGCCAGAACCTGAACCTGAACCTGAACCAGAGCCTGAGCCAGAACCCAAACCTGAGCCAGAGCCTGAACCAGAGCCGGAGCCAGAACCTGAGCCCGAGCCTGAACCCGAGCCGGAGCCTGAACCTGAGCCAGAACCCGAGCCTGAACCAGAGCCCGAGCCAGAACCTGAACCAGAGCCAGAACCTGAGCCGGAGCCAGAACCTGAGCCCGAGCCAGAACCTGAGCCAGAACCCGAGCCAGAACCCGAGCCTGAACCAGAGCCCGAACCAGAACCTGAGTCGGAGCCGGAGCCGGTAGAATCTTTGCCAGAACAGGCAACATCCGCCGAAACA
>JANQQM010000207.1 GCA_028289365.1 Salaquimonas sp. | reverse complement strand
TCAATGTCGATATCGATACCGTGAATAACTTCGGTGCGGCCGAATGATTTGCGGACAGATTTAATATTGAGCGTTGCCATGGGAAATTGCTCTATTTTTCACTTTCTATGAGGCCTTTTACAAACAGGTTCTGCATAAAGACGACGACAATCACCGGCGGTAGCAAGGCCAGAATCGATGTCGCCATGATCACCGGCCAGTTCGCAAAGTCATCCCCGGAGGGGAACATCTGCTTGATCCCCATTACGATTGTGTTCATCTCAGGATCCGTGGTGATCAGAAGGGGCCACAGATATTGGTTCCAGCCATATATGAACAGGATGACAAACAAGGCGGCAATATTTGTTCGCGACATGGGAACCAGTATGTCGACGAAAAACCGCATAGGACCGGCGCCATCGACGCGCGCGGCCTCGGCCAGCTCGTCGGGGACGGTCAGAAAGAACTGCCGGAACAGGAACGTGGCCGTGGCCGATGCGATCAGGGGAAAAATCAGTCCCGTATAGCTGTTCAGCATGTTGAACTGGGCGACGACCTCGAATGTGGGCACGATGCGCACTTCCACAGGCAGCATCAGGGTCAAGAAGATCAGCCAGAAAAATGTCTGTCGAAAGGGGAAGCGGAAATAAACGATAGCGAAGGCAGAAAGCAGGGAGATCACGATTTTTCCAATCGCAATTCCAAACGCCATAACGGTTGAATTCACCAGCATCCGCCAGACGGGAGCGTTTATGCCGGCGGAGAGGGCGGACCAGTAATTTTCGAGGAAATGGGGACCCGGAACCAGCGGCATCGGCGGCTGGATAAGATCGTTCTGTGTTACGGTCGACGCCACAAATGCCAGATAGATGGGAAAACAAACGACTGAAATTCCGGCAATGAGTCCAAGATGGGTCAGCCAGGTGCCTATTCCTCTTTTTTCGACCATGCGCGCCATTAGTAATGCACCCGTCTTTCGATATAACGAAACTGGATTACCGTCAGGATGCTGACGACAATAAGCAAAACGACCGATTGCGCGGCCGAAGAGCCGAGGTCCTGACCGACAAATCCATCTGAGAACACCTTGTAGACGAGGATTGTTGTTGCCTGCTGCGGACCACCGGACGTAATCGTATGTATGACGCCGAAGGTTTCAAAGAATGAGTAAACAACATTGACCACGAGCAGAAAGAATGTTGTCGGTGACAGCAATGGAAATATGATGGTCCAGAACCGTCTCCAGAAGCGCGCCCCGTCGATGGCGGCGGCTTCTATGACGCTCTGGGGTATGGCCTGAAGTCCGGCCAGGAAAAACAGGAAGTTGTAACTTACGCGACCCCACGACGATGCGACCACGACCAGCCCCATGGCTTCATTGGGATCAAGCACATGGTTCCAGTCATAACCCAGCACGCCGAGATACCAGCTCACAAGACCGACATTCGGATTGAACATGAAAAGCCAAAGTACGCCGGCCACCGCCGGAGCGACCGCATAAGGCCAGATCAACAGAGTTCGATAAGTCGTCGCGCCCTTGATGACCCGATCAGCAAGCACCGCCAGCCACAGGGCCAGGGCCATGGACAACAGCGTGACCAGGCCCGAAAAAACAGCCGTTGTCTTGAATGAAGCGAGATAGAGCGGATCGGTAAAAAGAAAAAGAAAATTGTCGAAGCCCACAAACTGCGTTTTCAGTCCAAATGGATCCGGGATAAAAGCGGACTGATAAATCGCCTGGCCTGCGGGCCAGAAAAAGAAAACGAGCGTTACCAGCAATTGCGGGAAAAGTAGAAGAAGCGGGAGAGTCCACCCTTTAAATGTAACGCGCTTTTCCATAAACAAAATTCAGTCGTCAGCGATCGGGTTATCGCAGTGAAAGTCGGGGACCAGGTCGGTCCCCGACGAATTACTTCTGATTACTTGTTGGCTTTTTCAAAGCGGCGAAGAAGGACGTTGCCGCGTTTGACGGCGCTATCCAGGGCCACTTGCGCGGTTTTGTCCCCGGACCAGACCGCCTCGAGTTCTTCGTCGATGATACCGCGGATCTGATCAAAGCTTCCCAGCCGCAAACCCTTTGAGTTTGCCGTCGGCGCTTTGCCCGTCATTTGGACGATCGCAATATCCGTTCCGGGATTCTTGCTGTAGAAGCCTTCGCTCTTCGTTTGCTCAAAGGCTTTCATAGTGATTGGCAGGTAACCGGTATTCTGGTGCCAGGCCGCCTGAATATTGGAGGATGACAGGAATTTCAGGAACTGAGCGACACCCTTATATTCCTCCGGTTTGTGGCCGGCCATAATCCATAGGGAAGCCCCGCCAATGATCGTGTTCTGAGGTGCACCCTTGGCTTCGGACCAGTAGGGGAGCGGCCGGATCTCGAATTCGAACTTTGCTTCCGCCTTCACGCCTGCATAGCCGGCTGAGGACTCCGTAAAGAAAGCGCATTTTCCGCCTCGGAAATTGGCTCCGCCTTCATTGCGGCGGCCGGCATAGATGAACTTTCCGTCTTTGGCCCAGTCCCCCATGGTTTGAATATGCTTGACCTGGATGGGGCCGTTGAATGTGAGCTCCGTATCGAGTGCGGTAAACCCATTGTCTTTAGATGCAAATGCCAAATTGTGGTAGGCGGAGAAATTCTCCAAATGAACCCAGCTTTGCCAGGCCGTTGTCAGCGGGCACTGGTGGCCCGAAGCCTTAAGCTTGTCCAAGGCTGCGCCAACCTTGTCCCAGGTTGAGAGATCCATGTTCGGGTCGAGACCGGCTGACTTCAGAGCATCGCGATTGACATAGAGAACAGGGGTCGATGAATTGTAAGGCAGTGACAACAT
>JANQQM010000188.1 GCA_028289365.1 Salaquimonas sp. | reverse complement strand
CGTGTGACGGATCCGAGAAGCTGGTTCCGATATGCTTGCTGGTCCCACCGCAACTTGCATAAATCGTATTGATGTCCATCTCGAAATTGTCTTCGATGTCCCGGCAGACCATTGCACGTTGGAAGAAATGGACGTTATCAAGCGCATGCGTGATGCGGGCCGCATCGTATAAGTCCTGCGTCGTGGAATCGCGATATTCGTGGTTCTCGATATCGACGACATGAACTGCTGCACCGGCAGTACCGAAATGGACCCGCGAACCCGACAATTCGAGATCAAAGGCAGGGTCCCGCCCGAAAAGCGTAATATCCCTGGCTGCAATAGCAAGCATGTCCTCGACCAGCGAACGAGGGAACCGGATTCGCCCATCTTCACCCTGCTCCGCTCCGGCGCCGGTCAGGATATCAACACCCGATTGGGGCGCATCTGCAAGGCCAATCGTTTCGAGTGCATCCAGCGCCGCACTGTGAATTCGGGCGACATCCTCATCTGTCAAAGGCTTGTACCGACCACCGGACAGGCCTGGCCTGACTGGCCGCAGATTGTCGGCTAAAGGCGCTGACCGTACGGCAATACGACCAGACCGTCCTCCGCTTCGACGACCTCTCTTATTCACGGTTTCAGTTCCCATGGTCGCCGCTTCCTCCATTGCAAACGCCACTACATACGGGTTCGCTCCGCAGTCGGGTCATAAAACGGCTTCAGGGTCACTTCAGCCTCATGACGTTCGCCTGCGATCTCCAACTCGTAATTTGACGACAACATCTCGGCGGGTTTTTCTCCCTTGCATGGCACATAGCCAAGCCCAATCGCACCACCAAGATAATGCCCGTAATTTCCTGACATGATTATCGAAACGATTTTGCCATCTCGAACAATTGGCTCATTGTGCAGAACCAATGGCTCGGGGTCTTTCAGTCTGAATTGGACCAACCGGCTTGAAAGGCCCTCTTCGCGTTTGCGCAGCACGGCATCGCGGCCCAGGAATTTTGGCTTTGCAGTTTTGACAGCAAAGCCGAGACCGGCTTCCAACACGTGGTCTTCATCAGTGATGTCGTGTCCGAAATGGCGAAATCCTTTTTCGATCCGGCAGGAATCGAGCGTATGCAAACCGCATAGCTTGAGGTCGAATTCCTTACCGGCAGCATCGATGGTCTCAAACACATGCGCTGCCTGATCGGTCGGTATATATATTTCCCAACCCAGTTCGCCGACATAGGTCACCCGGTGTGCCCTTGCCAGGCCCATCCCGATCTCGATTTCACGCATGGTCCCGAACGGATGCACTTCATTGCTGAAATCATTGGGACTGACAGACTGCATCAACTTTCGCGAATCTGGCCCCATGACAACAATCACCGACTCCGCAGCGGTAACGTCGGTGATGACTGCAAAATATTCGCCAACATGCCGTTTGAGCCAGGCGACGTCCCGATGCAGGGTGGCGGCAGGAACAATTAGCAGATATTCCGTTTCCGAAAGGCGCGTAACGGTTAGATCGCATTCAATGCCACCGCGCTCGTTCAGCATCTGGGTATAGACGATACGGCCAGGCTCGACATCGATATCATTACCACAGACCAGTTGCAGGAATTCGCAGGCATCACGCCCCTCGACCCGGATCTTGCCGAATGAGGTCATGTCGAACAGGCCGACACCCTGCCGCACGGCCATGTGCTCGGCGCGTTGGTTTTCAAACCAGTTCTGCCGCTTCCACGAATAGCGGTATTCGCGCTCCTGACCTTCATTTGCAAACCAGTTCGGGCGCTCCCACCCGGAGACTTCGCCAAATACTGCACCGCGCGCCTTCAAATGTTCATGAAGTGGCGACCGGCGAACCCCGCGCGCCGTTTCCATCTGTCGATATGGAAAATGGTCCGCGTAAAGCACGCCCAGCGTCTCGCTCACGCGTTCCTTCAGATAGTGCCTGTTCTTCTGGAACGGTTGTGCGCGGCGGATATCAACCTCCCAAAGATCGAATGGCGGCTCGCCATCATTGATCCATTGCGCTAACGCGTGCCCCGCACCGCCGGATGAAACGATGCCGATGGAATTGTAACCGGCCGCGACCCAATATCCGCCCAATTGAGGCGACTCGCCGAGATAGTAATTGTCGTCGGGCGTAAAGCTCTCCGGCCCGTTGAAGAAGGTGTGAATGCCAGCCGTCGCCAACATCGGTAACCGCTCTACAGCCTGTTCCAGGATCGGTTCGAAGTGATCGAAATCTTCCGGCAACTGGTCAAAGCTGAAATCTTCGGGAATGCCATCCATGCCCCAGGGTTTGGCTTTCGGCTCAAACGCACCCAGCAACATTTTACCGGCATCTTCCTTGTAATAGGCACACTCGTCGGGAACGCGCAGCACTGGCAGCCCCTTTAAGCCGTCAATGCCTTCAGTAACGATATAGAAGTGCTCGCAGGCATGCAGAGGCACCGTCACCCCAGAATCTGCTGCAAGATTACGCGCCCACATACCACCGCAATTGATCACAATATCGGTGGTTGTGGTTCCCGGCTCTCCACCTTTTTCCCAGTCGACACCGCTCACCCGGCCATTACTTGTCCGGACATTGGTCACCTTCACATTTTCGATGACCCGCGCCCCGTTTTGCCGTGCACCTCTGGCAAGCGCCATGGCAATATTGGCCGGATCGCATTGACCGTCATCGGGAAGATAGACCGCCGACTTGACGCCATCCGTGTTCAGATGCGGATAGCGCTCCTGCAGTTCGTCTATTCCGATCTCATTGGCTTCAACATCGAATGCCCGCGCAAGGGAGGCCTGGCGAAGGATTTCTTCCTTGCGCTCATCGGTCAGTGCGACCGTGATCGAACCGGTCTGACGCATGCCGGTGGCGATCCCGGTCTCAGCTTCCAGTTTCGTGTAGAGATCGGCAGAGTATTTCGCCAACCGCGTCAGGTTTTGCGAAGGACGCAATTGACCAATCAGGCCAGCCGCATGCCAGGTCGTACCGCAGGTCAATTGGCGGCGTTCTAGGAGAACGATGTCCTTCCAGCCAAGTTTAGAGAGGTGATAGGCAACCGAACATCCCGATACACCACCGCCAATGATGACAGCCCGCGCGGAGGCAGGAACATCAACGCTCATGCACGTAACCTTTCATTGGCAGCATCCCAAAGTGGCTCATCTGCCTGAACAACCGCCGGAAAGCGATCACCAAAGATCTCGACTTCGAGACTTGTACCCGGCTCTGCGAGATCGGTCCGGACCATGCCAAGCGCAATAGACTTGTCGATCCGATGCCCCCAATCGCCGGAAGTCGTCTCTCCGACGACTTCATCGCCATGCCACAGTGTCGACATATAAGGAGCATCACATTCACCGGCCTCGACAACAAGCGTCACAAATTTTTTGCTCGAACCCTGCTGTTTTTCGCGTTCAATCGCCGCCTTGCCCCGGAAACTCGGTTTCGCCCAGTTGATAAACCGATCAAGCCCACTCTGCATGATGGTGTAGTCGGTGGATAGATCACCCTTCCAGGTCCGATAGCCTTTTTCGAGGCGCAGACTGTTCAGCGCAAACATGCCTATTGGCGTAAGCCCGTGATCCGAACCGGCTTCCATCACAGCGTCATAGACCACTTCGGTATCGGCATTGCGGGTATGTATCTCCCAGCCAAGCTCGCCTGCATAGGAAACCCGGAACAAAGTAACTTCACGCCCGGCAATTTCTGTTTTCTGCCAGGAAAGCCAGGGAAGGCTCAAATCCGCATCGCAAATTCCCGACAAGATGTCTCGTGTCGCCGGACCGGTGAATATTTGGCAGGAAAATTCGTCGGTCTTGTCGATCAGACTGAGGGATCCATCTTCCGGCAGGTGCTTTTGCAGCCATTCCAGGTCATGCCATTGCGCGGTAGCAGCCGTGATCAGAAGGATCTCGTTCTCGTCAAACCGAACCATCGACATCTCGGTGACGACCCGTCCGTCATCATCAGAAAAATAACCAAGCCCGATCCGGCCAACCTTCGGTATCCTTCCGGTAATTTGCTCGGCAAGCCAGTCCGCAGCACCTTCACCGCTAAGCGCATATCTTGAAAAGCCTGCCAGATCGAGAATACCTGCAGCATCCCGTACAGCCAGACATTCCTCGCGCACCCTCGGAAACCATGGACCTTGCCGCTTCCAGGTCTGCGTTGCCTCCTCGGACGTGTCGTCACCCGGCTTTGCGAACCAGTTCGCACGCTCCCAGCCATTATAGGCACCGAGCTGTGCACCCATATCGACAAGTTTCTGATGGATCGGCGAATGCTTCTTGTCGCGGCCCGCTGGCCAGGCATGGTGCGGGAAATGCATCGCATATTCGTGGCCATAGACTTCCATGCCCTTTGCCACGCAATAATCGTGATCTGCAAAAGCGGTAAAGCGGCGTGGGTCACAAGACCACATATCCCATTCGGTTTGGCCCTCGGTGATCCACTCGGCCAGCACCTTGCCGGCGCCACCAGCCTGGCAGATGCCAAAAGTGAAGACGCAGGCTTCAAACGCATTCGGCACGCCCGGCATTGGCCCGATCAACGGATAGCCGTCTGGCGTGTAGGGAATGGGACCGTTGATGGTTTTGTATAGTCCGGCTGTACCCAGGATCGGCACGCGCTCGATTGCGTCAGTGATGTACCACTCCAACCGGTCGAGATCATCTGGGAACAGCTGGAAGGAAAAATCCTCCGGCATCGGATCGTCGTCGTCGGCCCAATGTGCCCGGCAATTGCGCTCATAGGGGCCCAGATTCATCCCGTTCTTTTCCTGGCGTAGATAGTAGGAACTGTCGACATCGCGCAGCAACGGCAATTTACCGCCGGTTTCTTCCGACCATTCAACAATCTCGGGGATATCGTCAAACAGCATGTATTGATGGCTCATCACCATCATCGGCAGGTCCCGCCCGAACCACTTGCCGACTTCATGGGCATAGTATCCGGCGGCGTTCACCACATATTCGCACTCGATATCACCTTCAGGTGTCGAAATGATCCAGGATTCGCCCTCGCGCCTGACTCCCGTGGCAGGACAGAACCGCACGATTTTTGCGCCCAGATCGCGCGCGCCTTTCGCCAGTGCCTGCGTCAACTGTGCGGGATCGATGTCACCGTCATAGGGGTCATAGAGTGCGCCGGTGAGATCATGCGTCTCGACAAACGGATAGCGCGACCGGATCTCGTTCGGGCCCAATATATCAAGATCCATGCCCTGATATCGGCCCATCCCCATCACGCGTTTGAATTCCTGCAACCGCTCCGGTGAATGCCCAAGCCTGACCGATCCTGTGACATGATAATTCATCGGGTAATCGACCTTGTCGGCCAGACCGCGATACAGTTCGGCCGAATAACGCTGCATGTTCATGATTGACCAGCTTGAAGAAAATGTCGGAACATTTCCCGCAGCATGCCAGGTGGACCCAGCCGTAAGCTCATTCTTTTCGAGCAGCACGCAATCCGTCCAACCGGACAAGGCAAGATGATAGAGGGATGATACGCCAACGGCACCGCCGCCAATTATGACCACCCGCGAACGTTGCGGAATTTTCGCCACCGGCCAGACCTTTCAGTTTTTTGCCGAAATTATCATCGCAGAGACCGCTTTAATCAATTCTGGCTCCAGGCCTTTATTAATCGGAATTTTCGATTAGTCTGCGATGTCGGAGGCAGAAATCATGCAAATAGAACCGCTCGAAACATTCCTGGATCTGATGGAGACAAACAGCTTCAATGGTACTGCGGCGAGGCTTGGAATTACGCAATCAACGGTATCTGCCCGCATAAAAGTGCTTGAGGCATCGCTGGGGAAAAAACTGTTTACGCGAAGCCGGGCAGGCACCAAGCCGACCGTTGCCGGACAACGTTTCGCCGATCATGCACGCGCCATGCGTCATGAGTGGAATGAAGCTCAGCGCGCGCTGGAATCTTCAAGAAATTTTTCCCGATCCATGCGGATTGGAATGCAAAGCGATCTGGCTGATCAGCACATAGGTATGTGGGTATCCACGTTTCGCAACATGCTGCCGGAAACTTCCTTCCATATCGAGCCGGATTACTCCACGCAGATGTGTGCTGATCTGCTGGCGGGCAAGATCGACTTTGCGGTGCTGTTCACGCCGAAGCACGTCCCGGACATTCATTACGAAAGCATCGGCGAAGTGCGATACCGCCTTGTCAGCGATCACGGTACAAAGCTCGCTGAAATTGATCCGGGAAGTTATATCTTTGCCAATTACTCGCCGCTGTTTGACCGGGTCCATCGCCAAATTCTACCCGGATTTACAAATACGGCAATTGCCAGCGGCCAGAACGCGGCAATATGCAATTTACTTCTGGTCCTTGGCGGCTCGGCCTTCGTGCTGGAAGATTGCGCTGCAGACCTGATCGCAGCCAAGAAATTCAACCCGGTCGAGGATGCGGACCCGATCTCGCAACCCGTGTTCATTGCGGTCCACATCCGCAATCGCCATTCCCATGTCCACATGAAAATGGCTGCGATCATGCGCAGCCATTTTGCACAGCTAAAATAGTGGGTTGGTCAGCCAATACGGTTAGCCCGTCACCATGTCTTCAGCTTTTATTCCGGCGACCTGTACAGGTTTCTTCATTGCGTCGCGGCGGAACGGTTCGCCAAGCTCCTGGTTGATCATCGCCTCGATCAAGGTAGTTTTACCCGCCTTTTGATCTTTCAGCGCCTGATCAAGCGCATCGGTTAACTCATCCATGGTCCGGGCAACAACGCCATTCAAACCACAGGCCTTTGCAATTCCTGCATAAGACACCTGCTCATCCAGTTCGGTGCCGACAAAATTGTCATCAAACCAAAGCGTCGAATTCCGCTTCTCCGCACCCCATTGATAGTTGCGGAAAACGATCTGGGTGATTGCCGGCCATTCCTCGCGACCGATTGCGGTCAGTTCGTTTACCGCAATTCCGAACGCGCCATCGCCCGCAAAACCGACGACCGGAACATCCGGACATCCGATCTTGGCACCGACGATTGAGGGCAGACCGTAACCACACGGGCCAAACAGCCCCGGCGCCAGATATTTGCGACCCTCTTCGAAGCTTGGATAGGCATTGCCGATCGCGCAATTATTCCCGATATCCGAACTGATGATCGCTTCGCGCGGCAGCGCCTGCTGGATCGCACGCCAAGCCATGCGCGGGCTCATCCATTTCGGCTTGGCTGCACGGGCGCGTTCGTTCCAGGTCGTACCCGGATCATCATCTTCATGGTCCATGCTGGACAATTGCTGCGCCCATTTTGATTTCTCGGTCGCGATCCGCGCCTTCCTGTCTGCGCGGCCAAAGTCTCCGGCATCCTCGGAGAGATTTGCCAGAATTCCCTCGGCAACCTTTTTGGCGTCACCGACAATCCCGACAGTGACCTTCTTGGTCAGTCCGATCCGATCCGGATTGATGTCGACCTGGATGATCTTTGCATCCGCGGGCCAGTAATCCATCCCATAGCCAGGAAGCGTCGAAAATGGATTGAGTCGTGTACCAAGGCAAAGCACCACATCCGCCTGGCTGATGAGTTCCATGCCGGCCTTTGAACCATTATATCCGAGCGGCCCGGCAAAGAGCGGATGTGAACCGGGGAAGGCATCATTGTGCTGGTAGCCAACACAAACCGGAGCATCCAGCCGCTCGGCCAGCGCCATGGATGCCGGAATGCCATCCGCAAGCACAACACCGGCACCATTCAGGATCACCGGGTTTTTTGCCTTGCTCAGAAGATCGGCTGCAGCCTGAATCGAGTGTTCGCCACCGGGGGAACGCTCGAAATCAATGATTGGCGGAAGTTCAATATCCACCACCTGCGTCCACAAATCTCTCGGGATGTTGATCTGCGCAGGTGCACTGGCCCGCTTGGCCTGCGCGATAACGCGCGTAAGCACCTCGGCAACCCGCGTCGCATCACGCACCTCTTCCTGATAGGCTACCATGTCCTCGAACAGCTTCATCTGCTCGACTTCCTGAAATCCGCCCTGGCCGATTGTCTTGTTCGCCGCTTGCGGTGTCACAAGAAGCAATGGCGTGTGGTTCCAGTAGGCGGTTTTGACGGCAGTCACAAAATTGGTGATGCCCGGACCGTTCTGGGCAATCATCATCGACATCCGGCCGGTCACCCGCGTGTACCCGTCTGCCATCATGCCGGCGCTGCCCTCATGGGCACAGTCCCAGAAAGTGATGCCGGCCTGCGGAAACAGATCCGAAATCGGCATCATCGCCGACCCGATAATGCCGAATGCATGATTGATGCCGTGCTTTTGCAGCACTTTCACGAAAGCTTCTTCAGTGGTCATTTTCATGGACAGGGGCCCTCTTATTCTTCTTCGCCGGATTTCACCGGTACCGCTAAAATCTGGGAAATATTTATCTTTGACTGACACTTCGGGTTAGGGCCAGAGCAGACGCCTATATATGTCCAAAAGCGCGCAATTCGTCTGCGATCAACCCGATACCCGGTTCGATCTTGTGCTGGGCAATCGAGGAATAGGCAAGACGGAAATATCGGTATTCGGCGTCGTTCTGATCGAAGAAAACATGCCCGGGTTCAATCAGCACGCCTTTCTCCGCAAGCCGTTGCGCCAGCACCCTGGTATCAATTCCGTCCTTGACCTTGATCCAGAAACTGGAGCCGCCGGAAACATTATGACCGGCAATCTCCAGGCCGTTCTTTTGAATTGCCTGATACATGACATCGCGCCGCACGCTGAATTTCTGTGTCATCCTTGCGACCAGCGCGTCATAATGGCCCAGGGAAAGGAAATTTGCGACGGTACGCTGAATATGTCCTGGCGGATGTCGCAATATTGCGGCGCGAAGCGCCCGCGCCTCCCGGATGAATGGCTCGGCGCCGACAATGTAACCCAGTCTCAATCCAGGAAATAAAGACTTCGAATAGGAACCGACATAGATCACCCGGCCTTCCTGATCGAGCGACTTCAATGCCGGCGCGGACGCTTTCAGAAATGACATCTCGAATTCGTAATCGTCTTCAACGATCAGGAAATTGTTCTTCGATGCCAATTCGAGCAATTTGCGCCGCCTATCCACCGGCATCGTGACATTGGTCGGGCAGTGGTGGCTTGGCGTCGTGAAGACAACGTCCACATCAGCTGGCAGTTTTTCAAACTGCATCCCGTTTTCATCAACCGGGATCAGTTCCACATTGCATCTGGTCAGTTCCAGCACCACGCGCAGACCGGGATAGCCTGGATTTTCCATGGCTGCCGTTCGCCTTTGATTGAGCAGGATCTGCGCACTCAGCCAGAGCGCATTCTGTGCGCCCATGGTGATCAGCACCTCTTCCGGGCGCGCCAGAATTCCCCTTCGGGGCAGGGTGTTGCTGACAACATATTTGACCAGTTCCGGATCATCCTGGTCGAAATAGTCCGCCGTAACATCGCCAAATTCACGCTTGCCCATTGCCTGCAATGCGCATTGCCGCCAATTGCTGTGGTCAAATATCCTGTCGTCAGTCTGTCCGTAGATGAAGGGATAGGGATAGTCGCGCCAGTCGGGCGGCTTGTCCGGCATGATGTGCCCGGAATAACGTTGCCCGATGGCTCTGCTCCAGGGAACCGCATCTACGACCTTTGTAGTCGGAACATCAAAGGCGGCCCGCCGCGGCGCCGTCTGGGAAACGTAATAGCCGGATCGGCCTTTCGACGACAAATAGTCATCCGAAAGAAGTGCGTTGTAAGCAAGGGTAATGGTCATCCTGCTGATGCCGAGATGCTCGGCAAACTTGCGGCTGGAGGGCAGTTTGTCGCCAGGCCGAAAACGCCCCGACAGGATACCCTCGCTGATCATCCGCTGAATTTGTTGTTGCAGCGTTCCGCCCTGCCCTGGATCAAGGAAAAATATCTCAACAGGAATGGCCATGCTGTCATGCTCCAATTGCACTCCTTCCTATCAGACCATAAGTCCTGATCAAGGTGCAATTGCATGAAACTGGCATTATCTGAATTCCGCAGCTGCGTATGCCGGCAAATCTGTTATGCCGACAACGCAGTAAGCTCGCTCTTAGGCAAATACCTGCCCAAGCGCGGAATCGATGGTTTCTGTGATCCGGTCAATGTCGTCATTGGTCGCTATCAACGCCGGGCTTAAGCACAGCGTGTTGTTGAAGCCAGGCAAGGACCGGTTGGTCGCACCAATGATCACACCCTGCTCCATGCAATTGGCCACTACTGCCTGGACCAGTTTCTCATCAACCGGTTCCTTGCTTCCACGGTCACTGACCAGTTCTGCACCACAGAACAGCCCCTTGCCTCTCACATCGCCGATTACCGGATGTTTTTCCTGCAGTTCGTGCAAGTTATGAAGCAGGCGATCACCCATCGCTGTCGTATTGGCAAGCAGATCCTCGTCACGGATGATCCGCATGTTTTCCAGCGCCGCAGCCGGCCCGGCCGTACATCCGCCGAAGGTTGAAATATCCCGGAAATACGACATCGGATCAGCGGCGTCGTCCTTGAACATTTCGAACACCGCCTCGGTGGTGACCGTGCAGGAAATGGCTGCATAACCTGAGGCCACGCCTTTCGCCATTGTCACAAAATCCGGCTTGATGCCGTAATGCTGGTAACCGAACCATTCGCCGGTACGGCCAACACCACAGACCACTTCATCGATATGAATAAGGATATCGTATTTGGCGCAGATTTCCTGAACGCGCTCCCAGTAACCTTCCGGAGGCGTTATTACTCCGCCACCAGCGGTAATCGGTTCAAGGCAAATCGCACCAATCGTGTCCGGTCCCTCACGCAGGATTACTTCCTCGATCGCATCGGCGGCCTTTTCCTCATAATTGTCGATCTCGCCATACTGGCTACGATACTCAAGACAATGCGGAACCTCGACAAAACCAGGCGTATAAGGTCCGTAATGAGCAGCTCGCTGCGGCTGTCCACCGGCGGAAAGCGTTGTGATGGTCGTACCGTGATAATCCCGCTCGCGATACAGGATCTTCGACTTGCGGCCGCCGTGATGACGATGCGAAATCTGCCGCACCATCTTGAACACCTTCTCATTGGCTTCCGACCCGGAATTGGAATAATAGACCCGGCTCATGCCAGGCATGACCTCAATCAATTTCTCGGCGAATTGAGATCCGGGAATGGAGCCAGCTGAATTGGCGAAATAGTTCAGACGAACGAGCTGGTCGCGTACTGCATCTGCAATACTCTCGCGCCCATAGCCGACATTGACCGTCCACACGCCGCCGGACACCGCGTCCAGATAGCGTTTTCCGGTCGCGTCCCAGACGTGCATGCCGCGGCCTTCAACCATGATACGCGGATCGATTGTCTCAAACTGACGATGCTGAATTAGGTGATGCCAGAGATGCGCACGATCCGCCTCAACGACCTCACTGATATCATTGGGTTGTAGCGTCAAATTCATTTCGGTAATTCCTTGCAAATCAGCCGAAGCGGCTCCTCATATCGGGTATTGGGAAATTATTGTGCACAATGCCCGGTTCAGCGGCAGGGCCAGCGGCGGAAAGCAAATAAGTCCAGATTGCAGTCTGACGAATTGAATATTTGCTTAAATTTCATGCAATTCGATAGGACCAAAAGCCCAATCTGGACTTGTCGGCAAAGATGAACTGGCACTACCCCACAGCGCCCAAAATTGTTCGCCTGAAAGACTATATTTGCCGGTTGAAACCTGCAGACAACAGTCCAGGTAATTTCAGGTCGTGCAATTATAAGAAAAAGAGGCCGTAACTGGCGCTGTTGAAACACGAAATGAGAACTCAGCCTCCAAGGACCAACGATATAAGCAGGGAGAGTTTCTCACACGAAATTTCATGCTCTGAACGCGCCAAATTCATGGAAAAATGATGCTTGTCATCCTATCCGCGCGGATATGATTTGCACGATCGGCCTGAAATACGCAATACTCGCAAAAAAAGGAAAACCGGAGAAGGAGAACAGAATGAACACAATTGGAAAACTACTGGGAGGAGTAGCAGCTTTGGCATTGGCCACCGGACTCGGCACGGCCACAGCAACAGCTGACATGGACGAAATTACTGTCGCATACTTCCTCGAATGGCCCATGCCATTTCAGTATGCAAAGGTTAAAGGCACCTATGAAGATGAAATGGGCGTAAAGATCAATTGGCGCTCATTTGACACCGGAACAGCAATGTCCGCGGCAATGGCATCAGGCGATGTTCAGATCGCAGTCAGCCAGGGTGTTCCGCCATTTGTCGTAGCGACATCAGCCGGTCAGGATCTTCAGGCCGTCGATGTTGCGGTTAGCTATGCAGACAACGACAATTGCGTCGTGGCTTCTGGTCTCGAAATCGACAAGTCAAGCGCCGGCGAACTTGCAGGCAAGAAAGTTGGTGTACCGATCGGTACCGCCGCTCACTATGGTTTCCTGAAACAGATGGATCATTTCGGCGTAGACATTTCCACAATGGAAATCGTCGACATGGCACCACCGGATGGTGCAGCAGCCTTCGCCCAGGGCAATCTCGACATGGTCTGCGGATGGGGCGGTTCCCTGCGTCGTATGCTTGAGCATGGCAATGTCCTGTTGACTGGTGCCGAAAAGGAAGAACTCGGCATTCTGGTCTTCGACGTGACCTCCACGCCGGCAAGCTTTGCCGCTGAGGAAGGCGACCTGCTCGCAAAATTCCTGAAGGTGACTGCAGATGCAAACGCCAAGTGGAATGAAGGCGGCTCGAAAGACGAAATGATCGAGGTCATCGCAAAGGATGCCGGCATGGACAAGGATGCTACCGCATCCACCATGGCAACTTTCATTTTCCCTGACGCTAGCGAGCAACTGTCTGCCAAATGGTTGGGCGGTGGTAGCCAGGAATTCATGAAAGGTGTTGCCGACGTGTTCGTGACGGCAGGAAGTATTGATTCTGCACTCGATACCTACGAGGACAATGTCAACGCTGCTCCATTGAAATCAGCATCTGGCATGTAATAACAACCTAGATGACCCGCCATTCTGGCGGGTCATTGCATTTCTTGACTGGTTATCTTCATGTCCGGATTAATTATCGACGATATTTCGATGCGTTTCGAATTGCCAGCCGGCGGCTCGGTTCAGGCTCTGCAAAACGTTTCGCTTGATATCAAACAAGGCCAACTGATGTCCGTTCTCGGGCCATCTGGTTGCGGAAAAACAACATTACTCAATATTGTCGCAGGCTTCCTGGCCCCAACCGAAGGTCAGGTCAGATTGAACGGCCATGTCGTCACCGGACCCGGCCAGGAACGCGGCATGGTGTTCCAACAAGGTGCATTATTTGAATGGATGAATGTCCGGGAAAATGTCGCCTTCGGTCCGAAAATGAATGGCGTGGAAAAGTCCAAGATGGACGCCACGGTCGATCACCTGCTTGAAGTCGTCGGACTTCAGGATTTCAAGGAAAAGGCAATTTATGAATTGTCGGGCGGCATGCAGCAGCGCGTTGCACTTGCCCGCTGCCTGGCGAATGAACCGGAGGTCATTCTGATGGATGAGCCGCTCGGCGCGCTCGACGCATTGACCCGCGAAAAGATGCAGGGCCTGGTGCTCAAGCTGTGGAAAGAGACCGGCAAGACCATCATCCTGATTACGCACTCGGTCGAGGAAGCGCTTCTGCTTGGCGAGCGATTGCTGGTCATGGCCCCGCGTCCGGGACGTATCCACAAGGAATACAGACTGCCATTTGCTGAAAATGGCGTTGGCGCAGATCTGCGCGAGGTCAAGAAAGATCCTGACTTTGGTTCCAAGCGCGATGAAATCCTCTCCATGATCTGGGATATGGAAGAAGAGATCATGGGCCGTACGGAGGAAGCGGCATGATAATCTTTCTGATCTATGTCGCCATCTTCGCGCTGGCATTCTTCGTCGTTCGGGCCATTACAAAGACAATGGCCGAAAGGCACGATTTTACGTCGCTCAAGACCGTTACCTTCGGCGATGAAAGTGCCGTTTCCGCCAACCGTGTTGCCTCGGTCATTTCGGTTGTCACGATTTTCCTGATCTGGGGTGCATTTACCGGTTCCAAACTGGTCCCCATCCATGCGCCCGGACCATTTGTTGGCGATACTCAATTCAACTACACAGTCGAGGCAGAGGACGGCTCAAAGGATGAAGCGACTGTCGCTGTACGGGTCTTCAAGGTCGGTGAGGACGTAAAGGAGACCGAAATCGAGGAAGGCGACGGCTTCGCCAAGAACGATACCTACACAGTCGGCGCCTGGCGTTCAAAACTCATCCGCGTTGACCAGAATGACGAGCTGGGCCGCGGTGAAGGCGCCAAGATCGTCGCAGTAGATGGTCAGCCGATCGAACCGGGCGGTGAGGTCAAGGTTGAATCGGGCACCGTTGCCATGACTGCGAAGGGCACGCTGAACTACAAGCCCGCAACGGGCTGGCAGATGGAGCCGATTTGGCTTCCGGCACCCGAAGCGGTCTGGTCACGACTGGTCGAGATCGCCAGTACCGGCTATCAGAATTCCACATTGCTCGAACATCTGGGGTGGTCACTCTTCCGCGTCATCGCCGGCTTTATTGCAGGTGCGATTGTCGGCATTCCGCTCGGCTACGCCATGGGCCTGTCAGACTGGTTCCGCGGCTGGTTCGATCCGATCGTCGAATTCATGCGGCCGGTCCCGCCGCTCGCACTGATCCCGCTGGTCATCATCTGGGCCGGAATTGGTGAGGTCGGCAAGATCATCCTGCTGTTCCTCGCATCCTTGTGGATCATGACCATTGCCGCGAGAGCGGGTGTGTCAGGTGTACGGATATCAAAAGTCCACGCCGCCTATTCGCTCGGTGCGTCCAAGGCCCAGGTGCTTTGGCATGTGATTGTTCCCAATTCACTGCCAGAGATCTTCACTGGCGCGCGCGTCGCCATGGGCGTCTGTTGGGGCACGGTGGTTGCCGCAGAACTGGTCGCCGCTGAAAAAGGCGCTGGCATGATGATCATGGTGGCATCCAAATTCCAGCTTACCGACATCGTCATCATGGGTATCATATTGATTGGTGTCATCGGATACGGCATCGACATCCTGATGCGCATGGCCGAAAACTGGCTGGTACCCTGGAAAGGCAAGGGCTGATCATCAGCCTATCAATACAAAAGCCGCCGTTGGAATGTTCCTCGGCGGCTTTTTTGTTTGGCGGAGATCAGATTACATCCGATCAGATTTGTGCGGCCTCTTCCCCAATGATCTGTGCAATCAGAACGCAGTCTTCGAGCGAGAATGTGAGTGGCACGCGGATATCGCAGGTCGTCGCCAGGACCGACAAGGTTTTGGGCAATTCCGGCAGTTCGCCGAAATACTTCCAGCTGTCATAACGGCTGGTGAAACCCGCAGGTTCCGCTGCGCCGAACCACTTGATTTCCACGCCGCGCGCAAGACAACGCGCGACGAAATCCATGATCTGCTCGGCCCCGGCATCCAGGTGAAACTGGAAGGAGGAACCAACATAGAACTCGGCCTGGTTACGCAGCACAACACGGATATTGGGCGTGTCGGCAAGTCCCGCTTCCAGCGCCTGATAGCGTTCGTTCCAGCGCTGAATATTGACGTCCAATAGACGCAGCTGCGCGCGAAGAATTGCTGCCCTGAGATTATCCAGTCTGGCCGAGCAGTTCGGGTTTTCCAGTCGGACTTTCTCAAACGCTTCCGCAGGTGGGGAAGCACCGTGGCGTGGATAAAGCATGTAGGAACCCGACATGATCGTGGCTCTGGCCGCGATCTCCGCATCATCTGTTGTCAGCAGACCGCCCTCGCCTGAATTCATGTGTTTGTAGGTCTGTGTTGAGAAGCAGGATACCGCACCGAAGTTGCCGGAACGCGTACCCCGCCATTTCGCCCCCATTGTATGGGCGCAATCCTCGATCAATTTGATCCCCAGCTCGTCGCAGATTCCGACTACGCGATCCATATCGCAAATGTGACCTCGCATATGCGACAACAGAAGATATTTAGCACCGCTTGATTCTGCCTTGGCGCGCAAATCGTCTAGATCGGTCAGCCAGTCATCATCAATCTCGACGAATACAGGTTCTGCACCAACCGCATGGATCGCTCCTGGAACCGGCGCCAGCGTATAGGCATTTGCCAGCACTTTATCGCCAGGACGAACACCAACCGCTCGCAGCGCGATCTGGATCGCCTGACCACCAGAAGTAACCGCAAGGCAGTAGCGGCTGCCTTGCCAGTTTGCATACTCGGCTTCCAGCAGTGCGACTTCGCTCGTTTCGCCTTCGCCGGTATTGTATCGATGCAGCTTGCCTGTACCCAGAACCTCAACCGCTTGGCGAATTCCTTCATCAGGAATGGCTTCCTGCTGGGTAAAGGACTTCTGAAAGTTCGGCTTGGGGCTGTGATCATTCATGGGGGTGATACTCATCGGCCGGAAACGGCAACCATTTGCCATCCCACCATGAAATATAGCGCGTTGTTCATCAAGACCAGATACGCAAACGGACAAGTATCGTCTTAATCCGGACTCTCAAGAATCTCTTTCACGGTCGTCGCCAGCTGCTTGAGCGAGAATGGCTTGGGCAGGAATCCGAACTTCTGGCTTTCCGGGTCCGGCAGGTTTTTCGCAAACGCTTCTTCGGCATAACCGGACATGAAGATGAACTTCAGATCCGGATGCTGACCCCGCAATTCGGTAAACAGGGTTGGGCCATCCATTTCGGGCATGACAACATCCGATATCACCAGATCAAAAATCGGACCTTCATCCTCGAATACCTCCAACGCTTCTACCCCGCTTGAAGCCTCGTGAACGGTATAACCACGTGACATCAATGCCCGCGTCGCAAACGCTCTGACCGCATCTTCATCTTCTACAAGCAGAAGCGTCGCATTGCCGGTCAGATCGCGCTTCTTGTCGCCATCCTCTGCACTTGCCTCCTCGGCAGGTTCTTCAGCATCGGCAGAGGCTTCTTCTTCCTCATCATGCTTGGGTAGAAATACCTTGAACAAGGTTCCTTTGCCTACTTCGCTCTCGGGATAGATGAATCCGCCGGTCTGCTTGATGATCCCATAGACCGTGGAAAGTCCCAGACCAGTTCCCTTTCCGACCTCCTTGGTGGAGAAAAACGGCTCGAAAATCTTCTCAAGCACCTTTTCGCTAATACCAGTACCCTTGTCTTCGACTTCAATCAGAACATAATCAGCCGGTGGCATGCCCTTGTAGTTCATGTCGTCATCGAAATCTTCTTCCGGAAAATTCGAGGTCCGGATCG
>JANQQM010000162.1 GCA_028289365.1 Salaquimonas sp. | reverse complement strand
TGATCGCAGCCGTCAAAGTCGTCTTGCCGTGGTCAACGTGACCAATCGTGCCGATGTTGCAATGCGGCTTCGTGCGCTCAAACTTCTCTTTTGCCATTTCTTATTCCCACTCAATCTGGATGGCTGAAATTGACGGTTCAGGCAACCGCCGCAGCCAATGATAAACGCGGTGTGACATAATCCCTCCCAGCCGGTTTGCCAAGGGGGATTATGCTTTTGATTGTATTGATTTAGGCTGCAATCTGGCCGTAATTGCAATTTAGGTGCCTGACAGCAGCCAAGTAGGCATATTCCTGTTCTGGAAACCTACTCAAAGCAGAAACCGGCATTTGCCAAATCAAGTCCGGATAGCGCCGTTTCCCAACCGGATTTTTTTGGCTTTTCACGACATCAATTTTCAATACTCTTGGTGACGCTAACTGGTGCTAGAATCATCCTGCAAAAAGGCTGTAGAACAAAAATGCATGACCTGGCCGAATTCTGGATCAACTTCCGCACCAATTATCTATTTTATGTGGTCATGATTTCTGCGGCGCTGCATTTGGCCAGCATGTTCTACAGCGCCTATAAGGCATGTACACTCAAAGGAAGAAAGTTTGATCTCAACCTGTTCAGCCTGATGGTGACTTCGCAGTTTCTGATGACCAAGCCGCAGCAAATTGACGATGATGATCTGGAAGAAGCCTATCTGGTCGCGATAACCTATAACAAGATACCGTTGGCGATACTCATACTTTCAACGATCTTATTGTTCCTTGGCTAGGCGGGTCGGAATTTGCCCGCTTCCGACGTGTCGAAATCCAACGTTATATTAAATTGGGTGGGCTGGAGCGGGTAGCGGGAATCGAACCCGCATATTCAGCTTGGAAGGCTGCTGCTCTACCATTGAGCTATACCCGCTTTTGCGGAATTGCCGATGCACTGGTCTGCGATGGTGGAGGAGGCTGGATTCGAACCAGCGTAGGCGTAGCCAACGGATTTACAGTCCGTCTCCTTTAACCACTCGGACACTCCTCCAATTCGCAGTACATGAAGTGTCGGCAAGCTTGCCTGTGAATGCCGGCCAAACAATCTTGCAGCCGAAGCACAGTCCGCGCCGGGTTATGCCGCCGCACCCCTGCCGTGTCAACACGCCAATCGGATTTGACAGCACAATTTTGTCAGGCAATGGCAAATAATGTGTTTCACCGCGCCATGGCTGCTTGCCAGCCAACGCGATGCAGGTTACCCCGGCGGCATGAAAGACAAACCTTCAGGCAAGAAACCGGGGGCCAGGAAGTTCGGCGAGGCGCATGACCACCATCATGCGAAAAGGCGCCGCCAGCGCCGGGATGAGGCAATTGCGAAGCGCAAAGCCGTAAAACCGGAAAGCGCGCCCCTGTTCATCTACGGCATTCATACCGTTCGGCATGCTCTGGAAAATGCCAAGCGGAAGAAGATTTCGCTGTTTGCGACCCGGAACGCCCTGGCCCGGCTGGAAATCGACACGCTCAATCTCCAAGGACTGCAGGTCGAAGAGACTGATCCCCGATCGCTCGACCGGATGGTTGGATCAGATGCCGTCCATCAAGGCGCGGTGCTCGAAGTTGAACCGCTTGTGCCACGCCGTCTGGAAGAATTGAATGATGCCGATCTGGTGCTGGTACTGGACCAGGTTACCGACCCCCATAATGTGGGCGCGATCTTGCGTTCGGCAATCGCGTTTGATGCGGCAGCGGTGATAACGACTGCACGCCATTCGCCTTCGGAGTCAGGCGTGTTGGCAAAAGCAGCGTCCGGCGCGCTCGACATGATCGACATGATCCAGGTCAGAAATCTGGGCGACTGTCTGACAGAGTTGAAGGCGCTTGGCTTTCAGATCATCGGGCTCGACAGCGAGGGCGCAGCGGAATTCGAGATAACGGCGGACGCGGGCAAGGTTGCGCTTGTGCTTGGTTCGGAAGGCAAAGGTTTGCGGCAGAAGACAAGGGGATTGTGCGACACGCTCATGCGCCTTGACATGCCGGGCCGTATCAAGTCGCTCAACGTATCAAACGCTGCCGCAATCTCGTTATATATTGTGCGGCAGCGTCTGGATCGATTGGACAGGTAAAAACCCGGCCTTAATTTACCGGCGG
Source organism: Salaquimonas sp. (assembly GCA_028289365.1). GTDB lineage: Bacteria > Pseudomonadota > Alphaproteobacteria > Rhizobiales > Rhizobiaceae > BOKV01. The sequence continues at coordinate 342 of JANQQM010000162.1, read as the reverse complement.
CTTATCGACGTCACCCTCAAGCTGTTCGACGGGATTTTCCTTGCCGTCGTAAAGAGTGATGATCTTTGGTGAGTTGAAGTACTCACCAAGCCGGATGGTGCAATATTCGCCTGGAGAACAGTCCCCTTCGATAACCGGTACAGTGGTGGCATAGGCCGGATCATCGTAATAGGGATCCTGATAGCCGGACCCGCCCGATATTACCAATGCGCCACCCACAATATCTCTATAGTAGTCGTGTCCGCCACGGCGATGGTGTCTGCGAAAACTGTCATAGCCACCGCGGAAGCCGTAATCGCGGTAGTAGTTTCTCTTACCATAGCGGTCATATCTGCGAACGTT
>JANQQM010000149.1 GCA_028289365.1 Salaquimonas sp. | reverse complement strand
GCACCGAATATCTTTTGGATCCCCTTCCGCTCGTGGTTGTCGGCCTGGCCATGTTCGCGACGCCGGAAATCGTCAATCTTTTGCGCCGGCAGTCCAGCATTTCCGAGACCGGAAAACTGGCACCCACCGGCTGGCTCCAGGGTCTCAAAGATTGGGCCGGCAATTGGTGGCTTTCCCTGCGCTGTTCGATGATAGGTTCGCTCATTGGGGCGCTGCCAGGTCTCGGCGGCAGCGTTGTCGACTGGATAGCCTATGGGCATGCGGTGCAGACCACCAAAAACCGTGAGACCTATGGAACCGGCGATCCGCGCGGTGTTGTGGCGCCTGAATCGGCCAACAACGCCAAGGAAGGGGGAGCCCTGATTCCAACATTGCTTCTGGGCATTCCCGGTTCTGGCAGCATGGCCATTCTGCTCGGCGGCTTGGTGCTGATTGGCGTCGAACCCGGCAAGGATATGATCGATAACAATATGGACAAGGTCTATTTGATGATCTGGTCCATAGCCGCCGCCAATATCGTCGGCGCCGGCATCTGTTTCTTCCTGGCACCGCAGATAGCGAGGGTGACAACCATTCGTTATACGCTGGTCGCTCCTTTCATGATCGCAATTATCTTCTTTGCCGCATTCCAGGCGTCGCGCAACTGGGGAGATCTGATTGCCCTGTTGTTGTTGAGTATGCTGGCAATTTACATGAAGAGATTTGGCTGGTCGCGTCCGGCCCTGCTCATCGGCTTCGTGTTGTCTGAGCGTGTGGAAGCATCCGTCTATCAGACGGTGACCCTCTACGGCTTTTCGTTCCTGGAGCGCCCAATTGTTCTCGTTCTTGTCGGACTTACGGTCGTGTCAATCGCGTTGGCGATTTTTTTCAAACAATCGAGTCAAGAGCCCGTAACAGAAGACGGTCCGCACAGCCATCATCGGAAAGGTCCTCAATGGATCTTCATCATCGGGATAATCGCCTTTGCCCTGTACATCTTGCAGGACGGCACCCGGTTCAACAGCCTGACAGGCCTGTTCCCCATGGTGGCGTCCGTCAGTATGCTCGTATTCCTGGCGCCGATTATTTTCGTGATGCTGACCAGAAAAGCGCCTTCGGAATATTTCTTTGATGCGGAACGCAACAATGCGTCGGAAGGAGGCAGGTCAGCTGAATTCTACATTGGCATGTTGATTGTCATGCTTCTGTTCTCCGGGCTAGTCGGCTTCGTTCTTGGAATAGCCACCTTCATCGCCGTGTTCTTAAGACGTGCGGCGCAACTAGCCTGGTGGAAGGCGGTGCTGGGTGGTTCGGGGTTTGTTCTGTTCCTTGGAATTTTGTCCAACCAACTGACACTGCGCTATCCGACCGGACTGCTGCAAACCTTCGTCACTCTGCCCTGGCCTTTGCAATAGGAGCATAAGAAATGGCAACAGAACCCATCAAAGAAGGCGTGACCCATGAACTGGTTAAATTCGTTGTTGAGACGCAATATGCGGACTTACCGGAAGAGACCATAACTATCGCTAAGCGTTGTATTGTCGATGGTACGGCCGTGATGATGGCCGGGTCTACCGAACCTGCGGCTATCATATTGAGGACCCTTGCCCGGGAAATTGGTGGGGCACGCAATGCTCGCACCCTGGGCAAAGATTCGATGATGGTCCCCGTTCATCTGGCCGCACAAATCAACGGCATGTCGGGGCATGCGCTTGATTGGGATGACACGGCCCTTTCTGAAGAGAAAGACCGCTCCGTTTTGATCCATCCGACCATTCAGCCGCTTTCAGCCTGCTATGCCTTTGGGGAACAACTAGACTTATCAGCCGAAGCGTTCCTGACTGCATTCATTCTCGGATTTGAAGTCGAGGTGAAAATTGCCGAGGCCATCAATGCCGAACACTTCACGGGCGGCAGGGGGTTTCATACCAGTGGCACCATCGGCATATTCGGCTCAACGGTTGCGTCGTGTAAATTGCTTGGTCTCGATTACCAACAGACTTCAAATGCCTTGGCCATTGCATCGACAATGTCCGCCGGTGTCGGCGCCAATCATGGGACAATGTCAAAACCGTTAAACATGTCCCGGGCGGCCGAGAACGGGGTTACTGCTGCAAAGTTTGCGTCTTTGGGAATGGATGGGCCGGCAAATGCGCTAGAGGCCGGTCGGGGTTTCTTCGAAGCTTTCGGTGGCGGTTATGATCCGGATAAAATTATCGGTCGCATAGGCAATCCGTTTGCCATTGTTTACCCGGGAACTTCCATCAAGCCCTATCCCAGCGGGGTCGTGGGGCACCCGGGTATGGATACCATGAAGAAGCTCGTCGTAAAGCATGACATCAAGCCGGATGCGGTCCAAAACATCAAAGTCCTGACGGGTTCAAATGTGATCAAGCCGGGCCCGCTTCGTATTTTACACGCCAACAATGAACTGGAAGCCAAATTCTGTGTGGCCTTTCAGATGGCGAGTATCGTCTTGCGTCGAAAAGCGGGATTGTCGGAATTTTCAGATGACTTTGTACAGTCGCGTGGGTGTCAGGAGATGCAAAAGAAAGTCGAAGTTTCCATCGACCCTGAAATCGATGCGCTTGGGAAAGGCAGGATTGTCTCCAAGATCTACCTCACCACAAAGGACGGAGAGACCTACTTTGAGGAATCGGATCGGTTTTACCGCGGCGGGCCAAAAAATCCTTTAAGCTGGGAAGAGGTGTCCGAAAAGTTCCGGGATGCGTCTCAGCATGTTCTCGGTCCGGAAAGTGCTGACAGGTTTTTGCATCTGGCGAAGGATTTTGAAAAGCTGCCGAACTTGAGAGAATTGATGGATACGGTAACGGCGTGATGCCAAAAAATAACACCAATATTAGAGCACCCGCCGGAACGACAAGAGAGATCGCAACCTATATAAATTCGGTTGCATCCCGGACATTGCCGGAAGACGTGACGATTAAAACGAAATCTCACCTGATTGACACTCTGGCGGCCATGATATCCGGTTCGCGGTTAAAAGCAGGACAGTTGGCCGCC
>JANQQM010000142.1 GCA_028289365.1 Salaquimonas sp. | reverse complement strand
ATACCACCAGCGACATGACGCGCGGTTTCAGTAGCTCGAAATAATCGCGCGGCATTGCGCTGGTAACTTCAGCGACCGGGTTGGTATTTTCAGCAATTGCCATGTTCAATTCCTGCAATTTGCCGCCCGCGCCGCAATTGCGGTGCGGACCAGCTTCAATCTATTTGAATACCGGGAGTTTTTCCCACTGGTGGTAGGGCGGTGGAGAAGGCAATTGCCATTCCAGCGTCGTTGCACCTTCACCCCATGGATTGTCGCCGGCAATGCGTTTTTTCTGGAAAGCCTCCAGGATACTCCAGAGGAATATCAGAATCGCAAACGCGGAAATGTAAGAGCCAATGGACGAAACATAGTTCCAGCCCGCATAAGCATCCGGATAGTCGACATAGCGACGCGGCATGCCAGCAAGTCCGAGGAAGTGCTGCGGGAAGAAGACCAGGTTAACCCCGATGAAGGTCAGCCAGAAATGGGACTTCGCCAGAAAGGAATTATACATGTACCCGGTCATTTTCGGGAACCAGTAGTACCAGGCCGAGAAGATCGCAAACACTGCACCCAGCGACAGCACGTAGTGGAAGTGGGCGACCACATAATAGGTGTCGTGGAAGGCACGATCGAGCCCCGCATTGGCGAGTTGCACCCCGGTAACACCACCGACCGTGAACAGGAAGATGAACCCGATTGCCCAGATCATGGGCGTACGGAACGTAATCGATCCGCCCCACATTGTTGCGATCCAGGAGAAGATTTTTACACCTGTCGGAACCGCGATCACCATCGTGGCAAATACGAAATAACGTTGGGTGTCGAGTGACAGGCCAACCGTATACATATGATGGGCCCAAACGATAAATCCGACAGCGCCGATCGCAACCATCGCCAACGCCATTCCCATATAGCCGAAGACCGGCTTGTTGGAGAAAGTCGAAACGATGTGGCTGATGATGCCGAAGCCGGGAAGGATAAGAATGTACACTTCCGGATGGCCGAAGAACCAGAACAGATGCTGGAACAGGATCGGATCGCCACCACCTTCCGGCGTAAAGAATGTCGTGTCGAAGTTACGGTCTGTAAGCAACATGGTGATTGCGCCCGCCAGCACCGGCAGCGACAGTAACAGCAGGAAGGCAGTAATCAGGATAGACCAGGCAAATAGCGGCATCTTGAACAGCGTCATGCCGGGCGCGCGCATGTTCAATATGGTCGTAATGAAGTTGATTGCTCCCAATATCGAGGACGCACCTGCCAAGTGCAGCGAAAGAATTGCCAGATCCATTGCCGGTCCGGGTTGAGCGGTTGTCGACAGTGGCGGATAGATGGTCCAACCGCCGCCAACGCCATAGGAACCTGCCGGTCCCTCGACGAACATTGACATGATGAGCAACAGGATCGCAGGCGGAAGCAGCCAGAACGAGATGTTGTTCATTCTCGGGAAGGCCATGTCTGGCGCGCCGATCATGATCGGTACCATCCAGTTGGCAAAACCACCGATCAATGCGGGCATCACCATGAAGAAGATCATGATCAGGCCATGGGCGGTGGTAAACACATTGTACATGTGCGGATCGCCGAAGACCTGCATGCCGGGTTCCTGAAGTTCCCAGCGCATCATTACCGACAGAAAGCCGCCAATTATCCCGTTAATCAGTGCGAATATCAGATAAAGCGTTCCGATATCCTTGTGGTTTGTCGACAGGAACCAACGGCGGAAAAATCCCGGTTTGTGGTCGTCCGCGTCATAGAGGGCTGCACCAGTTGACATCTTCATTCTCCTCGATAACCGCTAGTCGGCTGTCTGAACTTTGTTTGCCAGTTTGATCGTTGAATCGGTCTGTGTCGCAGCCATCAGTGCCTTGTTTGCACTTTCCAGATCTTCGACGGCTGCCGACTGCCAGGTCTCAAACTGTTCCTTGCTGACAACCCTGATGGCTATCGGCATGAAGGCATGATCCCGGCCGCAAAGCTCCGAGCATTGCCCGTAAAACAGACCTTCCCGATCGGCTTTGAACCAAGTTTCATTCATCCGGCCCGGTACCGCATCCATTTTGAAGCCGAGTGCCGGAACGGTGTATGCATGCAGAACGTCTGCCGCGGTGACCAAAACCCTGACCATTGTGTCAACAGGGACGACAAGCTCATTGTCGACCGCCAGGAGGCGCGGATAAACTGCCTTGTCGGACTTGCCTGCATCGGCAAATTCTCCGTCGCGGAGCATGATGCTGTCGAAGGACAGTTCGGTCTCATCCTGATACTCATAGCCCCAATACCACTGGTAGCCGGTCGCCTTGACCGTGAGCTCGGGCTCTTCGTCGGGCAGTAGCTGCCGGTTGAGAAGATCAAATGATGGAATGGCGATAAATACCAGAATGACGATCGGCAGGCCGGTCCATAACGCCTCGATCAAGCTGTTATGGCTGGTCTTTGTCGCCACAGGATTGGCGGCCTTGCGAAAGCGCACCATCACGATCAACAGCAGGACCATCACAAGGGCGGTAATCGGTACGATGAAGTACAATGTATACAAATCGAACCATTCGATGCGCGCCGCCATATCACTGGCAGGAGGCTGATGCCACAACTGCCAGGGTTGCGGTTGTTCGGCCAGTGCCTGCCCGGCAAAAAGACTCGCCAAGATGGCAAATATTCCTGCTGAACCAAATGCCGTGATTTTGTTCATCACGTTATTCTCCCGTCTCCGTCCAATCGGCCTGTCCCGGCAATTGCCCTGGCAATGACCATCATGTTTCCAGGTGTTTCAGATATCTCCGTATTGATAACTGCACCCGATCAGAATGTCAGCCTGTACACTAGACTCCAATTTTGGCCGCGCCAATCCGCGATTACAGCATATAGAGCACGACTTACGGCTTCAAACCATAATGTGTGGACAGCTGCAATGTCGGCAACTGCCGCATTCATGCGGCATTTTTGCACGGCTGGCTGGTTTTGCCCCTGATTCCTGCCGCTTCCATACCATGACAGAGATTTTATTCATGCAAAAAATAAGGTACCAAGTCTAAAAATTGCCTGCTTTGGCGCTATTGCATCACATTCCATGGCCGGCAAATGGCTTGCACTTTGGCAACCCAGATGATTTGGCTTAGTTTGTGATTCGATTCAAATTGAACACCGGTGTCTTTCCATGAATAAAATTTCGATCGCTTCTGCCTGGATCGCGACAGGTCAATTGATGTCATTTGTGATTGCCGCAGCTTTGATCTTCGGCCTTTCGCAAAATCTTGCCACGGCACAAATCCGTGTTGATTCGGAGTTCGGATTTTGGAAGATCATCTGCGAGACACCACCGGGCGCCAGCTCCGAGCAATGTGGCATGCATCAAAGTGTCCGCGATGACAGCCGAGAGGAGTTGGGACTTTCGATCACGGTGTTGCGTCCGGCAGACAGAAAGGGCGACCTGTTGCGTATCCAGGCACCGCTTGGGATTCTTCTGCCAACGGGTATCGGTCTGGAAATTGACGGAACCAATATCGGAACGGCCTTTTTCGTTCGTTGTTTTGCTGATGGTTGCTGGGCGGATGTCAATGTTGACGAAAAACTCCTGAATGCCCTGAAATCCGGAAAAACGGCAATATTCAAGGTGTTTCCGACGCCAGAGGAAGGCGTGGGGATCCCGGTGGATCTGGAGGGATTCGCCCAGGCATACTCGAAATTGTCATAGTCCTTACCCGGCCCGGGCTGGTTACGATTTCGTCACCTTGGCGCTTGCCCTTTACAGCAAGTGCTAATCGAACCATTTATGCAGTAGATCGCAGGAAAAACATAACTTCCGGATCTGTTGACGACATCAAACAACTAAAATCATTCAAAAAGAGACGGAACAGACTGTAATGGAAAATCTGGTTGACCGATTTGATACCAGCCGCACAACATTGGAAACATCCTTAGACAATGCTCTAGCTGGTTGCGAGGATGGCGAACTTTATATCGAATCCAGTCAGATGGAGAACCTGGTATTCGACAATGGACGTTTGAAATCAGGTAATTTCTCAACCGGTCAGGGATTTGGACTGCGCGCCGTGGATGGTGAAACGGCAGCTTATGCGCATTCCGGCGAACTGTCTCTGTCGAGCCTGAAGCGTGCCGCTGACGCAGTTAGTGCCGTGAGGAGCGGTGCCGGCGGAAACTATGCGGAAGCGCCGCAAGGCACCAATGTCAAACTTTATTCTGATGAAAACCCAATCGGCGCGCCAAGTTTCAAGGAAAAGGTCAAGCTTCTAGAGGAAATTGACGCCTATGCGCGCAGTGCCGATGAGCGGATCCGCCAAGTCAGCGTTTCGATCGCCGGAAGCTGGCATCAGGTCGAAATCATGCGGCCCGGCGGATTGTGGGTGCGCGATGTGCGCCCGATGGTCAGGGTCAATGTATCCATCGTCGTTGGCCAGGGCGAGCGCCAGGAAAGCGGTAGCTATGGTATGGGCGGACGTGCAGGATTCGGCGAGTTCATCACGCAGGACCGCTGGCATCTGGCTGTCAACGAAGCCTTGCGGCAGGCACTGGTGAACCTCGAAGCGGTGCCGGCACCGGCCGGAACCTTCGATGTCGTGCTGGGTCCGGGCTGGCCGGGCGTGATGTTGCATGAAGCTGTCGGGCATGGTCTTGAGGGCGATTTCAACCGCAAAAGGACCTCTGCCTTTGCCGGCCTGATGGGCGAACAGGTGGCAGCCAAGGGGGTTACGGTTGTTGATGACGGTACAATCGCCGATCGCAGGGGATCGCTGACAATCGATGATGAAGGCACGCCCAGCGAAAACACGGTGCTGATCGAGGATGGCATTCTTGTGGGCTACATGCAGGACCGCCAGAATGCCCGGCTAATGGGCATGGCCGCGACCGGAAATGGTCGGCGCCAATCCTATGCGCACAAGCCGATGCCGCGCATGACCAATACCTATATGCTGGCTGGAACCCACGATCCGGAGGAAATCCTGGCTTCGGTGAAAGACGGAATTTATGCGGTTTCGTTCGGCGGTGGTCAGGTCGACATCACATCGGGAAAATTTGTCTTCAATTGCACCGAAGCCTATCGGGTGCGGGACGGCAAGGTCGCCGAACCGGTCAAGGGTGCAAACCTTATCGGCAATGGGCCGGAAGCCATGAAACGGGTTGAGATGGTCGGTAACGACCTTGAACTCGACAATGGCATCGGTATGTGCGGCAAGGCCGGTCAAAGCGTACCGGTTGGAGTCGGCCAACCAACCTTGCGGATGAACGAGATTACTGTAGGCGGTACGTCAGCCTGATCTTGCTTCCCGATCACCTCGAACCGCTAGGGATAAAGGCGCTCGGTTGTCCAGGCTGATGTCAGGCTGTCGCGGTCAAAACGAAGCCGGTCGTGCAGGCGAAATTTGCCATCAGACCAGAATTCAATCGACAACGGTTTGATACGAAACCCTGACCAGTATGGTGGTCTGGGAACTTTCCCAACGCCGAATTTGGCAGCGTATTTTGCTACTTGCTTTTCAAGTGCCAGCCTGTCTTCCAGGGGTCGCGACTGTTTTGACGCCCAGGCACCAATTCGGGAACCGCGGGCTCTGGAATAGAAGTAATCATCGGCCTCGGCATCGCTCACCTGCTCGACAAACCCCCGAAAACGCACAGATTTGCGAATGCTCTTCCAGTGGAAACAGGCTGCAGCCTTAGCATTGGCCAACAATTCCTCGCCTTTCTGGCTTTCAAAATTGGTGAAAAACACAATACCGGTATCGTCATAACGGCGCATAAGCACCATTCGGCAATTGGGCAGGCCGTTTTTGTCGACGGTTGCGAGCGACATGGCCGTCGGGTCGTTCGGTTCCTTCGATTCAGCCTGCTTTAACCAATCTGCAAACATTTTCATTGGATTTGTTGCGGTTTGGTCACGGTTTTTTAACGCTGAGGACTGATCATTCATGCCAATAGCCATCCTTGTGTTCAATAGAGGCTTACCATGCGGCCGGCCAAAGCCCAATATCAGCCATTCAGGACACGATCGCTTCAATTGAACGATCTGTTGCCCTGCCCTGAGAAAAATACCGCGATAAGTGGCATATTCAAGCAATCGGCTATTTTGGCAATGATTGCAGGTCTGAGCGCCTGCACGGTAAAAAATACAGTTTCACTGGATACCGAACCGGAAATCATCACGTCGTCTGTCGCCGAGCCGATAAAGGCAGAGGGAATCGACACGACCGATACCGATATCATCAAGACGGTGGTTGCCGGTGCAGACAAGGTCGATGCACCGTCCAATGTTCTTGCCTGGTCCAATCCGGAAACCGGTAATCATGGGACCATTACGGCGATTGACAAGTTTGTCGGGAGCCACGGCCAGAAATGCAAGAAATTCCAGACAACCGTCGACAGTTTCATGGGAATTTCACTTTACAACGGCGAGACCTGCGAAATGCGGAAGGGATTTTGGGTCCTTTCCTGGTTCAATCGCGATTGATCAGCTGGAAGTATTCCACACTATATCCACCAAAAACGGCGTGTTTACATTTTGAGTGGAAATAAACCGCGATTACCCCCATATTCGCAGCAACGTCTGAAATTCAGGATCAAGCCTGCAAGCGAAATTGACATGGCTGATTTCCAGGAGAACAAGGGGCATCCATGCGCGATCCGTATTCGGTGCTCGGGGTCACCAAGTCGGCCAGCGAAAAAGAAATCAAATCTGCGTTCCGCAAGCTGGCGAAGAAATTCCACCCCGACCAGAATTCAAGTGACCCGTCGGCAAAAAGCAAATTTGCCGAGGTAAACCGCGCCTACGAAATCGTCGGCGACAAGGAAAAGCGGGCGCAATTTGATCGCGGCGAAATCGATGCCGACGGCAAGCCCAGATTTGCCGGTTTCGAAGGTGGCCATAATCCATTTGATTTCCGATCTGCACACCATGGCAGCGGTGGCCATACTGGTTCCCAATTTGGTGGTGCCGAGGATATATTAAAAGAATTCTTTGGTTCGGCCTTTGGCGGTTCGGCAGGTGCGGCAGGCGGTCGAGGATTTCGGTCTGGCCCGCAAGGCGCAGGATTTGGCGCCAGACCACAACAACCCAATCTCGATATCAAATTGAATGCAAGCGTCACCGTGGAGGACCTTGCCCGTGGCAAGGCCAAGGTGATCATGCCGGACGGCAAAACGCTATCCTTTTCCTTGCCGGGCGGTGTTTCGAACGGACAGACCATCAGGCTCAGCGGTCAGGGCAACAAGGCAGCCGGCGCGAAGCCCGGTGATGCATTGGTCACGGTGAAGTTTAAGCCTCACCCCAATTACGTCATTGAAGGCAATGACCTTAGATACCATTGCAATCTGCCGCTTTCGATTGCAGTCCTCGGTGGAAAATTCACGGTGGATACGCTGGATGGCAAAATATCTTTGACGATTCCGCCATGGAGCAATTCAGGCAAAGTGTTTCGCCTGAAAGGCAAGGGCCTACCGAAGAAGGGCGGCGGACATGGCGATTTGCTTCTTACAATTGCGGTCTCCCTGCCGGAAGATAACCGAGAAGAATTTGAAGCATTCCTGCGCAAGCACGAGGCGGCGCCGGGCGGAAACAACTGATTGCAACAGATAAAATCTCGAATTGCACTTCAGCAATGTTTTGCAGATTACCTATGGCATCGCGTAATAATTAATCGCGACTGACCATAGCGGCTTGCAGCCCATGTTTCGTTGTGCCATATCCGGAAACATCTGACTTAAGGTTTTTTTTCGGAGATTATGCATGCCGGGAAGCGGCGGAATGCTAGAGGGAAAGCGCGGCCTGATTATTGGCGTTGCCAATAACCGTTCGATCGCCTGGGGTATTGCCCGTGCCTGCGCAGATGCGGGCGCGAAGCTGGCACTTACCTATCAGGGTGAGGCGCTGAAAAAACGTGTCGAACCCCTTTCCGAAGACCTTGGAGCCATTGTTGCCGGACATTGTGATGTGACCGAGCAGGAGTCCATTGACGCAGTCTTTGGTGAAATCGAAAAAGCATGGGGCGGGCTGGACTTCGTGGTTCATGCCGTTGCATTTTCCGACAAGGACGAATTGACCGGGCGGTATGTTGAAACGACCCATGCCAATTTTCAGCGGACGATGGACATTTCGGTCTATTCACTGACATCCGTGACACAGCGTGCGGAAAAACTGATGACCGACGGCGGTTCAATCCTGACACTAACCTATTACGGCGCAGAGAAAGTAATGCCGCATTACAACGTGATGGGTGTCGCCAAGGCTGCGCTGGAAGCGTCGGTTCGGTATCTGGCCAATGATCTGGGCAAGAACGAAATCCGGGTCAATGCGATCTCAGCCGGTCCGATCAAGACACTTGCGGCATCCGGAATTGGCGACTTTCGCTATATATTGAAGTGGAACGAATATAACTCTCCGCTGAGACGATCGACAACGATCCAGGAAGTTGGTGATTCTGCGGTTTATCTGCTCAGCGACATGTCGCGAGGCGTTACCGGCGAAATTCTTCATGTCGATTCAGGCTATCACACGGTCGGCATGAAAGCTGTCGATGCGCCCGACATTTCCGTAGTCAAGGACGAGTAAACCCTCCCCAATTCGCAAAGCTCGCCGGAAAATGACCCGACCCACCATCATCTACACACGGCATGGGCAAACCGACTGGAATGCCGAACTTAGATTTCAGGGAAAGCAGGACATTCCGCTGAACGATGTCGGGCGCGGTCAGGCGGTAGAAAACGGCCGCAAACTCAAGGAGATTCTCACAGAGCCGGAAAGCTTTGATTTCATCTCCAGTCCACTGTGGCGTAGTCGCGAAACCATGGAAATCATGCGGCGGGAAATGTCCCTGCCGCCTGAAGACTATCTGATTGACGAGCGCCTGATAGAAGCGAGCTATGGCGAGCTGGAAGGTACGACGCTGGCGGAGTTCAAGGCCAAGGATCGCCCAGCCCACCAGGCGCGCAAGAAAAACCGCTGGCATTTCCAACCACCAGGTGGAGAGAGCCACCAGATGGTCCTGGAACGCGTAACGGAATGGTGCAACGGGCTCGAACGAGATGCCATGGTTTCCGCGCACGGGGTTGTCGGTCGGGCACTACGGCGTTTACTGGTGGGAATTGAGCAGCAGGAAGCTGCCAGCTTCGTATTTCCGCAAGACAAGATCTTCATTTGGCGCGATGGCAAGGAAGAACAGGTTTGACCGCGGTAGCCGGCTCTCATATTAGATGGCTATAACCTTTTTCAGTCGAAGGACCGCTAGGGCCCATGTCATTTAATACGTTCGGCCACCTTTATCGTGTCACCACCTGGGGCGAAAGCCATGGCAGGGCCATTGGTTGCGTGGTAGATGGCTGTCCACCGGGAATAGAGTTTACCCTAGAAGAGATCCAGCACTTTCTGGACAAGCGAAAGCCCGGCCAATCCAAGTTCACCACCCAGCGGAAAGAAGATGATGCGGTCGAGATCCTTTCAGGTGTCCTTGCCTCGGAGACCGATCCAAATTTGCTGACAACCACCGGCACGCCGATCTCCATGGTGATCTGGAACAAGGACCAGCGTTCAAAGGACTATTCGGAGATCAAAGAACGATATCGACCGGGCCATGCCGATCTGACCTATGATGCCAAATACGGCATCAGAGACTATCGCGGAGGCGGGCGGTCATCCGCACGGGAGACTGCTACCCGGGTTGCGGCGGGTGCGATTGCCCGGAAGATCATACCGGATGTCAAGATCCGTGGCGCGCTTGTGCAAATCGGGGACAGGATAATCGACCGGGATCGCTGGGATTGGGCCAATGTCGAGAAAAATGATTTTTTCTGCCCCGACGCAAAGATGGCCGAGGAATGGGCGGAATATCTTACCGCGGTTAGGAAAGCCGGATCCTCGGTTGGAGCAGTCATTGAGATTGTGGCGGAGAACGTTCCTGCCGGATTGGGTGCACCGATCTATGCCAAGCTCGACCAGGAAATCGCTTCAGGCCTGATGAGCATCAACGCGGTAAAGGGCGTTGAAATCGGCAATGGATTTGAAGCAGCACGCCTGAGTGGCGAGGAAAACGCCGATGAAATCCGGATGGGTAATGATGGCCAGCCCATGTTTCTTTCGAACAATGCCGGCGGCATTCTGGGTGGCATTTCGTCCGGACAGCCGGTCGTTGTGCGGTTTGCCGTAAAACCAACTTCGTCAATTCTTACGCCGCGAAAATCCATTGACGCGAGCGGAGCCGAAATCGACGTCGTCACCAAAGGCCGCCACGACCCCTGTGTCGGTATTAGAGCAGTACCAATCGGCGAGGCCATGGTGGCGTGTGCCATTGCCGATCACTTTCTGATGCATCGCGGCCAGACAGGCCGGGTCTGAGGTGGCTTGATGGATATCGACAAGACCAGGGTGGTAGACGCGTTGCGCGCCTTCGAGAAAGGCGAAATGGTCGTCGTGACGGATGATGATGATCGCGAGAACGAAGGCGATATCATTGTTGCTGCCGTCCACTGCACCCCGGAGAAAATGGCCTTCATCATTCGCCATACCAGCGGCATTGTCTGTGCGCCGATGACCTCCGAGGAGGCAAAGCGGCTAAATCTTGCGCCGATGGTTTCAGATAATGATGCTCCGCATTCGACAGCGTTCACCGTTTCGATCGATTACAAGCATGACACCACAACCGGGATTTCGGCTGAAGAACGCAATTCCACCGTCCGGGCACTGGCAAATCCCAATTCAGGGGCAGCCGATTTCGTCCGGCCGGGTCACATATTCCCGCTGGTAGCACGTGAGGGCGGCGTGTTGATGCGATCGGGCCATACGGAAGCGGCAGTCGATTTGTGCCAAATGGCGAAACTGCCTCCTGTCGGCGTGATCTCGGAACTGATGAATGATGACGGCAGCGTCATGCGTGGCCCGCAGGTCACCGCGTTTGCGGAAAAACATGGTCTGAAGCAAATCTCGGTTGCCGAATTGATTGCCTGGAGGCAACGCGAGGAGAGCCATGTCGAGCGGATTAATGAGGCAATGATCGATACACTTGCCGGGCCGGCACGCGCGGTAACCTACAAGACCCCCTGGGATCCAATGCACCACCTGGCGATCGTGTTCGGCGACATTCGCGACGGACGCCGTATTCCGGTGCGCATGCAAATTGAGTCGGTAATCGATGATGCGTTTGGCGCTTCCGACACTTTGCCCAAATGCCTGAAACAGATCGCCAGCCAGGGGCGCGGCGTTTTTGTCTATCTCCGGGAGGGTTCTGTCGGGGTTGGATCGATTACCAGACGTTCCGGGCAGAGTTCGCCAGATGGTGAGCCTGACGCATCTGACGGCAGCAAATCGGCTGCTTCACGCCAAAGCGAATGGCTTGAAATCGGATTGGGAGCGCAAATCCTTCGTGATCTGGGGATAGAATCGATCGATGTGCTTGCTTCGCAGGAACGCCACTATGTCGGGCTCGAGGGATTTGGTATCGAGATTGCCAAGACAATTCTGATCGAATGAAGGAAAACCACCCATGCGCTTGGCATTTGTCCTGACAGTAATTGCAAGTCTTGTCGCCACCCTTCCAGCCTATGCCCAGGAAGCCTGGAAAATTCGTCAGGTTGAAGATACGGATGCTTTCCTCGAGGCCATTGTAGAGACCCGGGAGCCTGCACCTTCGGGAATCCCCTATATGCTGACTGCCTCGGAGCCGGAATCCGCCACGATCGTCAAAGCGTGGTATAGCCAGCCAACAGGCAGATACCGTCATGGGGTTCTGGGCGATACTACGGAAGGCGGTGCGCTGGTGGTTCAGCTGGAAAACGGACGGACCATTACCCATCGTTTGCCGGAGACCCAGGTATTTGAGGATATCGCACCACGAATCGCCGATCTGGAAAATGACGGCCGACCAGAGGTGGTGGCAATTTTGTCCTCGCTCAGCAAAGGTGCCGCGGTTGCCGTCTTCGGATTGTCCGGAGATGCACTGGTAAAAAAGGCGGCGACACCGTTTATTGGAATTTCCAATCGCTGGCTGAACATCGCCGGTATCGACAATTTCACCGGGAACCGCGCGCCTGAAATCGCGTTTGTCCTGACACCGCATATTGGCGGCAGGTTGGGGTTCCTTAAATATCTGCCCAATACGCTGCTGTCGTTTGGCGGTTCAAACGGATATTCCAATCACGTCATCGGCTCGCCGGAATTACGTTTGTCGGCGGTTGCTGATGTCAATGGTGACGGACGTCCGGATCTTGCGGTTCCTTCCGCCAACAGACAGACGCTCAGAATTGTTGGTTTCACCAATAATGGCCTGGCGGAACTGGGGATCGCCAGACTGCCGGCCGCAATCGACAAGGCGATATTGGCAACCGAGATTGACGGCGAGATCGTCTTCACTGTGGGACTTGAAGATGGCAGCGTGTATGAAGTTTATCGTTGAACCTGTCCATCACAGCTTGACCTATTCGTAAACAATACAAACATTAGGCCTTGGTCAGTGTTCTCAGGAGTGCCGCGTGCCAACCCGATATTATCATCATGACGATTGCCTAAATCACCTTACAATGCCGGGACATCCGGAACGACCCGACCGATTGAAGGCGATTGAGCGGGCACTTGGCTCTTCCAAATTCGAGGCACTTGAGCGGGTTGAAGCACCGGAAGCTGATACAAGCAATTACAGCCTTGCCCATCCCGCAAATTATGTTGACCGGGTGGCGAAGCTTGTTCCGGACAGTGGCATGTCAGTCATCGATGCCGACACTACTGCCAGTCCTGGGAGCTGGAAAGCCGTTTCACGCGCGGTTGGTGCAGCACTTGCCGGCGTGGACGCGGTTTTCAAGGGCGAGTGCGACAATGTGTTTGCAGCCGTCAGACCGCCCGGTCATCATGCCGAGAAAACGACGGCAATGGGTTTCTGCCTCATCAATACAATTGCTGTGGCGGCACGATATGCGCAGAAAAACCATGATGCCGAGCGCGTCGCGATCATAGATTTTGATGTACATCACGGAAACGGAACTCAAGACATTTTCTGGGAAGATCCGTCGGTCTTGTTTGCCTCAAGCCATCAGATGCCGCTTTATCCCGGCAGTGGTGCGCGCTCGGAAACCGGCAGCGGGAATATTTTCAACGCGCCACTCAGTCATGGCGATGACGGTTACCAATTCATGCAGGCGCTGGAGGACAGACTGCTTCCGGCTATTGATAATTTTGCCCCTGACCTTATCCTAATATCGGCAGGGTTCGACGCGCATTGGCGTGACCCCCTGGCCGGACTGAACCTGACACAAGAGGATTTTGGTCAGGCAACGGCAAGAATAATGGAGTTGGCTGATCGTCATTGCTCCAACCGGATCGTCAGCCTGTTGGAAGGCGGTTACGACCTGGAAGGCCTTGCGGATTCTACCGCGGAACATGTAAACCGGCTGATGACCGGCTGAATTGCAACAAGATAGTGGAATACGACCATCATGGCTGAGGCAGAATCATTGCCCGAAATCTCGAAACTTTCCTTTGAACAGGCAATCGGCGAGCTTGAGAAGATCGTTGAGCGGCTTGAGCAGGGGAATGTGGCACTGGAAGAATCCATCAGCCAATATGAGCGCGGTGAAAAGCTGCGTGATCATTGCCAGAAACTGCTTGGCGCTGCAGAAGCGAAAGTTGAAAAGATAAGGCTTGGCGCTGACGGCAATCCCGAAGGTACCGAACCGCTGGATCCTGAACAATCCGGCTGAAGGAATAGTTGAACATGAAAACCGTTCGATATAGCGCCTGGGCGTTAGTCGCGATCCTGCTCGCAGTCGTGGGTTATGCCTGGATAGCGGGCGGTACCGGCAAGTCTGTCATGGAGATGGCTGGTGCGGATATCGGTGGCCCCTTCAGCCTGCAGAAAACGGACGGAACGAAGATCTCCGAACAGGATCTGAAGGGAAAATCGCACGCAATCTTCTTCGGTTTTACGCATTGTCCGGAGGTCTGCCCAACGACCTTGTTCGAGGCAGCTGGCTGGCTTGAGAAGCTGGGTGAAGATTCCGACAAATTGGCGATCTACTTCATTACGGTTGATCCAGAGCGGGACACGCCGGAAATGCTCGATGTCTATATGGAATCCTTCCCGGGGATAACCGGGCTGTCCGGCAGCCCGGAAGAATTGGCGGAAGTGCAAAAACTTTATCGTGTTTACAGCAGGAAGGTTCCGCTGGATGATGGTGACTACACCATGGACCATACCGCAACCGTCTATCTGATGGACAAGGACGGAAAATTCTCCGGCACGATCGCCTATGGTGAAAATCCTGACATCGCCATGGAAAAAATTCGCAAGCTGATCGATACATAAGCGCCATATCGAGTGATAATCGTGAGATTTCCGGGTCAAATCCGAACAAATTAAGCATTTCGTAACCACGCTTATTTGCGCTTCACTAACCCCGTTCTGGCATGGTTTTTCCGGGACCATGGGGGTTATCATGCGAAACCTGAAGAGACTGGCATACAGTATATTGGCGTTGTGCACGGCTGGAGCGGCAAGTGCACAGGCGGAAGAAACGCAGCGTTATGACAAGAAGATCGAGAAGGCTGCTGCCGAACGCGTAGCGTCGAAAATGGGCGAATTGCGGGGAACCATTCAACCAGACGCGGAAGATTTTCTTTATGATGAAAACGACCGCCCGTTTCCCATATTGGGATTTCCGATCATCAAAGAACAGATCAAAGGGTCTGGTCTGCCGCCAATCGTGTCGGTTGAAGAGCCCAATATTGATCGGATCATGACCGGCTCGGTTTCAAAGCAATAGACCAGGTGCGCTTGAATTGCGGTGAAATGGCGGGCAATACGGTTCTGTCATGCCAAAAACACGCCTTGATCAACAATTGGTGGAACTGAACCACTATCGCAGCCGGTCCAGGGCGCGGGATGCGGTGTTGCGTGGGTCGGTGAAGGTCAATGGCGTTGCCGTAAAACGTCCTTCGCAACTGGTTGCAAGTAATGATCGTTTCGAGATCTCCGACGCCGCTGTCGATTATGTCTCCCGAGCCGCATTGAAACTTGAGGCTGGTCTGGATGCTTCCGGGTTCGACCCCGGTGGCAGGAATGCGCTGGATATCGGCGCGTCGACTGGTGGATTTAGTCAGCTATTGCTTGAGCGAGGCGCAAAGCATGTCTTCGCGATCGATGTCGGACATGACCAGATGGATGATCGGATCTCCAAAGATCCGCGTGTCTCCAATCTCGAGGGCATTAATGCCCGCAATCTGACCATCGACATGCTGGGACCCAAAGCCCAGGCTGGTATCGGGTGTGTGGTTTGCGATGTCAGCTTCATTTCGTTGAAACTTGCGCTGCCACCTGCCCTGGCACTTGTTGAACCTGGTGGTTGGGGAGTTTTCCTGGTCAAACCACAATTTGAGCTTGGCCGGGAACATCTTGGCAAGGGTGGCATCGTCCGGGAAAGGGAAAAGCTGGAACAATGTGCAGATGATACGGCGCGCTGGCTCGACATGCAGGACAGATGGCGTCATACGCATCTTCTACCCTCCCCAATTGAAGGAAGCGGCGGAAATCGGGAATTTCTGCTTTGCGGAATAAAAGATGCAAACCGGAAACCAGAATAACGTCGTCACTATAAGAGAACTTGGCAGGCAAGGAGACGGGATTGCCGACACGGCAGATGGTGCGGTCTATGTCCCATTCACGCTGGCCGGCGAGGAAGTTGCGCTGGCTCCGATAAGTGCGAATAGAGAAAAGAAGCAGGCTCGTGGCAGGAACCGGCGGGCAGGTAAAAGTAGAGCGAGTAATCCTGCCAGGCGCCGAAATCCGGCGCAAATCCTTGTCCCGTCTCCCAACCGGATTGAAGCCTGTTGCAAACACTTCACAAGCTGCGGCGGCTGCCAGTTGCAGCATTTCGAGCGGCAAGCCTATCTGCGCTGGAAACAGGAACTGGTATCGTCAGCATTGGGGCGGGAGCGCATTGATTGCGATATCGAACCTGTCCTGGCATTTGGTCCTCACGCCCGGCGGCGTGCTGTTTTTACGGCCTTTTCGAACGTTAGCGGCATCAGCCTGGGCTTTCTCAAGCGCGATAGCCATCACATCACCAATATCGAAGAGTGCCCGGTCCTCGTCGAGGAAATCGCTTCAAGACTTGATGATTTTCGTGATCTCTCAGCAATTCTTTGCGGACGTAACAGAAAGATCAAGATTTCGGTTCTGGCTTGTGCCAACGGTCTTGATATCGCTGTCGAAAGCGAGAAACCGGTCGAGCAAAAGTCCATCTTGCAGGCAATCGAATTTGCCGGATCTCACTCTTTCGCCCGACTGTCGCTGGACGGGGAGGTCCTGATTGAAACCCGGCGCCCGGTTCTCGATTACGGATTTGCCAGCGTCACGCCGCCGCCAAACGGATTCGTTCAGGCGGTCGCGGCGGCAGAGGCCGTCATGGCAGATCTCGTAAGCGGCCACCTCGGGGGCTGTCGATCAGTCGCGGATTTATTCTGTGGTCACGGCACTTTTGCCTTGCGGCTAGCAATGAACAGTACGGTCTATGCTGCAGAGGCAAGTGAGTCGGCGATTTCCGCCCTGGATCAAGCATGGCGGGGAACCGGCAGTGCCCTCAAGCACATCACCACGGAACGGCGCGATCTATATCGTCGGCCGATGAATGCGGCAGAACTGAAGAAAATCGAAGGTGTCGTCTTTGATCCACCGCGAGCTGGCGCGCAGGAACAAGCTCAGGAACTGGCAAATTCCGGGGTCGCCAAAATCGCGGCAGTTTCCTGCAATCCGGTGACGCTCGCACGCGATCTGGGAATCCTGATTGAGGGTGGATATCAATTGAAATCGGTGACGCCGATCGATCAGTTCATCTATACGCCCCATGTGGAAGCTGTTGCCTTGCTGGAACGCTAAGCAACGAGTTAGCAGTTTACTTTCCCTTGTTCAGGAAAGCATCGATTGCGGCGCGTGCGTCTTCCGACTTAAGGCGCTCTTCAAACAAATCCATTTCGTGGCGCATCCGGTCGAGCACATCATGACGATCACCGCGAACAAGGTCACGAGTAACTTTCAATGCCTCAGCCGGTTTCGCGGCTGTCCCAGCTGCTACCGACATTGCCGACTCTTCCAGTTCGGATGGGGTAACGACCCGATTGACCAGGCCGCAGGTGAGCGCTTCTTCGGCGTTCATCGGTTCTCCCAGAACCAATAGCGAGAACGCCCGGTGATGACCCATTATCCGGGGTCCAATCAGGCTCGAACCAGCCTCGGTAGTCAGGCCCAGGTCCACGAAGGGTGTCCTGAACAGGCATTGATTGGATGCAATGACGTAATCACAATGCATCAGCATTGTCGTTCCGACCCCAATGGCAAGGCCGTCAACACCTGCAATCAACGGTTTCTCGACCATGATGATCTTTTCGAGGAAATCAAAGGCCGCCAAGGGCTCGTTCTCCTGGCCCGTTGCGGCAGCCAGAAAATCGGCAATATCATTCCCAGCACTAAAGGCGCCCGGCACACCGAGTATCAGGATGGCTGACACTTCGTCATCCTTTTCAGCGTCGGATATTGCGCTTGCCAGGCCACGATACATGCCGGTGGTCAGGGCGTTCTTTTTGTCGGGCCGGTTCATCCGAATGGTCAAGACGCCTTGAGCGCGGATGGTTTCAATGTGCTCGCTCATTAGCAACTCCTCGACTTTTCCAGATCATTAGCTCGCTTCGAGGATCGAATGCGCAGCTTCCAGGCTTGCCGCACCTTCGGTCACGCGGCGTTTCAGGCTTGCACTATCGGGCAGGACATTTTCTGCAAAGAACCGCGCCAGTCTTGACCTTGACGAGTCCGCAAGACCAGCCTTGGCGAGATAGGCCGCACCGGCTGAAATCGCAAATAATCGCAGATAAGGGGTAGCACCGGCCAAGACCTCATCTTTTCTCCCTTGTGACAATGCTTGAAGTATCCATTCCGTTGTTTCAGAAAGATCATCCAGCGCATCGGACAGTCTTGATGCGGTTTCGCCGAAATCATCGTGATTTACGCCCTGGACAGCGACGGCGATTTCACGCAGTTCCGAAATATAGGCTTCTACTGCCTGACCGTCTGAAAGCGACAGTTTTCGAAGAACGAGATCAATTGCCTGAATGCCGTTTGTGCCTTCATAAATCGGGTTGATACGCGCATCGCGCAGATATTGGGCCGCGCCGGTTTCCTCGATGAATCCCATGCCGCCATGGACCTGGACGCCGAGGCTAGCGACTTCAAATCCAACATCGCTTGAATATGCCTTGGCCACCGGAGTCAGCAGACTTGCCCGTTCTGTCTCGGACCTGGACGCATCTCCATTTACCAGATCCGCCATGTCGATTGCGTGGGCGCAATTGTAACAGATAGCTCGCGCTGCCTGTACCTTGGCTTTCATGGTGAGCAGCATGCGCGCGACATCTGGATGCTCAATTATGGGGCTCATTCCGGGGCCATCATGATCCAGCGATCTTCCCTGTTTGCGCTCCTGCGCATAGGCCAATGCCTGTTGATAGGCAGCCTCGGCCACCGCAACCCCCTGAATACCGACATTGAGGCGGGCGTTGTTCATCATGGTGAACATGCAGGCCAAGCCCTTATTTTCTTCACCGATCAGATAGCCGATAGCCCCCGGTTCGTCACCAGCAAACCCATCGCCGTAAATCATGACACAGGTCGGGCTGGCATGAATCCCAAGTTTATGTTCGAGACTTTGGCAAAAGACGTCATTGCGCTCGCCGATATTGCCTGCATCATCGACCAGAAATTTGGGCACCAGAAACAGCGAGATACCCCTTGTACCGGCAGGCGCATCGGGCAGTCGCGCCAGCACCAAGTGACAAATGTTTTCGGTCAGATCGTGTTCGCCATAGGTGATGAAGATTTTCTGGCCGAAGATCCGGTAGGTCCCGTCGCCGGCTGGCTCAGCCTTCGCCTTGAGCGCATTCAGATCAGATCCTGCCTGGGGCTCAGTCAGGTTCATCGTCCCGGTCCATTGGCCCGCGACAAGTTTTTCGAGGAACTTCGATTTCAGTTCGTCTGAACCATGTTTGTGAATTGCCTCAATGGCACCGATCGACAAAAGCGGCCCCAAACCAAATGCCATGGAAGCGGAGTTCCACATTTCTGTTACCGCCGAGGCGATCATTACCGGCAGGCCCTGTCCGCCATATTCAGTTGGTGCGGCCAGACCGTTCCAGCCGTCATTCATCCAGTTTCGATAGGTCTCGATCCAGCCGGGCGGCATGGTTACCGCCGAGTCCTTGAGTACCGCACCTTGCATGTCGCCCGGGCGATTCAGCGGTGCGATTTCCTCGGTCGCAAACTTGCCTGCCTGTTCGAGAACTGCGTCCACCAGATCTTCGCTGAGATCATCGAAAACGCCCGCCCCGATTGCATCATCAAGGCCGGCGACCTTCTTGAGGGTAAAGGCAATTTCAGAAACCGGTGCGCGATACATTAGGTCCTCCCGGCACGTTGTTCAGGGAGAACCCGTACCATTTACTGATTGTAAATCCCGGGCAGCAATCGAAGAATTTGTACCAGATGTACCGCAAATTTCACTTATCCCGGTTGCTGCTTTGGTTGCGTCTGATTATAGGCGGTATCAAACTTAATTCGAGCGGCAATGTAATGAATATGCCAAAAATAGTAACTGCGGATAAAACGGCAACAGCAGTGGACGAAGCGGTACATGCTCTTTCAGCGGGAGATTGCGTGGCAATACCGACGGAAACTGTCTACGGATTGGCGGCTGACGCCACCAATGGCACCGCTGTTGCCAAGATATTCGAACTGAAAGATCGTCCGCGTTTCAACCCGTTGATTTGTCATGTCAGCGATCTGGACATGGCGCAAAAATACGGTTTGTTAAATCAAACAAGCCTGGCTCTGGCAGAAAAGTTCTGGCCTGGACCGCTGACCATCGTCGTTCCGGTGAACCCGACGAGCGGTGTCCATGATCTTGTTACAGCCGGTCTGGTGACAATCGGCTTGCGTTGCCCCAGCGGAATGACGTGCCGCATAATCGAGAGGTTTGGAAAGCCGCTCGCCGCGCCCAGCGCCAACAAGTCCGGCAGAATCTCGTCGACCTCCGCTCAGCATGTCGCCGACGAGTTCAAGACTCAAGACTTGCTGATTGTCGATGGCGGTGCTTGTGAAGTGGGAATTGAATCGACAATCGTGAAAGCCGAAGCAGACAGGCTGATCTTGTTGCGTCCCGGCGTGATCACCGCGGAAGAGATGCAACTGGCGACAGGGATTGCGGTAGAGACTGCTTCGACAGATATGATAGAAGCGCCGGGCATGATGAAAAGCCATTACGCGCCAAATGCGGCGATGCAGCTTGAAGTCACGAAATGTCCTGAAGGTGCCGGCTTACTGGCATTCTCAAACGGAAATGGCAAGGATCGTGACGGCGCAGCAAGGATAATGAATTTGAGTGAAAGCGGGGATTTGCGGGAAGCGGCAGCCAATCTGTATCACCATCTCAAAGCGCTTGATTCACTTGAACCGAAGTTGATCGCGGTCGAGCCGATCCCATTAGGCGGACTTGGTGACGCCATAAATGACAGGCTGGCACGCGCCGCCGCGGAGAATGACAATGCCTGATGCCACACTCATCGAACGGTTCATTGACATCACCGGCAGACCGAACGTGCTGACGGCCGAAGATGATCTGACGCATTATGTGGAGGAGAACCGGTTCATCTATGTTGGAAAAACCGAACTGGTCCTGAAGCCCAACAGCACAGAACAAGTCTCGCAAATTCTGACGCTGGCCTATGAAACAAATACACCGGTCGTCCCGCAAGGAGGCCATACCGGTCATGCCGGCGGCGGCGTGCCGGACGAAAGCGGTGAGCAGATTGTTGTGAGCCTGGAGCGGATGAACAGGATTCGCGACATTGACACGGCAGGCAATACGCTGACGGCGGAGGCTGGTGTCATCCTGCAAACCATCCAGGAAAAAGCTGATGCAAACGACCGGCTGTTTCCTCTATCGATCGGCAGCCAGGCAAGCTGCCAAATCGGCGGAAACATCTCCAGCAATGCCGGCGGAACCGGTGTACTCGCCTATGGCAATACGCGCGAATTGGTGCTTGGGCTGGAGGCGGTATTGCCCAATGGCGAGATCTGGAACGGGCTTCGCAGATTGAAAAAGGACAATACCGGTTACTCACTGAAGAACCTCTTCATCGGTGCGGAAGGCACGCTTGGCATTGTCACCGCAGCCGTATTGAAACTCTTTCCAAAGCCAAAGGGGTTGAACGTTGTCTGGGTGGCACTGGAAAACCCCGACGACGCGCTTTCTCTTTTAAATCTGGCCCAGGGCATGGCCGGTGGGGCGCTTACCGGGTTTGAACTGATTCATCGAACGCCGCTGGAATTCGTTCTTCGAAATATTCCGGGCAGCCGCGACCCGATGGAAGAACCCCATGAGTGGTATGTCCTTGCCGAAATTTCTTCCGGCCGGTCAGCAGAAGATGCAGATGCGCTGACCGAGGCAATCTTCACCGAAGCGCTGGACAATGGTCTGGCGGAGGATGCCGTCATGGCGCAATCCGGTGCGCAACGGGATGCGTTCTGGAAGTTGCGGGAAGACATGGGGCCAGCGCAAATTCCTGAAGGCGGCTCGATCAAGCACGACATTTCCGTGCCGGTGCATGCCATTCCGGAGTTCGTGGCAAGGGCGTCTGAAATCGTGCTGGGCGAGGTATCCGATGCCAGAATATGTGTGT
The DNA here is from genome assembly GCA_028289365.1 of Salaquimonas sp. GTDB lineage: Bacteria > Pseudomonadota > Alphaproteobacteria > Rhizobiales > Rhizobiaceae > BOKV01. The sequence goes on along the minus strand of JANQQM010000142.1, from coordinate 2,438 downwards.
TCGGCCATATGGGCGACGGCAATCTGCACTACAATGTTTCCCAACCCGTCGGAGGCGACCGCGAAGCCTTTCTCGAGCACCGGCAGTCCGTCAATGACAAGGTTCATGCGCTTGTGGTGGAAATGGATGGTTCCATTTCAGCCGAGCATGGAATCGGAAAGCTGAAACGCGAAAGCATGGCGAAGGTGAAGAGCCCGACAGAGATGGAGATGATGCGCGCGGTGAAAAACGCCTTTGATCCGAAGGGCATCATGAACCCGGGCAAAGTGCTCTGACGGATATCAGCAACACAGCAGGATGCGTGTTAAGCTCTTGAAAAGATTCATTATCCAATTCTTACAGCCTGCAATAATTCAATAACCAAACAAAAAATCAATAAAGGATTCACCTTATCTGTTAAGCAGATCGGGAGGCATTTGGGCTATTGTCCCTCCAGTCGCGGAACAAAAACAAAAGCAAGCGCGGCAAAAGGAGATCCGGCAAAGATCGGGCTCTGAAGGGGACAGAGAGGCTAAAATGGCTCAAGTAGCTCGTCGTGAAGTACAGGGACAATCCGTCCGGCAAAAACTGCCGGACTGGTCGGAAAACAGGATGCGGCTCGATCCGTTCCAGCTTCCTCACCAGGTCGGATACGGTCAAAAAGGCGAGTTTTCCTTCACTATCGATCGGCAGGGTGCAGTGATGAAGCGAAAGCTTTCTTGCGGCCTTGCCGTTTCGATGGCTCTCCCCGCAAATTGTTTCAAGGGTGTAGCTGCCCAGGCGGTAGAAACGCCTGACGGAGAAGTCACAGCCACGTTGGAACTGCATCATCACGACCCCGCGCTCAGCGTACCTTTGTTGGTTTCCGGCGATCTGGACGATATTGCCGCTGACTGGCATAGCTGGAGCCGGATGATGAACCTGCCAATGCTGATCATCGAGAACGACAATGTCGCGCGTAGGCTGACCGACCGCCTCGGTGCGCTGATACTTGAAGCGCCGATTGAACGGCGCAAGCGCTTCGCAACGCTAAAGCACCGTCCATGGTTCTTGCGCCGGCGCAAAGTTGGTATTGTTGGTGAGGTGACAAAAATCACCGGCGAGGAAATCATCGCAAGGCGATAGGCCGGGATCGATATTACTCCAGATTACAGACTTAACCCACAATAATCGCTGACAAGGTCAGCCCTGCAAAGAATATCCAACCAAAATGGCTGTTTGACTTGAAGAGCTTCAGGCAGAGCTCCGGATCATCGATTTGCAGCACCCGCAATTGCCAAACCATGTGACCTGCCGCGAGGCCAAGCCCGGCCCAGGCTAGCCAGGGCATCTCTGCCATCCAAAGAGACAGCCCAAATAGTGTGATTGCTGCCAGATAGAGAAGGCCGACGGCGGTTTTGGCCTTTGGACCGAAGAGGCGCGCGGTGGATTTGACGCCGATCAGCGCATCATCCTCGATATCCTGCAGGGCATAAATGGTGTCATATCCGATGACCCAGAAGATGCAGCCGATGTAGAGTATGATTGGCGGCCAATCGAGATTTGCCCATATTGCGGCCCACCCCATCAAAGCGCCCCAGGAAAATGCCAGTCCAAGGAATAGTTGCGGCCACCAGGTTATCCGCTTCATGAATGGGTAAATCAGCACCAGCACCAGCGACAGACAGCCCAGCATGATGGTGAACAGGTTGAACTGAACGAGAATCAACAGACCGCAAAGTGACTGGGCAATCAGGAATATCCAGGCTTGCCTCCGCGTGATGCGACCGGATGGCAGAGGCCTCGATCGCGTTCTGGAGATTTTTGCGTCAATGTTCTGGTCAACAAGGTCGTTAAAGGTGCAACCCGCACCCCGCATGACGATGGCGCCAAGCGTAAACAGCAGCAGGAAGAACAGGATTTGTCCGTAAGGAACAACCAAATCGTATTCGGTTTGCGCCCCACCAGCCCGTAGCTGAACCGCCAGCGCCAGCATCAGGGACCACCAGCAGGGCCACATCAAGAGCCGCCAGCCGATCGGGCGTTCCCACCGGGCCATCTGGGCATATGGCCAGTACTGTTCCGGCAGGAGCTGATATACCCAGCTTCCCCGAATAGCGTCGGCGACCTTTGTTCCAGTCTCGTTCATGGGCTTGAGAAACCGTTTTTGGGCGCTTCGGTCAAGTCTCCACAGATCAATTGCGGTGACAGTGCACAATGTGCCTCCTCCAAGAGGTGCCGGGTTGTCTGCGCGAATTGATCTGTTAGGAAACTGTAGGGAAGGGATTGCTGAAATGAACATCTTGCTGATCGGTAGTGGCGGCCGTGAACATTCGCTGGCGTGGAAAATATCAAAATCGAAACTATGCGATCGGTTGTTTTGCGCGCCGGGCAATGCCGGGATTGGCGAAGTCGCCGATATTGTGCAGCTTGATGTCGAAGATCATGCAGCGGTAGCCGAGTTCTGCAAGGACAAGGCC
>JANQQM010000140.1 GCA_028289365.1 Salaquimonas sp. | reverse complement strand
AATCGCGGTCATCAGCTTCGGATCCCAGTTGACCAACCGTTTATCCCGGTAAATCAGCCCCTCGTTATAGAGTTGAACAAAGACCTTGATCACGGCTCGCGAAAGCCCTTCATCCATGGTGAACCGTTCGCGTGACCAATCGCAGGAAGCACCAAGCCGTTTCAGCTGGTTGAAGATCAAGCCGCCGGATTCATCTTTCCATTGCCAAACACGCTCGACGAATTTTTCGCGCCCCATGGTTCTGCGATCCGGTTGCTGGTGTTCCATAAGCTGGCGCTCGACGACCATCTGGGTCGCAATGCCCGCATGATCCATGCCGGGTTGCCAAAGCACGTCCTTGCCGCGCATGCGCTCGAAACGGACCAGAATGTCCTGCAGAGTATTGTTGAGCGCGTGGCCCATATGCAGGGAGCCGGTCACGTTGGGTGGCGGGATCACGATGGTGAAGGTATCTTCACCAGGTTTGGCACCGGCGCCGGCAGCAAAAGCATCTGCCTTTTCCCATTTTCCAGCGATGCGCGGCTCGATTGAAGCCGCATCGTAATTTTTCTCAAGCATTTCGCTTTAGTCTCTCAAATCGGCCCGCGGATATTGCGTAACCACAATGCAGAATGGCGTTTATGTTTCCGTGTAAAGCGAATGCGCTTGGACAAGTCAACTGCGGTTCGTCGACACCGTAATATTCCCGTGCTCAAGGCTGTCGAGGGAACGCAATATTTCGGCAATATCAATGTGAATTGAGGCTGTGTCAGGCCTGGCGCGCTATGCGTTCGATTTCTTCGCGTACCGCCTTCTCGACCATGGCTGGCAAGTTATTGTCCAGCCATTCACGCAACATCGGGCGCAGAACCGATTCTACGCGCGCATCCAGATCATCCATGACGCTCTTTTTCAGACGGTCAAGTGAACCGGCAACTGCTGTCTGTGTTGCCGGTGCTACCAACGCCTCGCGAAAGGCACCCGCTTCAACATCGGTAGCTTCGTCTTTTTTCTTGGCGATCTTTTCTGGTTCAACTGGAGCTGGTGCCGGTTCAACAGCCTCTGCAGCGGGCTGGACGGGCTCGACATCGAGCGAGTCCGGGTGATCAAGTGCCCGGGCTACCAATTCCGCTGCCGAATCCCTCCTGGACATACTGGTCATCGCAGTCTTGTCGATTTTTGCCAGGTCCTTCAGCGTCATCGCGCCTTCCGGCGGTGTCGCGCCTGGCGCCGGTTTTGACACAAGCGCCTTTTCAAACTTTTCCAAATCGGATTGCGATTCGTCGTCCGCTGCCACATCAGGAGCAGGACTTTCTTCCGCCTTTGGCGTCGAAACCGGTTCGTTGACCGTCGGCCGGAAGTGCGAGGAAACGGTGCGCTGCAAATCTGCCAGCGTCTGGGATTTCTCCGGTTTGGTGGCGACTTCTATCGTTTCCGATGATGGTTGTTGGCGAGCCTGCAGGCCTTCCGGCGATGCAGCGGGATTTGGGCGTTGTGCGGCAGCGTCGTCGGCCCGCGGCAATTGCCCGCGAACCATTCCGGCCAGGCTGGCGAGATTTAACTGTTCAGGCTGATCTTCCGCGCGTCGCGCCTGTTGTTGCGGCGTTGCCGCTGCCGCGGTTTCCGGTCCAGCAGTTTTCTTTTCGGCGGACACAGGCGATTGTTGTGCGCTTGCGCTTCCGGGATTGCTACCTGACCGCCTGTCGTCCTGTGAAACAATCTTGCGAATGGACGAAAGGATGTCATCCATTGAGGGTTCATTTTTAGCCGCATCAGCCATGGTAGTCTCCTGATTCAGGGGATCGGACCACGGCCCCCCCTACCGCTACGAATCATTGTTACATTACATTAACTTAACAGCAGCTTTAAGAGTACCATCCATATTTCGGCAATTTTCGGCTCAAAACACGGCGTTCCCGGCAAAAAATGCGGGATTCACATCAGGAAATTACCTTTTTGTAGAGGTGCCAGGTAGCATGACCGAGAACCGGAAGCACAATCAAGAGCCCCAGAAAGAATGGTACCAATGCAATAAAGGCCAGGACGGTTACGATGAAGCCAAAAGTCAGCATCGGAACCAGATTGGTAATCACTGCGCGAATGCTCGTGACGAGTGCGGTGACGAAATCGTAGCTGCGTTCCATCAAGAGCGGCATCGATATTACCGTGGTGGAGAACAATACAAGCGCAAGGACACCGCCGACGATCGTTCCGGTGGCAAGATAGGCAAGACCGTCCGAGGTCGAAGTTATGACATCGGTAAATGCCTCGATTGAAGACATGGATTGCGAACCCAGAAACAAGGCTGTGAGCAGCCTTATCTGATACATCCAGATCCAGAAGATGAAGAGCACAACAAATGCCATCCAGCCCATCTCACGCTCGCGCTGGCTGAAGACCACTGAAAGTATTTCCTTCCAGATTATCGGTTCCCCTGCGGAAAGTCTGCGGCTCGTCTCATACAGCCCCGCTGCCACGAAAGGACCGATAAGCGGGAAACCGATTGCTACCGGAAAAATCATCCAGGTCTGATCGAAATAGTTGAGCGCGGCAAGGATGATCAAACCACCGACGGCATAAAATCCGCCGAAAAACAATCCAATTATCGGGGCCCTGGTGAAATCGCTCCAACCTTCACGCAAAGACAGGAAAACATCGTCAACACCGATGTGATTTATCTTTGGCGGTTGTGTCGCGGTTGCAGTGCTGCCAGTCATGTTTCCTCCCAGGCTAACCGACGATCCGACGTGCCGGACCGATAACGGCAGTACCATAATCACATACTGACAGGCCGAATAAAATGATCGAAATCAAATCCGATCAACCGGGAGGAATTCGAATGAAAGCCGATAATCAGTTAATGGGAACCAGGCTAATGCCGTAGGATGCCGAATAGGTCGGACGCGGTGTCGGCACTGGTCCGATTGGCGGCAAGGCAACATTCGAGGCGTCGAAATCATCGGACGCATACAACTGAAGCTGACGCGCCTGCCAGTCGATATCCTGCGATGCAGTCACAACCTCGACGGGCTGTTCGACTGCTACTTCGACTGGTGTTTCGACTAGCACTTCGGCTTCAGATTCCTTCCTGATCGAACCGGTCAGCAGGTTGTTGACCTTTGCAACAAGGCCTTCTTCCCCTTGCGGTTCGGTGGAATTTTCCGTTTCCGCATAAGCCTGCATTACCGCAGGAGCTCCGCGGACGTCTGCTGCTGCAGTCAGCATGGCATTGTGAATCTTTTCGGAATTATCCATCGTCACATGGATCTGACCCCAGATAAGCGTATTGCGCACGACGCCCTTGTGATTTGGTCCGGCTGTCAGACGGCCATAGACCGGGAAGGCGTGGTAAAAATTCTCGGCAACCTCGACATTGGAAGGGGTTATTCCGGCAGGTCCGGGAATATCGATCAATCCCATATAGGCGACCCTGATTCCGGTGCCCTTCAACCTGCTTGCAATGGCCAGCGCGGTCAATGCGCCCATGGAATGTCCGGCAAGCAGCACAGCATCCGGTCTGCGTTTCATGATATCCCGGTAAGCCCATTCGCCTGCTTCCCAGCGATAGACTTTCGAACGGACGCCGGTTCGTTCAAGCTTTTCACCAATCGTGTCCATGCCCTGCGAGAAGGTCAATCCTTTAGCAATGAACGTGAAGTCACCTGCGCCACGAAAAATGTAGGCTTCCAGGGCAAGCGCACTGGCGCTGAACGAAACAGACATGATCAAAGCCGCAAGCGGCGCAATCAATGATGCGAGAGCTACTCGAAACACACTACCCTCCATGCGCCTGCGCTAAACAACACACGTGCAAAACTTGCAACTGGCAGGCATGCAATGCCGAAAGAAGGGATATGATATGTCACTCGCCCTACCCGACGATTCCATTATGGTTGCTGGAACCTTAAGGAAGTATTGAGAAAATGCGGCTCGAATTGGGCAAAGGGCGCGCGACGATAATCGCGCCGCGCGAGCGGAAACAATTTTTAATGGTGCTCAGAGGCTAGCTGGTTGCGGCCCGCGCCGCATGGGTAACCTCCAACGCCTTCTTCAGGCGGCCGTCTCGACCATACATGTCCGCGAAGTATTCAACTTCGCCGTTATCCCTTGGCCAGGCCGTGAAATAGGCCACGTAAACCGGGATGTTGCCCGGAACATCTTCCGATGCGTGGGCGCCACCGGCAATCCTTGAACCAATGTAATCAACGCTGGTGCCCAAGACGGCGGCTGCCATCTCTCTTGGCTGGTGCAGACGAACACAGCCATGGCTAAAGGCTCTGGTCGAGCGATTGAACAGATTTTTTGAAGGCGTGTCGTGCATGTAGATGGCGTGCTTGTTGGGGAACAGAATTTTCAATTCACCCAACGCGTTGCTTTTGCCCGGTCTCTGACGCACGTCGTATGGCGGTTTGGCGCCAACTGTATACCAATCGACCGAGGCGGACGAAATTTGCCTGCCCTTGCGGTCGGTCACTTCATAGCCGCGCTCATCAAGATAGGCCGGATTGGCGCGGAGTTTCGGCAGATATTCATTGACCAGGATCGAACGTGGAATACCCCAATACGGATTGTATTCAACTGTCTCGATCTCATCGTAGAAGAAACTGGTCTGGTTCGAGTTCTTGCCGACAACCACCCGCATTTCGAGTTCGGTCTTTCGGTCTTCAACATAGCGAGCGGTATAGGACGGCTGGTTGATAAAGACATGGCGCGAACCAAGATCCTTGGGATGCCAGCGCAGTCTTTCCATCGCAAACAGGATGCGCTCGCGCTTTGTTTCCGGATCGACGTCGGTCAGCTTGGCAATCGTGTTAGGTCCTACGACACCATCAGCGCCCAGGCTTTTCTCTTTTTGAAAGGCTTTTACCAGTTCAACGACTTCTGGCGTGAAAGTGTAGACCATTTCCGATTGGGCAAGAAATGCTTTTGCCGTTTCAGCAGTGTCGACCGAGCCCTTCCTGGCAATTGCGGCAAGAACATTCGGAACCTGCTCATGGGTATCGCCTGGCCGGATCAACGTCTTTGCCGGAATGACGATCAGACCTTCGGTCTGTTGCTCGAGTTCGGCAAGTTCTGCCTGAAGCGCACGAAAATACTCGCTGTCGGGATTGAGAGCCATCAACTTCCGGGCAGGCAGGCCACCGGAGGTCATTTCCTCGATCACGGCAGCAGCGTTTGCACGATTTTTTGGAAAATCATGATAGCCGGAAAGCTTGTTTGGGTCGACGCGGCCAGCTGAGGCGTCCATGCCATAGCGAATGGCTGCAATGGTAAGTGCGATTTCAAGGCGGGCCGCCTCCATCAAATCGATCACCGCATCACGTTGAGGGAAACCTACATCGTAATCTGTCGCTTCCAGTCCGACGGCATCAGCATCATCGAGCACTGCAACCACAGAGCGTGCTTGGGCGTTTGGTTGCAGTTCCTGATCCAGCCAGATCAGTTCCCGGTTGTTGCTGTAGTGATCGAAAACGGCTTTGGAAATTTCGGGTTCCGCCATTATGGACAATTCGCCAAATGCACGGGATATCCGGTCGAAATCTGTCTCGACCACATATTCAGGCGAAATGGACCCGGTTGGTTGGGGATCGGTTCCAACTTCGGTATCGCTGTTTGCTGTGAAGGCTGCCTCTTGCGGTTGCGGCGTTACTTCGGTGGCGCTGGCATCCGCGAAAGTCAGGGGGGCAAGATCCATCCGGACCAGTTTCTCTGCCTTGTAATTGTATACCTTGGGCGCGCTGATCTTGATGGTTTCCACCGGCACAAGGGCGCGTTCGCGGCGCAATCTTTGCTGAACAAGATTGGGGAAAAGCGCTTCGAAGAAATTCTGTGGCCGTTCCGATCCGGCAGCAGTGCGTTGAACCTGTGCATATGCCACGCCGTCAATTGCTATCGGCGCGAGTACAGAAAAAGCAGTGGCAAGCGCCAGCGATTTCAATGTTTTTGCATGTGGGGGAAAGTTCATGAGCCAGCCATTTCGGTATCAGAAGTGTTTTTCTTTACGCGAATATCCGTTTCATTTAATCGATTGCAAGGCCTAAGCACTCACATTGGCGCGATCACTTGGATAACGTTACGGAATTTTTCGCAGTATGGGAAACTTGCAACATAATTTCGAACAATTCCGTTAACGCGGCAAAATTTACCAACAAAATCCCGTGAGTCGCATTTAGTCATTGCGGGAATCAATGACAAGCTTGCTTGACCATCAGGCCTGGCGCGTGAAACCATCCTTACAATGGAACATTATTTGGACGGCAAGATGGAACCCGAAAGTGTAGCGATTATCGGTGCCGGCGTGCTCGGTGTCGGATGGGCCGCCCGCCTGATAGAAAATGCAGTTGCCGTAAAAATTTATGATCCTTCGCCTGAAACTGAAGACCGGTTGGCGCGGGTTCTGGACCAGGCCGAACGTGCCTATGCGAAGCTGACCATGGCCGCCCGTCCAGAAAAGGGTTCAATTACAGTCTGTAACTCGATCGCCGACGCTGTCGGCAACGCAGATTGGATTTTTGAATCGGTGCCGGAGGAAATCGACCTCAAGATTGCGACGCTTCAGGAAATTGAGGCTGAAGCGCCCGAAACTTCAATTATTACATCGTCGTCCGCCGGGATAATGCCAAGCCGGCTTCAGAAAGGCATGAAAAATCCCGAGCGATTCTTTGCCGCTCGCCCGTTCAATCCCGTCTATCTGTTGCCGGCTGTTGAAATTGTGGCTGGACCAGCCACGAGCCAACGGTTAGTCGAAAGAGGCAATTCTTTCCTTTCTGCAATCGGCATGAAGCCCGTCCAAATAAATAAAGAAACGGATGGATTTGTAGCCAGCAAAATACTCGGAGCGATATGGAAAGAGGCGCTGCATCTGGTCGAGAAGGATGTCTGTACTGCCGAAGAGCTCGACGAGATCATCCGGAATGGCTTTGGTCTGCAATTTGCCCAGATGGGTTTGTTCGAGACGTTACAGCTCGCGGACGGATCCGAAGACATCGCTGGCACTAATGTTGCCGCGCAGATGAAACTACAATCCGGCCAATTTAGTTTGGCCGAGCTTGAAAGGATACGTGATGACAATCTTGTTGCGATCCAGCAGGCACTGAAAGCCAATGAATGGGGTGCAGGACTTGTCCTGGGTGAATATGAGAAGAAGCTGTTTGATGCGGGTGCGGCGAAATCGGATGGAAGTGATTATTCAAAACCGATCATCACGCTCGAACGGCGGGTGCCACCGGACTGGACGGACTACAATAACCACATGAACGAAGCCCGGTATCTGCAGTGTTTCGGGGATGCGACCGATGCCTTTATGAAGATGATGGGCGTGGATGCCGAATATATAGAAGCTGGCATGTCTTTCTTTACGGTCGAGACGCATATCCGGCACCTGGAAGAAGTCCGGGTGAACGAACCGATCTATGCCACCACGCAGCTTATCGATGCCGGTGGCAAGAAAATGCATGTTTTCCATCATCTCTATCATCGGGACGGCACCCTATTGGCCACGGGTGAACATCTATTGCTTCACGTGTCCTTGAAAGAGCGGGCTACCTGCGAACCGGCTGCCGAAGTTCGTGCAAATCTGGACAGAGTGGCTCAAGCGCATGCAAATCTGCCGGTTCCCGAGGGTTTGGGGCGCGCTGTCGGTCAGAAAAAGCGCTGAATCGGACAATCCATAATCGTTCGCAAGAGGCGTCGCGGGAGCAGGAATGTCGCATCCTGCTGATGCGGAAATTGAATTTGCGTGAAATAGTCAGAGGGTAGCGCTGCCGAAGTGAAGGTGAAAGCGCCTGTATCCAACTAACAAAACGGCAGTTTGTAAGCCGCTTCAGTTTGGTCGACCGGAGTTTGCAGCCATGGCGTTCCGTCCGAATCCGCTACTGTCGATAGTTTCGATTCTCACCTCCATGACGTTCAGCGCAATCGGCAGCGGGATAATGTTTGCCTATGTCCCGTTCACGCTGTCGTCCGAAGGGTATCCGGAATGGATTGCCGGCTCGGCTGTAACGGCCATTGCGGCTGGCGGTATTCTGGGATGTCTGCTTGCCGGACCGCTGATCCGCCGGGTTGGCCATGCCCGCATGTATGCGTGTTTCGCGGCGTTGATCATTCTGTCGACCGGCTTGATCGGGCTGGGCGTCATACCCTATGCCTGGCTCGGATCAAGATTCATCTACGGGATTGCCGCCAACGGCATATTCATCGTGACGCAAAGCTGGCTTAACTACTCCAGTGATAATAGCTGGCGTGGCAAGGCCATGTCGGTCTTTTACATGATGTTTATCATCGGCATGGGTTTCGGCTCGTTCCTGTTCGGCATGCTGCCGGATGATGGGGCGAATGCACCGGTGGTCGCCATCCTGTTTTACGCCTGTGGAATCCTGCCTATCGGCCTGACCCGTCTGGCGACACCTCCGCCGCCGGAGAAAACCGAAATCGACCTTCGCACCACCTGGAAGATTTCTCCGGTCGGACTGGTTGGAATCCTGGCTTCAGGGGGGTTGTCGATGCTCGTGCAGGGATTCACCCCGATCTATGCGACACAGAGCGGGTTTGGGCAATCGCAAGTGGCGACGCTGATGTTCCTGATGCAGTTGGGTATGCTGGCCGTGCAATTGCCGCTGGGGGCTATCTCGGATCAGATCGACCGGCGCATTGTGCTGGCCGGAGTCTGCGTCCTGGTTGCTGCCATGGCCTTTACCGCAACACTTACCCCGATGACCGGGCTGATCCTTGCAGCCATCATCTTCGCAATCTGGTCGGGCGCGACCGAAACCATCTATTCGGTTGCCCATGCCCACGCCAATGACCGGGCAGACCCGGATGATTTCGTGCCGCTGGCTTCCACCATGCTGGTGGCCTGGTCGGCAGCGGCGTTCGTAGTTCCGGCGATTGTTACAAGCCTGACACCGGTTTTCGGGCCAAAAACCTTCATGTATGCGGCAATCCTGCTGGCAAGTGCGACGCTTGCCTTCGTCGTCTACCGTCTGACCCAGCGCGATGCGGTGCCGGACGAGGAATCGGAAGCCTTCGAGGTAAGAAGCGCGCAGATTGCCAATGCCGAATTGCTGGTCAACCCAGAGGAGACCATGCCACATTGAGGGTCGTCGGCTGGAATCAACGTTTCAGGTGCGTGGGTCAGCCGCCGGCAGCGCCTGATTCGATTTCCTGCTTACGCATCGGCATGGTGTCGATCAGATCAAAAATGATCTGCGGGTCGGTGACGCCCTGCCACCGTCCTTTCTCGGTTCCATCTTTTCCGATCAGGACAATCGTCAGACCGTTTCTCGCCGGTTCGTAAATCTGGGCAAGCTGCCGGCCGGTACCGTCCGAAACCCGCGCATAGCCAAACACCGCCATGGTGTTGCGGCCGTCCACGGTATGCAAGACAACGGTGTCGCGGTCGTCGAGATCAAAACGCTGCTTGGAGAACAGGCTTATCTGGCGATCAAGCGAGGCTTCGCTTCGAGACTTCGTAAACAACAAAATCGCGCGTTTCTCGCCAATGAGATCGTCCAGCGGTCCTGCAAACGCGTAAACCGGTGAAACCATCAGAATAACTACCGATAACGTAAGAAACAGAAACTTCTTCATACCATCAAGATAGTCGAATATGCGGCTAAATCCACATGCAAATTCCAATTGCCGATCAATATGTCATCGGCAGGGAACTCTCGCCGGTCAATTGCCGCGGAGGCGCTGTTTCAAGAGATCAAGATATTCCTGGTCAGAAGACTGGATCTGGGGCTCCGGAGCGGTACATTCGACTTCATAGTCCAGCGCCATGCCATTCTTGACGCAGGTTCCGACCTGCCAATTGGGCGGCACGTCGGCCAAATCAACAGAATTCCATTTTGGATGGCCCTTGGACCTCAAATCATCCAATCGCGTTATAATCAGGTTTGAAAAGTCAGATACCGCCTTGCAGCTTTGGCGGTGATAACGGTTTCGGGCGGTGTTGTATTCAAATGTCATCAGCACTGCCTTGACCGCAACCAGATCGACCTCTTCCCGTTGCCAGGGATAGGTGCCGGGCGCCAATTTCGCAGGGGTGTAAGTCGCGGTGAGCGGCGTTTCAGTCAGCGGAACCAGATGGAATTTTTCCGGATCGATCGTTGCTTCAGCAAATAGCGAAGTTGGCGCGCCTGAAACATAGAAAAACGCGTCAATATCTCCTGCCAGCAATTGGTTGAGCGCGTCACCGGGCTTGATGGTAAGGCGCTCTGCCTGGTTCACCCGCAATAAATCAAGTACCAGCGATGCCGTCAGAAAGGTCCCGCTGTCTTCGATACCGACGGCAACCTTCTTTCCGTTCAGATCGCGGGCCGAGGCAATTTCCTTCTTGGCCAGCAGATGCACTTCCTCGTTATAAAGGGGAAACATGATCCGGACGCCGCGAACCGCTTCCTGCACCTCAGGATCGTTGGCCTCGTAGGTTTTCAGGTATTCAAGCACGTCAGACTGAACGATTCCGAACTGGGTATTGCGCTTGTTTCGGACACCTATGAAGTTTTCAAGACTGCCGGCGCTCTCCAGGACATTCAGCGTCAGGCCGCATTGCGCACCGATTTCAGCAATGTCCTGGCCGATCTTGATATAGGTTCCGGTCGGTCCGCCGGTCAGAATGTTTTTTTCGAATTCCTGGGCCATCGACGCCGTGGCCGCCATGGAGGCCATGAACAGGGCAGATACGAATCTTTTCAACAGCTTCATCAGATTTCCTAACAATCGGATTCAAAAGCGCGAATAAGATCGCGCAGCGTGATTGGCGATACGCGCCCTAACTCATCTTGTAGCGTTTCACCCACACAATCGCCTTCAATCAAACGCGTGGCGATGCGGTCGCGTTGGTCATTGTCCAAATCCTGCAGCCCGGGTGCGCCCTTCATTGCGGTTGCTACCAGCAATGGATCGCGCGGCGTGCGTGGCATTTGTGGATTGGCAGTGTTGCCGGAGTCCTTCTGCGGCGAAACAGCTGGTTGCGTTGCCGTTTCCAATGACGACAAAAGTTCCTTGTTGGTCGTTTCCAGCCGCGAAACCTGCCCGCGTAATGTTGCGTTTTCTGCGTCCATTTTTTCCGCAAGTTTACGGATTGATTCCAGTTCCTCACTCAATGAGGCGATTTCTGCGTCGGCATTTTCCCTTGTTTCAGTGATTCGTGCCGAATCAACTGCTTTGGTATCAGCAAGTTGGTCCAATTGTGTGTTCAAACGTGTTATCTCTTTGTCGAGCACTTCCAACTGTTCGTTCCGCTCGGCCAAATCGGACTCGAGTGATGGAATATCGGTCTTCACGGCATTATCCAGTTGTGCCTGCAATGCATTATTCACCTGTTCAGCGAGTTTAAGCCTTTCATCTGCTTCAGCTTTTTGCCTTTCGGCCAAACTCAACTGGTCTTCCGCTTGTTTTAGGGCTGACTCGGCTTGTTTCAAATTATTTTCGATGTTGGCACTGGCGTCGCGACCCGTTTCGGCTTGACGCCCGGCTTCATCAACCGCCTGCCGGGCAGCCGTCAGTTCCGTTTGCAGTTGTGATGTCACCTGCTCAGCCAGGTTCAATCTGTCTTCAAGTTCGGTGTTGATTTGCTCGGCCTGTTTGAGTTGTTGTTCAAGGGCAGACACTGCCGCGTTGTTGCCCGGTTCACTCGGCGGCTCCGAGGATTGCTCATTTTGTGCTGCATCCAACCTGGATTGCAGGTCGTTTGTCAGCTGTTCTGCCAGTTCCAATCTGGCCTGAAGCTCATCAGCAATGTTGTCGCTGTCTTTCAGCCTTGCTTCCATTTCGGCGTTTACCTGGCCGGCGAGTGCCAGGCTTGCCTCCAGCTGACCGACTTTCTCGGTCAGTTGGTCAACCGCCTCTGTACTGTTGCTATTGGCAGGAGCGGTCGTGGACGTTTCCAGTTGATCTTTCAATGTCTGGTTTTCGGCGCGAAGTTCGGCGACAATTTTCTCCTGTTCTTCAAGTACGCCCTGCAGATCAAGCGCCTGGCCACCGCTATCCTGCTGGGCCGCAAGCTGGCGTTTCAGTTCCGTGTTTTCCGCGATCTGTGCGTTAAGTTCACTTGTGACCTCCGACAGGGTATCGCCGGATTGCTGCAAGAGATTTGTTCGCTCCAGATACAAGATACCGAAAGCGCCCAGGCCCACGCCGAGTACAAGTATGATGAGCATTGCAAAGATACCCGGTCCGCGTCGGCGCGGCGGGTTTGAAGCATTGGACGGCCTGCCCCAATCAGACATTTTCTGCTCCCGGCTAGTGTGAATCACACCTCAACAGGTAATTGGTTGGGCTTTTTCGTGCAAGCTTGACCAAACGCTACCGCACTAAGGACGATCCAAGATCGCCAAAATCAAACAGTTTCCGATCCAGCAAATGGCTGGGGCGGACATTGCCGAGCGCCCGAATCATCGTGTCCTTGCGGCCTGGCATTTTTCGTTCGAATTCCGCCAACATCTGTTTCATGGCGTTTCTCTGCAATCCGTCCTGACTGCCGCACAGATCGCATGGAATAATTGGAAACGACATGGCATTTGCAAATTTGGACAGATCAGCTTCGGCGCAATAAGCAAGCGGCCGCATGACCATAACATCGCCGTCATCATTCATCAGTTTCGGCGGCATGGATGCCAGCCGTCCGCCGTGAAACAAATTCATGAAGAATGTTTCGAGAATATCCTCCCGATGGTGGCCGAGGATGAGCGCGCTGCACCCCTCCTCCCTGGCTATTCGATACAGGTTTCCCCGCCGCAGGCGGGAGCACAACGAGCAATAGGTTGCTGAATCGGGAAGTTTCGAAGTGACGACCGAATAGGTGTCGCTGTATTCGATGCGTTGTGGCACGCCTATTGAAGAAAGATATTCCGGCAAGACATGTTTTGGGAAATTCGGTTGTCCCTGATCGAGATTACAGGCCAGCAGGTCCACCGGCAGCAGACCGCGCCATTGCAGCTCCAGCAGCAAAGCAAGCAATCCATAGGAATCCTTGCCGCCCGACAAGGCGACCAGCCAGCGCGTGCCAGGCGTCACCATTTCGAAATCCTCGATTGCCTGGCGCGTGTTTCGCAAAAGGCGTTTGCGTAGTTTCCTGAATTCCACCGTGGATGGCGCATCGCGAAATACCGGCGGCAATGACGCATCATCCGAACCATTTTCCTTTATTGGTTCAGAGATTTCCGGAGGTAGCACGCGTTCGTCGATGGATTCCATGTTGAAAGCCATAGCCCGCATTTCGGAATTTTTCTAGCTACCTATTAGACGGCCAAAACAAAAAAGCCCGGCTGACGGGCCGGGCTTCTTTTCGGATCTGGAATAAATCAGCGTGAATAGAATTCGACGACCAGGTTCGGTTCCATCTGGACCGCATAAGGCACATCACCGAAACTCGGCTTGCGCACATAGGTTGCCTTCATCTTGGAGTGGTCTGCCTCGACGTATTCCGGAACATCACGCTCTGCCAACTGCACGGCTTCAAGAACCAAGGCCAGCTGCTTGGACTTGTCACGAACCTCGACAATATCGCCTGGCTTGCAACGGTAGGAAGGAATGTTGACCTTCTTGCCGTTCACCTTGATGTGGCCGTGATTGATAAACTGGCGGGCGGCAAAGACGGTCGGGACAAATTTGGCCCGATAAATGATTGCATCCAGGCGGCTTTCGAGAATCCCGATCAGGTTCTCGGATGTATCGCCCTTCTGCCGATTGGCTTCATCGTAAATCTTGCGGAATTGCTTTTCGGATATGTTGCCGTAATAGCCTTTCAGCTTCTGCTTGGCACGCAGCTGAACGCCAAAGTCCGAAAGCTTGGTCTTGCGGCGCTGACCATGCTGACCCGGACCGAATTCGCGTCGATTGACCGGTGACTTTGGTCGGCCCCAGATGTTTTCGCCCATACGGCGATCGATTTTGTATTTCGCGGAGATACGCTTGCTCATTGCATTTCCTTTTCAAAGTTTCATGGCCCCTTGCGCAAACAAGCGGCGAAGGAAACGCACCCTCCTCTGTTTCCATATTTGGAAACTGACAGTTCGGCCTGCGCACGTTTTGCAGTACCGGACACGGGATACGTTAAAACAAAACCGGGCATAAGCGCCCGGAATTGCGGTGTCACTATGCCAGCAACCAGGTTTTGTCAAGCAATAGCCGTCGTACAATCAGTTCAGACCGCTTTTCGCCGGTACCAGGCCAAATCCGGTCAATAACCGCTCGGTCGGGAAGTCCGGATTACCCGATGTCAGTATTGCGATATCCGGTTTGTCGTCGCGCAATTGCGTGGCGCTGTGCGGCAGAAGGCTGACCGCGCGGCGAGCAATCGCCTCTGACGTATCGATCCAGTCAACCGGCCAGGGAGCCATCTTCCGCATCCTGTTTACCAGGAAGGGATAATGGGTGCAGGCCAGGACAATAATATCCGTGCGGCGGCCATCCTTCTCCACAAAACAGGGGGCGATTTCCGCTTCCACCCTCGCCTCATCGACAAAACCATCGCGCAAGTAGTTTTCGGCAAGTTCGGCCAAATCCTTCGAACCCACCATGCGAACATGGCATTTGGCAGCATATTCGCGGATCAGATCCCTTGTATATTGCCGCTTGACCGTACCCGGTGTCGCCAGAACCGAAACAAGACCGGAGCGGGTTCGCTCGGCGGCCGGTTTTATCGCCGGGACTGTTCCGACAAACATCAGATTGGGGAACTTCTCCCTCAACGCATCGATCGCCAAGGTGGACGCCGTATTGCAGGCGATTACGATCTGTTCCGGATGCAGGCGGTCAATGATCTTTCCGAACAAACCGAGCATGCGTTCCTTCAACGCGTCTTCTTCCCAATCGCCATAGGGAAATCCTGCATCGTCGGCCACATATATATAGCGCTGCGCCGGCATCAGTACCCGAGATTCGCGCAGGACCGTTAAGCCGCCAAAGCCGGAATCGAAAATCACAATGCTCATGGCGTGTTTTCGCTTGTCAACGTTGCGTTACGCGTTCTCATCATCCGGGAAGGCAATCGGTACTGCGGCAAGATATTGCCTGCATCGGCGAATGCAAAAAGAAGGCGTTTGCGGGCAAAGCTACGCGCGTAAACATAGGTGAATGCGGCACCAAAACAAAACCCTGCAAAGACATCTGAGGGAAAATGCACGCCCAAGGCCGGTCTTGAAATTGCAACCCAAATGCCAGCGACAATAAAGATCCACCGCATTCTGGGAAACAACAGTGCAAGCGCGATGGCTGCTGCACCAGCCGTTGTCGCATGGCCAGAGGGAAAAGAGGCAAATTCATAGCCGCGCGTGAAAGGTTCACTCTGCCAGACGTAACCGGCTTCGACATATTCGGGCCGGTAGCGGCCGAATAAAAACTTGAACAGCATTGTCAGCAATCCCGAAAATGCAATCGAAGTGAAGACGAAGTATATTGCCAGGAAGATGGTGTGGGCCCGGTGGAGCTTACGGGCGGCCATACCGCCTCTTCTAAACAAGGAAAATGCGATAAGTGCAATTCCGGTCGGATAGAGAAACCAGTCCGATCTGCCAAATTCGGTGATTAACTCGAACGCACCATCGGGTTGCCAGCCCTCCTGTTGTATAAACGAAAGATAGGGCGGATCGACAAATAGTGCGAGCAATACAGTACCGGCGATAACAAGCAGGGCTGCGGTGACTGTCCCTAGGTCAATTGGTAGTACGGGGGATGACAGGTCAGGTTTGCGGTGATGGACGAAGCTGAACCATCCGGTAACCCCCTGCCACCATTGCACGACTGATTGGCCTGCCTTATCCGTCTCCGAGGAATTCGTCATCAGTTGCATACTCCGCCGGACGGCTTCCAGGGATAGCATATGCTACGCGTCATCATTTCCCGCCGTTTCCTTTGCCCGTCCGTTTGCCCAGCGCCGCTGCAGCGCTGAAACAACACCGCGCAAGGTTCTGATCTCCGGCTCCGTAAGCTGAGCGTGGGTGAAGATGCTCTGCAGGTTCAATTGCATGCGCTCACGCCGTTCGGGCGGGTAGAAATAGTCCACTTCGTCAAGCGCCTCCTCGAAGTGATTGATCAGCCCCACCAGTTCTGCACGATCTGCGGGCGGCAAATCCGAACCGGCGAACGACTGGGTGGCTAGCTCGTCATCACGGGTCGTCATCCATTCGTAGGACATCAGCAGCACTGCCTGGGCGATGTTGAGAGAAGCAAACCCGGGATTGACCGGAAAGGTCACGATCGCATCGCAAAGGGCGACCTCGGAATTGTTGAGGCCCCAACGTTCCCTGCCGAACAATATCCCGGTCGGAAGGCCTTCATTGAACCAGCCGCGCATCAATTGTGCCGCCTTCTTGGGGCCATGCACGGTCGAGATCATGTCGCGTTGGCGCGCGGTCGTTGCGAAGACATATTTGAGGTCGCCAATCCCTTCCTCGATGGTATCGTAGACCTTTACATTCTCGATAACGTGATCAGCACCACTTGCAGCCGCGTTTGCCCTTTCGTTGGGCCAGCCGTCACGCGGGGCGATCAGGCGCAATTCGCTCAGGCCAAAATTGGCCATCGCGCGCGCCACCATACCGATGTTTTCGCCCAGTTGCGGCTCGGCCAGGATTATGGCCGGACCTTCGGCGATGATTTGCTTTTTCTGGTTCGATCCTGACATTGCACTTCATAACAACAAACAACCGGGCATTCCCTCGCATATACGCCGGGGAAAGAAAATAGCTGGTGTCAAAACTTCGAGGATCCCAGATCGTAAGGTAAGCCCGGACTGACGCGGCCAAACTGCGTATCAGCTCAAGACAACGGCTAAGGAAATCTTACGTCAATGCAGTTCGATCTTGCTACGAGATCTGGTAGACTGGCTGATTCTCCGGAAACCCCTTCAGTAGTACATCGCTCAGAAACTCTGTCCTTTCCGGCAACAGTTCTGCAATTGCCTGCGAGCAGACATCATCGGTATTGAGTTCCGATGCTGCGCCCAGCAGTCTCGCGGCAAGATTTACCGCGGGGCCAATCGCCGTGAAATCAAGCCGGTTTGATGCGCCGATATTGCCAAAATGCAATCGGCCAAGATGAAGCGCGGTTCGAAAACCGGCACCTTTCACCGAAAATCCTGCATGCGCGTCCCTGATCGCCTGATGGGCACCCTTGCAACGGGCCCCCAATTCCTGGCTGTTCTGATCATCCACCGGAAAGATCGCCAGCAAACCATCACCCATGAATTTCAGGATTTCGCCCTGATGTTTGCCGATCGGCTCAGCCAGCGCATCGTAATACTGGTTCAACGTATCGAGAACTTCCGATGCCGGTTTTTCATTTGACAGCTTGGTGTAGGATTTGAGATCCGCAAACAAGATAATCGCTGAAATTTCCTCCGCATCACCGCGTTTGATCTGACCCGACAAGACCTGTTCGCCGGCATTGCGCCCGACATAGGTCGAAATGATATTGGCTGCGTTCAATCGCAAAATATAGCTTTCAACCAGTCGCGTCAGCGGCGCGCGAATGCGTTCGAGAGAATCGATTGCAAATTGCGAGAACCCGTCCGGGTGACGAGTGGTCCAGCTCATGGTGTGGACCTCACCATCAATATAGATGACAGGCTGGATCATATAGTCGGTAAATCCGGCCTCGATCAGTTCCTCGATGATGCGAAAGTCGTGCGGGCAATCCGCATCGATCAAACGTCGGCGAAGCGATCTTCTGGTCTTTATGACATGGGGTATCGGATTTTCATGCCACTGGTCCGTTTCAAACAGGGCAAAATCTGCTTCGGCAATGACGGTACCTTCGTCCTTAGTCCATTGCAGTCGCCTACCCCGGATAAGCGGGTGGAGCGTAAAGAGAAACAGTCTGTACAGGTCGACCGGTATGCCCGCCTCGTTCAACCGGGTGCATATCTGCGTTACAATCTGTCGACCGTCGGCGCTGGGCGGTGCGCCGTCGCACATCCACGCAACAAGCTCGTCAATTTTCGATTCCGGCGACATCAATCGATCTCTTTGCCTCCAAATACCCACGTTTCAAAATACTGCCAACGAAGGACGCATTGCCTTTCCGCTGGCATTTGATATGAAACCGCATCTTTTCAATTAGCGCCATGTGTTGGCGTGCCCCCTGACAGCAAGAGGTAGTTTACATGGCAAAGATCAAAGTCGAAAATCCAGTTGTCGAGCTTGATGGCGACGAGATGACCCGCATCATCTGGCAGTTTATCAAGGACAAGCTCATTCACCCCTATCTCGACATTGATCTTGAATATTACGATTTGGGTGTCGAGGCGCGAGATGCAACCGACGACCAGATCACGATTGATGCTGCAAATGCGATCAAGAAACATGGTGTCGGCGTCAAATGCGCGACGATTACGCCCGACGAAGCTCGCGTGGAAGAATTCAAGCTAAAGAAAATGTGGCGTTCGCCGAATGGCACGATCCGCAACATTCTGGGTGGCGTTATCTTTCGCGAGCCGATCATCTGCAAGAACGTTCCGCGGCTGGTACCCGGCTGGACCCAGCCGATCATTGTTGGCCGTCATGCCTTTGGCGACCAGTATCGTGCGACCGATTTCAAGTTTCCCGGAAAGGGCAAGCTGACCATCAAATTTGTAGGAGATGATGGTGAGACCATCGAACATGAAGTGTTTGATGCGCCAGGCTCCGGCATTGCGATGGCGATGTATAATCTTGATGCTTCGATCTATGATTTTGCCAGGGCGTCGATGAATTATGCCCTGCAAAGAAAAGTTCCATGCTACCTGTCGACCAAGAACACAATCCTGAAAACCTATGACGGCCGGTTCAAGGACATCTTCCAGGAAGTCTATGAGAATGAATTTGAGGCCGACTACAAAGAGGCAGGCATTACCTATGAGCACCGTCTGATCGACGACATGGTTGCTGCGGCGCTGAAATGGTCGGGCGGCTATGTCTGGGCCTGTAAAAACTATGACGGTGATGTTCAGTCGGATACGGTGGCGCAAGGGTTTGGCTCGCTCGGGCTGATGACATCCGTGTTGATGACGCCGGATGGCAAGACCGTGGAGTCCGAAGCCGCACATGGCACCGTGACCCGGCACTACCGCCAGCATCAGAAGGGCGAACAAACATCAACCAATTCGATCGCATCAATTTTTGCCTGGACACGCGGGCTGTCACACCGGGCCAAGCTTGATGGCAATGAGGCACTCGGCAACTTTGCACTGACGCTTGAAAAAGTATGCGTCGACACGGTCGAGAGCGGCTATATGACCAAGGACCTGGCTTTGCTGATCGGCCCGGATCAGCCTTGGCTGACGACGATCGGCTTTCTCGACAAGGTTGATGAAAACCTGCAAAAAGCCATGCAGTAGCAGGCAGCAAGATCAACGAAAAACCGGCCATTTCTGGCCGGTTTTTTTATTGAAATTCAAAAGTTTAGCTGGTTTCAGATCGCGGCCTGAACCGCATCGACGGCTTCCTGGGCCTTTGTGCCTTCCGGCCCGCCCGCCTGAGCCATATCCGGCCTACCGCCGCCGCCTTTTCCGCCCAATTTTTCAGAAGCTGTCCGAACCAGGTCAACAGCGCTGAACCTGTCAGTCAGGTCGTCGGTCACGCCGACCACCACCGCGGCCTTACCCTCGTCGGAAACCGCCACAACGACGGCAATTCCCGAACCAAGTTTCGCCTTTGCCTCGTCGACAACGCCTTTCAAATCCTTTGGCGCAATGCCGGTTGCAACCTGCCCGATGAATTTGACACCATTGACCTCGGTGGCCTCTGGCCCCTGGGCAGCGCCGCCGCCCATTGCCAATTGCTTGCGCGTTTCGGCAAGTTCCTTTTCGAGCTTTTTACGCTCCTCGACCAGGCTAGTCACCCTGGCGACGGTATCGGCTGGTGGTACCTTCAAGATTGAGGCGATATCGCGCACACGGGCCTCCTGATCTTCCAGATAGGAGATGGCAGTTTCTCCGGTCAGAGCCTCGATACGCCGGACGCCGGCGGCGACGGCGGACTCGCCCAAGATGTGTACAAGACCGATTTCCCCGGTATTGCGGGTGTGGGTGCCGCCGCAGAGTTCCAGCGAATAGGTCTTTCCGGCTTTTTCACCCTGGGTAGCCGTTCCCATGGAAACGACGCGGACTTCATCGCCATATTTCTCTCCGAACAGCGCCATGGCGCCAGCTTCTATCGCATCATCAACCGCCATGATCCGGGTCTCGACGGGCGCAGCCTGTCTGACCACCTCATTGGCGATCTCCTCGACCTCATGCAGTTCGTCATCTGAAATCGCCTTGTTGTGCGAGAAGTCAAATCTCAATCGGTCCGGAGCCACAAGCGATCCCTTCTGGGCGACATGGGATCCAAGAACTTCCCGAAGTGCCTCATGAACCAGGTGGGTTGCGGAATGGTGGGCACGAAGACCGGCGCGCGCGGAATGGTCGATCTCCATTTCAACCGGTTCGCCCTTTGACAATGTGCCATTTATGACTTCGCCATAATGGACATGCAGGCCATTGCCCTGTTTGCGGGTATCGGTCACCTGCATCCGGCCATTATCGCCAAACCGGATTTCTCCATGATCCCCGAGCTGGCCACCGGATTCACCATAGAAAGGCGTCTGGTTGACAACGACTGCGACCGATTGACCGGTTTCGGCTTTATCAACCTCCTCACCATCGCGCACGATGGCCTGGACCACGCCTTCGGCAATTTCGGTTTCATAGCCAAGAAACTCAGTCGCACCCTCGCGCTCGCGAATAGCAAACCAGATTTTTTCATCCGAAGCCTCCCCGGAGCCGGCCCAGGAGGCACGGGCTTCGGCCTTCTGGCGTTCCATCGCCTCGTCGAATGCCTTCAGATCGACGGTGATATCCCGGGCGCGCAAGGCATCCTGCGTCAAATCGAGCGGGAAACCATAGGTGTCGTAAAGCTTGAAGGCAGTATTGCCATCAAGCTCATCGCCCTTGCCCAGATCCGCACTTGCCTCATCGAGCAGTTTCAGGCCACGCTCCAGCGTCTTGCGGAACCGGACCTCTTCTAGTTCAAGGGTTTCGGTAATCATCGCCTCGCCACGCACCAATTCCGGATAGGCCACACCCATTTCCCGCACAAGCGCCGGGACGAGTTTATAGATCAGTGGCTCACGTGCGCCCAGCAGGCTGCCGTGGCGCATGGCGCGGCGCATGATCCTGCGCAGCACGTAACCCCTGCCTTCATTGGACGGCATGACACCATCTGCAATCAAGAAGGAGCTGGCGCGCAGATGGTCGGCGATGACGCGATGGCTGGCAACCGCCTTGCCTTCAGCCGGGACGCCTGTCGCTTCAACGCTGGCAGCGATCAGTGCCTTGAACAGATCAATCTCGTAATTGTCATGGACGCCCTGCATGACGGCCGCGATACGTTCCAGACCCATACCGGTATCGATAGAAGGCTTCGGCAAATCAACCCGCTCTTCGAGAGTCAGCTGCTCGAACTGCATGAAGACCAGGTTCCAGATCTCGATGAACCGATCGCCGTCTTCTTCTGCACTTCCCGGAGGTCCGCCCCAGATCTTGTCGCCATGGTCAAAGAAAATCTCCGAACACGGGCCGCACGGGCCGGTATCGCCCATGGCCCAGAAATTGTCACTGGTCGCGATCCGGATGATCTTGTCTTCGCTCAGGCCCGCAATCTTTTTCCATAGGTTGAAGGCGTCATCATCCTCCGCAAAGACGGTCACAACAAGCCTGTCCTTCGCCAGTCCGAACTCGGCGGTAATCAGGTTCCAGGCGAGTTCAATCGCGTGCTCCTTGAAATAGTCGCCGAAGGAAAAGTTCCCCAGCATTTCGAAAAATGTGTGGTGGCGGGCGGTATAGCCGACATTGTCCAGATCGTTATGCTTGCCGCCGGCGCGGACGCATTTCTGCGAGGTGGCGGCGCGATTATAGGGACGCTTTTCCAACCCGGTAAAGACGTTCTTGAACTGCACCATGCCGGCATTTGTGAACATCAATGTCGGGTCATTGCGCGGTACCAGGGGACTTGAGGCAACGACTTCATGACCATTTTTTGCGAAATAGTCGAGAAATGCCGTTCTGATTTCGTTTACGCCGCTCATGAATTTTCCGGTTCCAATGGAGAATGAAATACAGCCACAAATGACAGCAATTCTTGCATCATCGTGGATTTATCCGCTTTTATCGCCGCCCGCGCGCGCTGTCCAGCAGGGTAATGGACCCAGGCGGATTACAATCGCGAAAGGTAGAAAAGCTAAACCCGGCGGGACAATTCCCGCCGGGTGTCAGATACGCACAATCAAGTTCGACGAAATTCCGATAGAAACCTCCGATCAGGCTTCTGCGGCATCATCCAGGTCGTCATCGAGCTTGTCATCCTTTTCAGCATCGGAAATATCGCCCTCCAGCAAGGTTTCGGCGATCAGGCCGGCATTCTGACGCAAGGACAATTCAATTTCCTCTGCCAGGGCCGGGTTTTCCTGCAGGAACTGTTTGGCATTCTCCCTGCCTTGCCCAAGCCGTTCTGAATTGTAGGAAAACCAGGAACCGGATTTTTCGACGATGCCCGCTTTCACGCCGAGGTCGATCAGTTCCCCGGTCTTGGAAACGCCCTCGCCATACATGATATCGAATTCAACCTGCTTGAATGGCGGCGCCAGCTTGTTCTTGACGACCTTGATGCGGGTCTGGTTGCCGATCACCTCGTCGCGATCCTTGACCGCACCAATACGGCGGATATCCAGCCTGACCGAGGCGTAGAACTTCAACGCATTACCGCCGGTCGTGGTTTCCGGCGAACCAAACATCACGCCGATCTTCATGCGGATCTGGTTGATGAAGATCACCATGGTGTTGGAACGGGAAATCGATGCGGTGAGCTTTCTGAGTGCCTGACTCATCAGCCGGGCCTGCAAACCGGGCAGGCTGTCGCCCATCTCGCCCTCGATCTCAGCGCGCGGGGTCAGCGCGGCAACGGAGTCGATGACAAGAACATCAATCGCCCCTGAACGAACCAGGGTGTCGGCAATCTCCAATGCCTGTTCGCCGGTATCGGGTTGTGAAATCAACAGATCGTCGAGATTGACGCCAAGCTTGCGCGCATAGACGGGATCGAGCGCGTGTTCGGCATCGACAAAGGCGCAAATCCCGCCTGCCTTCTGTCCTTCTGCAACGGTCTGCAGCGCCATGGTGGTCTTGCCGGAGGATTCCGGTCCATAGATCTCGACGATGCGGCCGCGCGGCAGGCCGCCTATACCAAGCGCAATGTCAAGTCCGAGCGAGCCGGTGGATACCGTACCCACTTCCACCACCTGCTCGTTCTTGCCGAGTTTCATGATGGAACCCTTGCCAAAGGCTCTTTCGATTTGGGAGAGCGCCGCGTCCAATGCCTTGGTCTTGTCCACCGTATTATCCTCTACAAGACGGAGTGAATTCTGTGCCATGCTTTAACATCCTTCGTGCCAGCATCCAATGGTTCGCCAATGTCCAGTGTGACGACCCTGGCTAGCCGCCCCCTTCATCGGATTGAATGAATGTACCTATTTTGTTCTTGTTTGTAAAGTCACTGTAAATTATTGTTTTTTAATGGTTATTTAATATTTGTTCAAATTATGTTCTACTAACATTCCAGACAGGGATTCGGGCAAGAACATTTGCCTTCCCGGTATACATAATAATGTGACTGTTCCCCGACGGCGGCAAACCGTGCCATTGTGTTGCGGGCGGCAGCGAGAAAGCCGTTATCATGATTCGAACTCCAGACGGGAATGAAACCCCTTGAGCGTTGCCATCGATGCTGACCTGCCGGTGCTTTTCGTGACCGGCGCGCATATCGACCTGACCGGAAAATCACGGCACAAGCCAGTTCCGGCGGCGTCGAATCCCGGCACGGTTTCGCACCAGCCGGGTGGCGCCGGACTGAACATGGCGAGCACCGCGGCTGCACTCGGGGTGGACGCTAAACTAGCAAGCCCGGTCGGTGCAGACCATTTCGGCGCGCTGCTTGCCGAGGTGCTGGCAGAGCGCGGGATCGGCAATCACCTGTTTAAAATTCCCGGCGAGGCAACCGGCACCTATACGGCGATCACCGACCCGGAGGGTCAGCTTGTGATCGGGCTGGCCGATCTCGAAATCTATGAGCGGCTCTCGGCAGAGCTACTGTTTGACCAATGCGAGGCGGCGTTTATAGGGGCCGGTGTCTGGTGCCTGAATACCAATCCCGGCGAAGCCTGCCTGGTCGAGATCACCGCCCGCAAAAGTGAGCGGACGGTGCTTTGTGCGGCAACCGTCTCGCCGGCGAAGGCGCCGCGACTGCGGCCAATCCTGGCTTTGCTGGACATGCTCTTCACCAATCTTAGCGAGGCTCGGGCGCTGTCGGATCAGCAGAACGGGACCGGGCGGGAGCTTGCGCACTGGTTTGTGGCTGCCGGGGTGAAGAGCGGGGTCATCTCGGCCCAGGCCGAGCCGCTGACCTGGTGGCATGGCGAAGACATCGGCCAGTTGCGGCCGCCGCCCGTGACAAGCATTGAGGATGTGAACGGTGCCGGTGACGCGCTGGGCGCGACCATCATCGCTGCTATTCAGCGCGGCGCGGAATTCGAGACTGCCGCGCGGCTGGGCATGGCCGCC
>JANQQM010000133.1 GCA_028289365.1 Salaquimonas sp. | reverse complement strand
ACTGCCGGTCTACAAGATGCCGCATCTTGAAGGCTGGGCATTGGCCGGGCGCGAGTTTGTCTTGCCGGCAGTCGGACATCATGAAGTGCTTTGGGTAGATTCAGAAACACTGAGTGAAACAGGCCGCACAAAGACCCATGGCCAGCCCGTATTTGCAATAGCACGGCCTGACGGGCGCCAGGTCTGGGTGAATTTTGCACATCCACTAAATGACACGATCCAGGTAATCGATACGGTAACCAAGGAAATCGTCCATGAGTTAAAGCCGGGCCCTGCTACCTTGCATATGGAGTTCACCCCCAGGGGCCACGAGGTCTGGATCAGCGTGCGCGATGCCAACAAGGTTGTAATCTACGACACCCATACGTTTGAAAAAATCGGCGAGTTTGATGCCACCACTCCTTCGGGAATTTTCTTCACTGCGCGCGCGCACAAGACGGGGCTGTAAACCATGTCGATCATCGCTGATCCCGTTGACCGTCGGCTTCTGGATGATTGGCAGAGGAATCTACCGATCACAGCGCGCCCATTCTCTGTCCTGGCTGATGCATTGAAAATCGACGAATCCGAAGTCTTGCAACGGCTCGAACAGATGCAGAGCAGCGGACGGATAACACGCGTTGGCGCGACCTGTTCGCCGAACACAATATCTGCCAGCACCCTGGCAGCCGTTGCCGCGCCTGATGATCAGATTGACACCATATCCGCGCATATCAGTGCCGAACCAGGTGTGAACCACTCCTATCTGCGAGAGGATCACTGGAATATCTGGTTCGTAGTTACGGGGCCCGACCGCGCCTATGTTGACGCGGCCATAAAGCGAATTGAAGCAAAGACACAACAACAGGTCCTGGATTTGCGTCTCGTGCGTCCATTCAATATAGATCTCGGCTTTCGATTGGACGAACACAAAAAACAAACTCCGACACCGGCCGCTCGTACGGTAAATACTGAGGTATTACGAGAAGGCGATCGCGATATCCTGCAGATTTTGTGCAGTGGGCTGCAGATCACCCAGCGTCCATTCAGGAAAATCGGCATCAGGCTCAATCGCGAGGAAGACGATATCCTCAATCGCGTCAAAATTTTGCATGACGCGGCGATAATATCGCGATTGGGTGTGATTGTGCGGCATCGTGCGCTGGGGTGGAGTTCCAACGCGATGGTTGTCTGGCAGATGGAGCCGCAGGAGATTGATACCGCGGGACCGAAATTGGCTAAATTCCCAGGCGTTACTCTGTGCTATGAACGTGTGCCGGTAGAAAACATCTGGCCATATCGGCTTTACTCCATGATTCATGGCCGCAGCCGGACGGAAACGCTCAACGTATTGCATGACGTTTGTGCAATGCCGGAGATGGCAAATGTTCCGCATAAGGTATTGTTCTCAACACGCTGCTTCAAACAGAAAGGGGCGATGATCAAAGCCCTGTCGGGGACTACGGCATGACTACACTGGATGCATTGGACCGGGTCCTGATAAATCGCTTGCAGGATGACCTGCCGATTACTAATCGACCGTTTGCGCAACTTGCTGAAGAATTGGGATTGAGCGAAGAAGCCCTGATTGAGCGTATCCGGCATTTACGGGAAACCGGAATATTGACACGGTTCGGCCCGTTCTTCGACGCCGCGGCCATTGGCGGCAGCTTCTGCCTCTGTGCACTGGCGGCTCCACCGGACCGTTTCGATGAGGTGGCAAACATTGTAAACGCCCGACCAGAAGTCGCCCACAATTACGAACGCAGCCATCACCTGAACATGTGGTTTGTCCTGGCAACCGAAACACCGGACGAGATCGATCGTGTTTCTGATGCAATTGAACTCGAGACTGGACTTACCGTTTATCGATTTCCAAAGACCCAGGAATTTTTCGTTGGGTTCCGGGTGACAGCATGAGCATTGATGCGACAGATCGGGATATCATTCGTGCACTTCAGGCCGGGCTGCCACTTGTGGCCGAACCCTATGCGCAGGTTGCAAAGCAAATGGGCATGAGCGAGGAGAAACTGGTTGATCGCCTTGAAGCGATGAAGGCATCGGGAGTCATCCGCCGGATTGCTGCTGCCCCGAACCACTACAAACTCGGCATGACATTCAACGGCATGACGGTTTGGGATGTCGAGGACAGCCAGATAACCTCACTTGGCGGCATTGTCGGCGCCCTGCCCTTCGTGACTCATTCCTATGAGCGACCGAGGGCACTGCCGGTCTGGCCATATAATTTATTTGCAATGGTACACGGAACCAGCAGGGAGGAGGTTGAAGAAAAGCGCTCCCACATCGCCAATATTCTGGGAGAAGCCTGCCGAGCAAACGATGTGCTCTATTCTTCGAGGATATTGAAGAAAACCGGCCTTCGACTCCGAAACAAAGAATGAAAGTTGTGCATCGCATAGCAAGATGCGGGATCGAACTGATACTGCTGTTCGCCGCCGTTCTTGTCAATTTTTCTACTGCCATGTCCGAGCCAGCAGTTCACTATCAAGAATACTGCGCAGAATGTCACGGTAAGCAACGGTTGGGAATAAAGGGGCCGGCCTTGATCCCGCAGACACTCAACCGGATGGGCGGGCCGAAAATTGCAGAAATTATCCTGAATGGCCGCGCTGCAACCGAAATGCCTGCATTCGCGGACCAGCTGTCACCAGAGGATGCCAAACGACTTGCCGCGTTCCTCAAGACACCGCTGGTCAAGGTGCCTTCCTGGGAACAGGAACAGATACAGGCCAGCCGCACATTCAACGAAGACTATAAGATAGTAACTGCGCCGGTCTGGGCTTCCGATCCGATGAACCTCACGCTGGTCGTCGAGACGGATGTACACCATGTAAATATTCTGGACGGCGACACGCTTGAGCTCATGGCCCGTTTTGCGGCACCCTTTGCTGTACATGGCGCACCCAAGTTCAGCCCGGACGGTCGTTTTGTCTTCATCATGTCCCGCGACGGCTGGGTGCAGAAATACGACTTGTGGGCGTTACAGGAAGTCGGACGGGTGCGTGGCGGCCTAAACAGCCGTAACATTGCCCTGAGTCATGATGGAAAATGGATCGCCGTCGCAAATTACCTTCCCAATACGCTAACAATATTGTCTGCTGATGATCTCAGCTTTGCAGCAATCCATGAGATAATGGGAAAGGACAAAACGCCCAGTCGGGTCTCGGCAGTATATACAAGGCCGCCCAGTGAGAGCTTTATTCTGGCACTCAAGGATGTACCTGAAATTTGGGAGGTATTTTATGGCACAAACCCACCATTTCATGGCTTTGTACACGACTACCGAATAGAAGGCCCGCCAGAAGAAGCTGTTCGATTTCCCAAGCGCAGAATTACCATTCCAGACATCCTCGACGATTTTTATCTTGACGAGACATTTGAATATGTCCTGGGAGCTTCTGCCGGCGGTGATGGCGGCGCAGTGATAGATCTTGTCATTGGCCAAATGGTTGCTGATCTGGATTTACCCGGAAGGCCGAGGCTGGGTTCCGGAGTTACCTGGACCCATAAAGGGCAACGGGTCATTGCCACACCTCATTTGAAAGACCGCGCGATTTCTGTAGTTGACGCGAAAACCTGGAAAACATTGAACCGCATTGAAACAGAGGGGCCCGGATTCTTCATGCGGACGCACGAAAATTCGCCGTATATTTGGGTGGATGTGTTCTTTGGGCCGAACAAGGATGTGGTGCATGTGATTGACAAGCAGAGCCTCAAGATCGTGCGTACCTTGCGACCGAAACCGGGGGCCACAACCGGCCATATCGAATTTACCGGTGATGGAAGATATGCGCTGGTTTCGATCTGGGAAGAAGATGGGGCGGTGGTCATTTATGACGCCAACACGCTTGAAGAATTTAAGCGTCTTCCCATGCACAAGCCGCTGGGAAAATACAATATCGGCAACAAAGTCCGGAAGTAGCAACTTATTGCTTCCTCCAATGACATGACCGAAGTCAAGGCGAACCGCGGGACTGCGTGTCAATTTGATGGAGTTTTAGCAATTGCAGCTCCACAAATGGACGATATGCCATGTTTCGTATGTCTGAATACATGCATCAGTTAGCGCATCCGACACCGGTTCGCACGAGACGCGGTTCGGGATTGGTTAAACCGGTGGTGATCTGGAACCTGACGCGCCGCTGCAATCTAAGATGCCGTCACTGCTATACGGTCTCTGCAGATGTGGAGTTTCCCGGTGAACTGACACATGAACAGGCCATGGCGAACGTCAAGGACCTGGAACAGTTCGGCATCTACGCGTTGATCTTATCGGGCGGAGAGCCCCTGGACCGGTTTGACTTCTTTGACATAGCAAAGGCGTCGAGGCCTTTCATAAAAATGTTGGCGCTATCAACAAACGGTACGAAAATCCACGGTAAAAATGCAGACAAGATTGAAGATATCGGTTTTGACTATGTTGGTATTTCGATCGACGGCATCGGGAAAACCAATGACTGGTTTCGAGGCGTGGAAGGCGCCTTTGACGAGGCAGTCCGCGGTGTCCGAGAATGCAAAAAACGCGACATAAAGGTGGGATTGCGCTTTACGCTGACCCGTGACAATGCCGAACAACTGCCGGATCTTCTGAAACTCTGCGAAGATGAAGGCGTCGATAAATTCTACCTATCCCATCTTGTTTATGCTGGTCGTGGCGACAAGCACCGCGGCGAAGATGCCGAACACAGCCATACCAGGAAAGCACTAGATATATTGATCGACCACGCCTGGCAGGGTGTCAATGGTGGCCCGAAGCTGGATATCGTGACCGGCAACAATGATGCAGATGCGGTCTATATGATGAATTGGGCGCGAAGGAAATTCTCGGATGACGCTCTCGAGAATCTGCAAGATCACCTTGAGGCCTGGGGCGGTAATTCGTCTGGGCTGGGCGTCGCCAATATCGATACCCAGGGTAATGTACATCCAGATACTTACTGGTCCGACTACACGATCGGCAGCATCAAAGACACACCGTTTTCCGAGTTATGGACCGGTGATGATCCCATGCTGGCACAGCTCCGCACCCGTCCCCGTCCGCTAAAAGGTCGATGCGGGGCATGTGCGCATCAGTCCATTTGTGGCGGCAATACGCGAATTCGCGCCTTGCAACTCACTGGAGATCCATGGGCGGAGGATCCAGCTTGTTATCTGAGCAATGCCGAGATTGGCGTTGAAGAAGAGTCTGATCGATTGAGTGTCACTCCATTCAGGGGGAAGCGGCATGATCCAAAACACCAGTTTTGTTGAATTTCTCTCGACGAAATTGAAACTGCTGGTAGCCGGCATTGGTCGAACCGCGATTGCTCTCGCCTTAGTTCTATTGACTGGACTTGATTTGGCCCATGCAGATCCAAAAACAGTCTATGCAGAGCACTGCGCCGACTGCCATGGCGTGAACCGTCTTGGCGGTGAAGGCCCAGCACTGATCCCGCAAACGCTAAAGCGGATGCGTGGGCCGAAAGTAGCCAATGTGATACTTGAGGGCCGAACATCCACTCAAATGCCCGCTTTCGCTGAGGTGCTTGATGCCGGTACTGTCGAGGAATTGGCGGCCTGGCTGAAGATTCCGCTGGATTTCATCCCGACATGGGACAGGAACCAGATCGAGGACAGCATCGTGATGAACCCGGATTACAAACCGGTCGATGCACCTGTCTGGACTTCCGATCCAATGAATATCACCCTGGTAGTCGAGACCGGCGATCATCATGTCAGTGTACTTGACGGCGACACTTTTGATGTGCTGGATCGATTTGATACGCCATTTGCCGTTCATGGCGGCCCGAAGTTCTCGCCGGATGGGCGTTATGTATTCATCATGTCTCGTGATGGATGGGTACAAAAATATGACATATGGTCACTAAAGGAAATCGGCCGTCTGCGGGCCGGCCTGAACAGCCGTAATATTGCAATGAGCCGGGACGGTAAGTGGCTTGCAGTCTCCAATTACCTGCCCATGACGCTTACCATAATTTCGACCGATGATTTGGGCGTGGTACGCGTCGTTCCGATCGTGGCCAAGGATCGCTCCAGCAGTCGTGTCTCTGCCGTGTATCAGGCGCCCCAGCGAAACAGCTTTATCCTGGCGCTCAAGGACGCACCGGAAGTCTGGGAAATCAATACAGATGGAGAAAATGCCGCGGCAGAGCTTTTTGCACTTCGGCGGATTGAGGTCAGTGAACCAATTGATGATTTCTTCTTTGATGATGCCTATCGAAATTTGATCGGAGCGGCACGCGATGGCGTGCGAGCCATCGTCGTAAACCTGTCGGAAGGTAAAGAAATTGCCGAATTGCCGCTGGACGGTCTTCCACATCTGGGATCCGGCATTAGTTGGGAACGTAATGGTCGCCGCGTAATGGCGACGCCGCATTTGAAGGAAGGAAAGCTTTCGATCATCGACACCGAAACTTGGGAGCGGATTTCGATAATCAAGACCAAGGGTCCGGGATTTTTTCTTCGTAGCCACGAGAATACGCCCTATTTCTGGTCAGATGTTTTTTTTGGACCACATAAGGATCTGATGCATGTGATTGACAAGCAGAGCTTTGAAATAGTCAAAACGCTGCAACCTGTTCCCGGTGCAACCGTTGCCCATGTCGAATTCACAAGAGATGGGAAGCATGCATTGGTATCAGTCTGGGAGGATGATGGCGCTTTGATCGTATACGATGCCGAAACATTGGAAGAGGTAAAGCGTCTTCCGATGCGAAAACCTTCAGGAAAATACAATGTCTGGAACAAAATTACATTCTCGGAAGGCACCAGCCATTAAAACCGATTTGCCAAAGGCGCTTATAGTCGCCCATGGCCAACCTTCCGACCCTGAGCCAGCAGAAGCGGCATTGGCGGCATTAACGGCGCGGGTGCAGAGCCGCCTCCCATACATTGAGATCACTTCAGCCACCATGGCAAGTCCTGGCGCATTGGAGAGCACGATTGATCAACTGCCTTCGCAAACGCCGTTATATCCGTTGTTCATGTCGGACGGATGGTTTGTAAAAACCGCTTTGCCAAAACGATTGGCAAATCATACGCTGCGGTTGCTGCCACCCTTGGGGCTGGATTCCAGACTACCCCAACTTGCCGCCCAAGCGGTATCGCGGTCTGTTGAAGCTGCCGGATGGAACATTTCCAACACACACATATTGATTGCCGCTCATGGCTCGGCGCAGGGAGGAGCTGCCGCCAGATCGGCAAGACTTTTTGCAGAAAATCTTGCCGAAATCTTGCCATGCGCGGAAATCACTGTCGGCTTTGTCGAGGAAGCTCCCTATTTGAACGAGGCGGCGTCTGGATTGGGCAGACCGTCACTTTGTTTGCCATTCTTTGCGATGGAAGGCGAACATGTGCGTGATGATATTCCCGAAGCACTTGAAGAAGCCGGGTTTCAGGGTGCTGTCCTGCCGCCTTTTGGCCAATACGATGGTATTGCCAGTCTGATCGCCGACACGCTGCAGGCCGACTTTACCCGAAATAAAGCAGTATGAGACAGCCAAGCAATCAAGTGAATGGAGGTTCATGGTCCGTCCGCAAGCTCGCGGTGGTGCTTTATCCATTCACGGCTGCCGCTGTCGCCGTCAATCTGTTCATGTTGAGCCTGATGTGGCAATTCGTCGGACTGCCCGCGTTTTCGCCTGTACAATCCCTCATTTATGCGGTTCCAATTGGTGTTCCAGCCACATACTTTGTAGCACGCTGGGTGCGCAGTCTGATGGATGAGGCTGATGGTTGATTTCAATGCAACTCGCTTTTGAGGCTTGCGGCAAGGCATTTAGCTCAGGCGTTCAATTTGCAACCTAACAAGCGAACAGCCCAGCGGCTCAAATACCGCAGGCGAGCGGTCAGCGTTGTCAACCATTGCGGAGACCTTCTGGCTACTGACTTTTCCAGATAGACCGAACGACACAACACGTTCCCAAGCTTCAATCAAATAAACGTTTTGCATCGAATTGGGCATGGTCTGCCTATTGTTTGGCCTTGAACAAAATTTGTTCATGCGTTTCAATGTGTGGCAAACACAAAAATATGGGAAAACTCATGATCAAATCAGCGCTTGCAGCAGCCATGCTGCTTACAGCCATCTCCACCACCAGCAGCCTGGCTCAGGAAAATGTCAATTTTGCCTTGGACTGGAAGTTCGAGGGTCCATCAGCCCCCTACTTCGCCGCCATCGATAAGGGCTATTTCGAAGACGAAGGTATTTCGGTTGAAATTTCCGAAGGCGCGGGATCGCTTGATGCAATTCCCAAAGTTGCAACGGGCGCGTTTCCAATCGGATTTGCCGATATCAATTCATTAATGCGCTTCCTTGACCAAAATCCTGGCGCACCCGTGACCGCAGTGATGATGGTCTACGACAAACCGCCATTTGCTGTTGTCGGGCGCAAATCCCTTGGAATTGAATCGCCCAAAGACCTGGAAGGCAAGGTGCTTGGCGCCCCGCCGCCGGACGGCGCATGGGCGCAGTTCCCCATCTTTGCTTCGGAAAACGCGCTGGATGTTGACAAGATAACCGTTGAGCCTGTGGGTTTTCCTACCAGGGAACCGATGTTGGCTGAGGGCAAGGTCGACGCAGTTACCGGATTTTCGTTTTCTTCGACGCTCAATCTGAAAAGACTTGGCATTCCGATGGAAGACCAGACCATCCTCCTGATGAGCGATCACGGTGTCTCGCTCTACGGCAATGCAATCATAGTGAATACTGATTTCGCGAAGGAAAATCCTGAAGTCGTAACAGGATTCATAAAGGCCGTTGGCAAGGGTTGGAAAGATGCAATAGCCGAACCAGCGACTGCCATCGAAAGTCTTGTCAAAAGAAATCCGGCTGCAGATGCAGCACTTGAAGCCGAACGGCTCCAAATGGCCATCGATGCAAATGTTCTCACGGACAGCGTAAAGCAAAACGGACTTGGCGGCATTGACAATGACCGAATGGCGAAGGCGATTGAACAAACCAAATCGGTCTACGAATTTCAAAATGAACCCGACGCAGCACTCTATTTCGATCCATCCTTCTTACCGGAAGGCGGAATAAAGTTGCAATAATGCGGAAGCTGCCCGCCCACTTTAGCGGGCAGCACCATCTTATCCGTGACAAACCTTATTGAAATCAAGGGCGTGACACACGCCTTTCAAACCCCGAACGGGCCGCTCCCTGTCCTTGACGACTTGAATATGGAGGTTCCGGAGGGCGAATTATGTGCCGTTGTGGGACCGTCGGGTTGCGGGAAATCGACTTTGACACGCCTGATTGCCGGTTTATTGAAACCGGATGCCGGTGAGGTCTGGCTTCACGGCGAACAGGTTCGGGAACCGCGCAATACGGTGGGGATGGCGTTTCAAAATCCGGTTCTTCTGGAATGGCGGACAATCCTTCAGAACGTAATCCTGCCTCTGGAGATCGTGGCCCCGAAAATGCCCAAGGCGGAAAAGGAAGCGCGCGCCCTGGAACTGCTCGCCTTGGTCGGGTTGGAGGGATTTGAAGACAAGCGACCCTCTGCCTTGTCGGGCGGGATGCGTCAACGGGCCTCCCTTTGCCGGGCCATTGTTCACAAGCCTGATGTGCTCATCATGGATGAACCATTTGGTGCGCTTGATGCCTTCACCCGCGAAGACTTGTGGCAGACCATGCATGCCTTACGGGAAAAGGAGCCGTTCACGTCGGTGCTGATTACGCATGATTTAAGGGAGAGCGTCTTTTTGGGAGATCAGGTCATCGTTTTATCGGGAAGACCTGCGACCAGGCAATTCATACTGGACGTGGCGTTTCCTGGTCCGCGGGTTATCGACGGATTGTTCGCGACGGAGTGCGTCGACATGCTGCATACCCTGCGAGATCAGATTCGAATTGCCCAAGGCAGGACCACGGAGGAAGAGAAATGAACGCTGTTCGGCGGATAGGTGTTCCGATTGCTGCAATCATCATTTTTCTTATGTTCTGGGAGTTCATCGTCTGGATCAATGGCTGGCCGAACTACAAAATGGCCTCGCCCTCCGATCTGATACCTGCCTATGTGAAATATTGGAGTTTGTTTCTGGAAATGGGTTGGCAGACGCTCTGGCGAACTGTAGCCGGATTGGCAATAGCAGTGTTGGTCGGGACATTTCTTGGCATGCTGATGGGTTTTTCGCGCACGGTCCGCGACGGTCTTTATCCCCTGCTGGTCGGGTTCAACGCCATCCCGAAAGCAACGCTGGTGCCGGTTATCGCGCTGATCTTCATCGGCCAACACGACCTAAACACCGTGTTGATGGCCTTCATGATTTCCTTTTTCCCGATCGCTGTTTCGGTCGGGATCGGTCTGTCCACGCTCGAACCCGAATATCGCGATATCCTGCGTTCGTTGGGTGCATCAAAGTTCACGATATTCTCGAAGATTGCCTTGCCTAAAACCCTGCCCGAGTTCTTCGGTGCGCTAAAGGTTGCCGTAACGCTTGCCTTTATTGGTACCAATCTGGTCGAGATCGTATCGCCGCATGGACGCGGATTGGGCGCATTGTTCAAGTCGGGCGAGACCAATGGTGATTATCCGCTGATGTTTTCGGTACTGATTGCTCTCGCCTTCCTTGGTATCGTTCTGTACTACGCTGTCGTTTTATTGGAGCAGATTTTCGCTGGCTGGGCAGAACGCACCGAGCATTAAGCCGATTTGGTATCGGAAGGCATCCTGCCTATCTCGCAATGGTTCCATCTGTTGAGACCGTTCGCTAAAGTTCTACACGTCCTTGCAAGGGAAATTCATCGTGCCGGTTCCGCACAGATTTCGAAATATAAAATGCCTGGAAGATCTGGAAGATCCTGCTGAATCCTATCTGCCCTGGGCATTGTGGGAATTTGCATCAACTGGCACGGAGAAAAACGTTTCGCGCGATGGCAATCGCCGGGCATTCGATGATATCTGGCTGCAGCCAAGGGTGCTGAAAGATGTCTCCAAACGTTCCATAGCGCGAAACCTGTTCGACAAAACCTACGCCATGCCCTTTGGTATTCCGCCTATGGGGGCAAGTGCGGTATTCGGTTTCGAGGCGGATCTGAATTTCGCTCGTGCGGCTCGTGCCGCGAACATTCCCTTTGTCATGTCAGGAAGTGCCCTGGTGCCGATGGAGAAAGTGGCGGAGGCAAATCCTGATGTCTGGTTTCAGGCTTATGTCGAAGCCAATCGTGAAAGCATTGGTCAGCTTGCTGACCGTGTCTGGAAAACTGGCATCCGCAATCTGGTCATTACGGTCGATGTGCCGGTGCCGGGCAATCGCGCCGCGAATTATCGGCGAGGATTTGAATATCCAATGCGCCCCAATCTCAAGATCTTACTTGATGGTCTGCTTCATCCACGCTGGTTGACGGGCACCTTTATGCGAACCCTTTTGGCGAGCGGCATGCCGCATATTGAGAACTATGGAACGCTGGAGAGGATTCCGATTATTTCCGCCAAGGTAAAGCAGCGCAGCCATGTCCGCGACGCCTTGGATTGGGAGGATATCAAATGGCTGCGCGACAAGTGGAAAGGCAAACTGTTACTCAAGGGAGTGTTGTCTCCCGAGGATACCAAGACTGCAGCCAAAGCAGGACTGGATGGAATTTTTGTTTCCAACCATGGCGGCCGAATGCTGGATACAGCCGTGCCACCGTTAAAGGTCCTGCCGGAGATTGCCGCAGAAAAGGGTGAGATGGCAATCCTGTTTGATGGCGGCGTCCGGCGTGGTCTGGACGTGGTGAAGGCATTGGCGCTCGGTGCGGATTTTGTCTTTGTCGGGAGACCTTTCCTCTATGCGGCAGCTTTGGGTCAGGAGCAGGGAATTCGTCATGTGATCGAACTGCTGGCGAGTGAAGTCGACCGAACAATTGCGCAGCTGGGCTGTTGCGATTTTGAGGATATTGGCGACCGTTTGGTTCAGCCATCCAAATAAATGGGCAGAATTATCTAAACGCCGATATGGGCTGTCAGCGCTCCGTCAATCAGGTAATCGCCGCCGGTACAAAATCCAGCACTATCACTGGCAAGGAAGGCGATGAGATTGCTGGTTTCCTCCACCGTCCCTACCCTGCCGATTGGATGCGCTTTGCCAAATCCGGCTATCACAGGCTCGATGTCCTCGTCCTCGCCTGCTGCTGTCTGAGCAGCAAATTCCAGAAGCGGCGTTCGGATTGAACCGGGGCTGATGGAGTTGACGCGAATATTGTCTTTTGCGCAATCGACCGCCATTGCGCGGGTCAGGGCATGGATCGCGCCTTTCGTGGTCGCATAAGCCAACACCTCGTTCTGATTGGCATGTCCCTGCACGGATGAGACATGGATGATCGATCCGCCACCGCGGGCCTTGATGTGCGGATAGGCGAAGTGTGATGTCAGGTAGCAGGACCGCAGATTTATCGCCATGACACGGTCCCAGTGATCAACGTCAGTCGTTTCGATTGTCCCATAGGTCTGGATCGCGGCGGCATTGACCAAGACGTCAATCCCGGGGGCGGCTTCGCCTACGCCTGATATCCATGTCGAAACCTCGTCCTGGTCGGATACATCTACTTTGCTGACATGAAAATCCAGGCCTTTACCTGCGGCAAGTGCCATTTCGTTTAGCTTGTCGTCGATACCACAAACGAATACCGCTGCCCCTTCCTGGGCGAACTTCAAAGCTGCGCCCAATCCGATACCGCTTGAACCCGTTACCAAGACGGTTTTTCCGGCGAATTCGCCCGCCATGAGACTATTCCTTTGCCCTGACTATCAGCCGTTCGGACGAGATACGTACTGCAATCGTCCTACGATAAAAGACACCCGGCATGAGCCGGGTGTCAATAATCCAATCATAGGAATTCTAGTTGGCGTCCTTGTGATGCCAGGCCGAATGATCGATATCCAGGTCCGGGAATTGCTCCGGATTGAATATCGGCCGGGCAACACCCGCCTTTCTCTGGTCGTCAAAGTCACGCAGGACCCGCCGTAAAATCGGGAACAACATCATCAGCGCGAGCAGGTTGACCAATGCGAGGACACCCATTAGCGGATCCGAGAAGAAAAACACCGCTGTGGCACCTGGCGCGGCTGCGCCAAGAAACACGATAGCCATCAAAACCAGCTTGAATACGAACAATGCCGATGGCGCTTGTATCATGAACGAAAGCGCGTTCTCACCAAGATAGTAGTTGTAGATGATCGAGCTGAATGCAAACAGCAGCACCGCGATCGTCAGGAAGT
This sequence comes from Salaquimonas sp., assembly GCA_028289365.1. GTDB lineage: Bacteria > Pseudomonadota > Alphaproteobacteria > Rhizobiales > Rhizobiaceae > BOKV01. The sequence continues at coordinate 21,656 of JANQQM010000133.1, read as the reverse complement.
ATTGCGTCCAGGCACCGAGGTGTGAAACCAGTGCGTTTTGGGTCAATACGACACCATCGATTTCCGCTCCTGCCTGATAGACGTCACTCATCAAAATGACGAAGGCCGTACAGCTACAGATCAGTATTGTGTCAATGAACACCGAAAACGACTGGGTTATACCCTGGCTGATCGGATGGTTTACGTCTGCTGCGGCAGCAACATTTGGTGCGGAACCCAAACCAGCTTCGTTTGAGAACAATCCACGACGCAGGCCTTGTGCAATTGCCGCGCCCATACCACCGCTAACTGCCTCTTCAAATCCCAAGGCATTGTTGACGATCATGGCAATAATTCGAGGAATTTCAGCGATGTTTAGCACGATAACGACCAGTGCCATCGCGATGTATCCCAATGCCATGATCGGGACGATCACGTCTGATGCCTTTGCAATTCTCTGGATTCCACCGAATACGATAAATCCGGTTCCGGCTGTCAAAACCGCTCCGGTGATATAACGATCAAGACCAAACGAGTTCTCAGCTGCGCCGGCGACTGTATTTCCCTGGAATGCGGGGAAACCGATCCCGAATGCCGCGATAAGGCAGATGGCATAGAGAACCGCCAGCCATTTATAGTCCGAACCCAAGCCATACATGATCATTCGTGCAGGGCCGCCCCTATAGGAACCGTCATCCTGTTTACGCTTGAAAACCTGGGCGAGCGTACACTCGACAAGGCTTGTTGCCATGCCGACGAGTGCAATCATCCACATCCAGAAAACGGCGCCTGGTCCACCGAGGGTAATCGCTACGGCGACACCGGCAATGTTACCTCCGCCAACGCGGCCACCGACCGATACAAACAAGGCTTCGCGTGCAGAGATCGTATTTGGGTCAGCGGATTGATTGTCGCCGCTCAGAACCCTGAACATTCTTTTGAAATAGCGAAACTGGACGAAGTTGGTGGCTATTGTAAGAAACAAGCCAAAAATCACCAGGAACGGGATCAATGCCCACCCCCAAGTCAAGTCACCAATTAACCCAAAGATGGTCTCAAGAAATTCCATGCCTTAGTCCCCGTAATACTATCCGCCAATAATGCAACCAAAGGCTAACACACACTGGCATGAGGTAAACGCATCAAACAGAAATTAGTGTTTCAGCTGTGGAGAAACTGCCGAAAGATTTGAGCAAGTAATCGGCAAAAAGCCTAAAATGTCGGCAGTTGGCGCCTTCCAATGTTGGATGGAAACTACTCTTGGCTAATTTTTGTTAATTTGACTAAAACTAGCGCAAAGGCGGAGAGAAATCTCAATATTCGGTATTTGATTGCCTTGGCGTTTCGGAGAGCGATTCGGTACGTTTGGACAAATCACCAGGTGCGCTTATTCACCCGCAAACAGGTGTCTTCGCTTCCGCATGAATCGAAACAGATATTCCGTTGCCAAGCGAATTCTGGGAGATGCCAACACATCTCTGTGGGTCAAAATCCAAAGCTCGGCGGACGGCGTTTTGGTGTTGAGGTCAGTTTTGACAAGCTTCTTTGACCGATCCCCGACAAATATTGGAAGCAACGCGAATCCTGCCCCCTGCTCTGCAAACGCCGCAAGTGTCAGGAAACTGCCCGAACGCATAACAATCTTCGATTTCGGTATGTATTCTTCAATCCATTTTGCAGCGACCGATTCCATGAGCGGCGTATCCACCCCCAACCAGTCCCGGTTTTCAAATGGCGCTGCAAACAAAGACTTAGGGAGGTTCCTGGAGGCATAGAGCCCAAAGTCCATATTGGATATTTTTCTACCAATCAGATGGGCCGGCGGACTAATAGACGCTCTGATCGCGATGTCTGCGTCGTGCCGGTCAAGATCCAGGCGGTCATTTGAAGCATTCAGCCGGAAGGTTATTTCAGGATGTAGCCGGCGGAAGTCATTTGTCGGTTTTGTCAATAACGGGGCCATTGAGTCCGTCGTGGTAACCGAGATCTCACCGGACATGCCGGAATTTACGCCGACAATCTTGCGGTCCATTTCCTGGACGATTTCATCAATCGATGATGCCGCATCCAGGAAAATCTCGCCTTCTGAAGTTACGCGATATCCCGTCCTCGATCGATGGAAAATCTTGATGCCGCATCGCGTCTCGAAGGCCTGTACCCTGCGCAATACGGTGGAGTGATTCACATCAAGATGGCGGGCCGCGGCTGCCACGGAACCCGTGGCGGCAACAGCCAGGACATGCTCAAGATCACTCCAACGCAAGTTGTGCATTTACGCATACTTAAACCGCAGATTTGCTAAATTTACAATAACCGGGAACTGCGCAGAATTGTGCGATCCGTGGCAAAACAGAAAGGCGTTTGAAATGCGAACACTTCTTGTAGTGGCTTTGTCAGCCCTGATGCTTGGAAATTTGTCTACGTCAATTGCAGCTGGCGAGTTCGACGGTCAGATCAAGGCGCGCCAGGCCGTGATGCAGCTCTATGCTTTCAATCTTGGATTGCTGGGCGCCATGGCAAAAGGAGACGTGGAATATAATGCAGAGCAGGCCAACATCGCAGCGGTCAATCTGGATGCCCTGGCAAACATGAATATCGGCGCCATGTGGCCGCAAGGGTCACACGCAGCTGCAAACCCCGGATTGACCAGGGCGAAGGAGGAAAACTGGACCAACTATCCTGCGGCTAGTGAAAAATCCAAGGCAATGAAGGAAGCCGCCGCCAAAATGGCTTCCGACGCCGGTAATGGTCTCGATGCGTTACGGGGCGCAATTGGGCCCGTGGGTGCATCCTGTTCGGGTTGTCACGATACGTTCCGTGCGCCGAAGAACTAAGTTGAACCCTTCATCATGAATGAAATCCCGGGTGGCTAGTCTGTCACCCGGATTTTGTCGTCATTGATGTATGGCGTCATGTAATTGGGTTGTCAGCTTGCAACTCAACCGATAACCGAACTGGAAATCAAGGCATGCAAGTTATCAGGAAATTGGCGTATTTTATTGTTGCTTCATCCTTCTCGATTTTGGCCATTCAGGCAGAGGCGATTTCCTCTGAATTGCCGATGCGATCAGGCCCAATACCCCAGACGACCAACGGCGTACCGCATATTCAAATTGGTGCTGAGGCAATTCCGGAACTTTCTTCAGAACTGCTGCGCCGGGTGTCGGATCTTCCCGGTGTGGATATTCGAGCAACGATTATATCGCTACCCGGTGCAAAGGGATTTTGGATTCTGGATGATGTAACCCTGGCAAGACCTAACGCAATTGTTGGCGGGCGGGAATTTGCACATTTGCACCCAGATGGCAGCCTGCATGCTTCACTCTCGCCGGATCTGGCGAAGGATGCAGTAGAGGCTGGTTGGGCAGCTCATCATCCCTGGGCAGACCAACGGCCTGGATGGGAAGGTTTCGTGATGATCTTCTCTCCGATGGACCGAGAAGAACTGGAAGTGGTCATGCAACTTGTGGAAGGATCATACAAGTTCGTAACGGGTAAGGATCAATTGTAATCCTCGCCTCAGCATGGTCTGAAAATGGCAACGCTTGATTGAGATTGATAAGACTTAGACAATCTGCTGCTAATTGCTTCTGTTTCAGCTGCAATTTTTGATTGCTCCCGCCCATTACAACACTTGCCGATAACTGGTCAGACATGCAATTTGCTTCAACTGCAGCCACGCATTATTCATGCTGTACCAAGGGAGGCTCCGATGCTTGTAGACGGTAAATGGACCAGCGATTGGCAGCCGGTTCAAAAGCAGGATGAACAGGGCCGTTTTATCCGCCAGGTTTCCAGCTTTCGTAACTGGATTACCCCAGACGGTAGCCCGGGACCAACGGGAACCGGTGGTTTTGAGGCTGAGCCGGATCGTTATCGCCTTTACGTTGCGCTGGTTTGCCCATGGGCCAGTCGCACGCTGGCTGCCCGCAAGCTCAAGGGATTGGAAAACATCATCCCGGTAACAGTTGTCAGCTCGGTATTGACAACACAAGGGTGGGAATTCGGAGGTGGCAGCGACGAAGACCCGCTATTTGGGTCGAAACATCTTCACGAGATCTATACACGCGCCGATCCGGCCTATACCGGCCGGGCAACTGTTCCCGTGCTTTGGGACACCAAACAGGATGTGATGGTCAACAACGAAAGTGCTGACATTGTCCGCATGTTTGACACCGCATTCGAAGAAATTGCCGCATCAGATTTTCGGCTTTATCCAGACGACCTCGCGGACGAAATCGACGCATTGAATGAAGTCATTTACGACAAGCTCAACAATGGCGTCTATCGCGCCGGTTTTGCGACGACCCAGGAAGCCCACGAAGAAGCGGTCGAAGGGATTTTCGAAACGCTGGACATGCTGGAGGCCCGCCTTACAGGCGATTTCATTTTTGGTGACCATCTGACAGAGACCGATATTCGTCTCTTTGTTACCTTGATCCGATTTGATGTTGCCTATCACGGCCTGTTCAAGGCAAACCGGCGTCAGATCGCAGATTACCCTCGCCTGTCTTCCTTCATGGAGCGGGTGTTGAAGCTGCCGGGCATGGTCGACACAGTCGACATCGACCAGATCACGCGCGGATATTATTCTATCAAGGCGCTCAACCCTCAAGGCATTCGGCCGGTCGGTCCGGCTCACATTCAACAGTTGATGCAGAACGCCTGATCACCGGGTTAGCTCAACCGTCAGCTGGTCGGCGGCCGAGAACAGACCGCCTCATAAGGGTATCGCTGTTTCAGTAATCCATTGTACTCGAATACGTCCTGTGTAACGTCATAGGCTTCCCTGGTAATCTCGATATGCGGTGTCCAACAGCCAAGATCCTGGTAGGTAGCAATGCACTTCTTCAGGGCTTCGATATCCACATTCGGGAAGTATGAATTCTCTGCCTTGGCGATTTCTGCCGCTTCTTCCTGATTGATGTAATTTCGTGCCTTCCGATACGCTCTGGTGAATGCGCGCGCCATATCTGTTTCCAGCCACTCCGGTTTTGCAGCAAGGCTGGAGAATCCACAGGGTCCGATCATCGGACCAACCTGTGCAACCACATGACCAACACCATCAGCTTCCAATTGCTGCGGGAACGGACCTTGCTGCTGGACGAACTGTCCCTGCCCTGCACGAAATGCTGCGTCAATATCAGACGCTCCACCGGGGCAGATCGTAATTATTTTCTCCTCGTCAATGCCCGCCTTGTGGCAGGCATAGTTGAACATCGCGCGTGGTTGACCGCCCTTGAACATCACCACCTCGGCACCCTCGAGCTTGTTCCAGCTGAAATCCGGATCCGGCGTGCGGGCCGAGATGAAAAAACCGTCCATTTCGTTGATTTGCGCGAAATGCTTTATGGCGGGTTTCTTGCCTTCGCTCAGAACAGAGAAACCCTGGCTCAATGCCGATTGGACCACATGGGCAGAACCGTCCTCCAGCGCAGCAATTGCCGATACACCTGGCGGTGACACCGACCAAAGGGCTTCCAGGCCCTCCTCGTTTAGAAAACCGCCTGACATGGTGGCAATCAGGGGCGAGTAAAAGGCTGAAAACAGAGTGAATTGAATATTGATTACTTCCAAGGCATGACCTCCGTTTTCGTCACCATTGTGCCTGGGCCTCCATCGATATCGGACCGCCGGCTGCGGCCGCCCAAAGTTTCAGACTGGGATCGCCTGCCTCATCTGCATTTAACGTGAAATCTGCATTGTCAAATATCGGAGAAACCGACCGGAACCGGAATGCCCTGGGCGGTTTCCCTTTCAGGTCAGCAGCAAACTGACAGAGCATTGTCGCCTGCATCGGACCATGCACGACCAGTCCGGGATAACCTTCGGTCTCCACGCAGAATGATCTGTCATAATGTATTCTGTGGCCATTGAAGGTGAGTGCAGAATAGCGGAACAGCAGTGTTGGATGCGGTGTAATTGTTCGCGAATGCGTACCAAGAGCGGTCTGTTTCGTAGACTTGCCCGACGGCGTCTGTTTGCCGCTCTGGGCTACGGGAATGTCGCGATAGACAATGTCCTGGCGTTCCGTGAGAACAAGCCGGCCAGCCGATTTTATCTCATGTTCGACGGTTACAAAACAAAGCCGGCCCGATCGACCTTGCTTCAGTCGTACATCAGCAATGGTGGAATGCCGACTGACCGTTTCGCCGATACGTATCGGTTCGACAAATTCAAAAGCACCACCTGCCCACATACGACGTGGCAACGGTACCGGCGGTAGAAAATTGCCGAGCTCCGGATGACCGTCCCGGCCCAGTTCCGACATCGGCGCGACCGGTTGCGCGAGGCAAAGGTGGATCAAAAGCGGTGCGGGCTCGCCAGCCATGGCGCTGAACTTTTGATCGAAGGTGGCGCTGAATTTCTCTACTAGTGCCGGCGTCAAGATTTCGCTTTTTTCCTGTTTCCGGCCGATCCAGCTTCGGAGGTGGTCGATATCGACGTCCAAGGTCACACCTTCCTGGTTTTCAATGGCGGAACCGGTCCATAGGATCGTTCTTCACCGATAAACTTTGCCCCTGGTGCAGGATAGTTGATCGGCCCGCCGGGACTGTCGACAGTAATGCGGCGCAGATGCGGATGATTGGCCAGCCCGTTCATGTCATTGACCGAGGCAAATGCGATGTTCGCCCTCGATAGCAAGTTCTCAGCCTCCGATGCGTCGTAGCGCGCAAATGCTTCTCCGACGATTGCGTCGGTCTTGGATCGATTGGCAACGCGGTCGACATTGGTCGCAAAACGTGGATCGTCGATCAGTGAATTGTCTCCGATAAACTCTGTGCAAAGGATTGCCCATTCCCGATCAGACTGAATCGAAATCAGGATTGGCCGGCCGGATTTGGGTTCATAAACGCCATAAGGAGCGATGGAGGGATGGGCCAGGCCGATGCGTTTCGGGCTTTCGCCACCTTCATGATTGAGGAGCGGCACCGTAAGCCAGTCAGCAATCACATCGAACATCGACACGGAAATCTCTGCGCCCTTCCCGGTGACACCACGACGGATTAGTGCCTCGAGTATGGCTTCATAGGCACAGGCGCCGGTCGCGATATCGACAATCGAGATTCCGACACGTGCCGGCTCACTGGGCCCGCCAGTGATCGAACACAATCCGCTCTCTGCCTGGATCAACAGGTCATAGGCTTTTCGATCTGCCAAGGGGCCTTCTTCGCCGAAACCGGAAATGGAGCAGGTTATGAGCCGTGGTTCCTGCTTTCTCAATTGCGCGGGATCAATTCCGAGTCTTGCAAGGGCGCCCGGTTTCAGGTTCTGGATCACTACGTCGGCAGAGGCAATGAGTTCCTTCAGCGCTTCCTTGTCTTCATCCAATCTCAGGTCGAGCGTTCTGGTTTCCTTGCCACGATTGAGCCAGACGAAATAGCTCGACTGCCCGCTCGCGACATCGTCATAACCCCGGGCAAAATCGCCTTCGGGACGCTCGATCTTGATGACTTTCGCGCCTGCATCGGCCAATCGCGACGAGGCGTAGGGCGCTGCAACAGCCTGCTCGATGGCGACAACGACAAGACCTTCCAGCGGCAACATCTAGAAAGACCTCGGCATGCCGAGGACATGTTCGGCGACATAGGAAAGGATCAGATTGGTCGAGATCGGCGCCACCTGATAAAGGCGTGTTTCGCGAAATTTGCGTTCCACATCATATTCATTGGCAAAGCCATACCCTCCATGAAACTGGATACAGGCATTGGCCGCCTCCCAACTCGCCTTGGCTGCGAGATATTTGGACATGTTGGCCTCCGCGCCACAGGGTTGTCCAGCGTCATACAATGCGCAAGCCTTCCAGCGCATCAGGTTTGCTGCCTCGACTTCGATGAATGCCTCCGCAATTGGAAACTGCACGCCCTGGTTCTGGCCAATGGGCCGCCCGAAAACCTCGCGCTCGTTGACATAGGCCGTCACCTTGTCGGTAAACCAATAGCCGTCGCCGATACACTCCGCGGCGATTAGCACGCGTTCGGCGTTCAATCCGGTAAGGATGTATTTGAAGCCCCTGCCCTCTTCCCCGATCAGGTTTTCTTCGGGTATTTCCAGATTATCAAAAAACAGCTCATTGGTCTCGTGGTTGACCATGTTGGCGATCGGCTTGACTTCCATACCAGAATTCATTGCCTGCTTGATATCAACAAGGAAAATGGACAATCCCTCCGACTTCTTTGCGACTTCGCTGATCGGTGTCGTCCGGGCCAGCAGGATCATGTAATCGGAATGTTGCACGCGCGATATCCAGACTTTCTGTCCATTCACCACATAACGGTCGCCTACCTTCTTTGCCGTTGTCTTGATCTTGGTCGTATCTGTGCCGGTCGTGGGTTCGGTCACGCCCATTGACTGCAAGCGTAACTCGCCGGTGGCCAGTTTCGGCAGTATGCGGTTTTTCTGTTCGTTCGAACCATGTCGAACCAGCGTGTTCATATTGTACATCTGGCCGTGACAGGCGCCGGAATTGCCGCCTGCCCGGTTTATTTCCTCCATGATGACGCTTGCTTCGGTCAAACCTAGGCCGGTCCCACCGAACTCCTCTGGTATCAATGCGGCCAACCAGCCCTCTCGCGTAAGGGCGTCGACAAAGGCTTCGGGATAGGATTTATCCGCATCAACCTTACGGTGATATTCCGGCGGAAATTTCTCGCTGAGCGCCCGCACGCCTTCACGGATATCCTGGTAATCATTGTCTGGAAGATTCATCACCGGGGGCTCCAGTTAATCTGTCAGAACCATAGGCATACACCATGGCGTGCCCTGATCCTATATTCAGGGCACAGAGCCTCAGCAACTGTTCTCAGGAGTGTTTACGACTTGCCAGACTGCGAAATCATCTCCTCGGAAACAATCCAGAGTCTTTCAGCTGCCTCTTCGTCAACTGCATAGGGCCGAACTTTGGAAAAGTCTTCGGTTCCTTCCTCCATCGGCGCGATTTGCACATCAGCCAGATAGGCTCCACCCTTTCCGGCCAGTTCCGGCGCGGTTGCGGCATAGACCTGTGTCGCTGCGCCCTGAGGGACAGTTTTTACAGGGATCGCACCTGATTCAATGCCGGCGGCAAACATTTCCATGTCTTCCTCGGTCATATGTCTGGCGAGCTCAGTCTCGATCACACCTGGGTGGACAGAAAATGCTTCACTCCCTTTGCTTTGCAGCCGCTTGTTCAACCCGATCGCGAACAGTGAGTTGGCAGTTTTGGATTGCCCGTAAGCCGCCCATTTGTCGTAGTCGGTGGACTTGAAACCGATGTCATCAAACATGACCGGCGCAAACTGGTGGGCGGCAGAACTGAGAGAAACAACCCGGCTACCCTCTCCCAAAGCCGGCATCAGAAGCTGGGTCATCAGGAAATGGCCCAGATGGTTTGAGCCGAATTGCAGTTCGAAACCATCGCTGGTTTCGGCATATGGGCAAGCCATGACGCCCGCATTGTTGATGAGGATGTCTATTTTCGGATGGTTGGCCAATAGTCTTTGTGCGAACGACTTAATCGAATCAAAGGAGCCCAGTTCAAGCTCTTCCACTGTCACATCGCCGTCAATTTCATCGGCAACCGCGCGTGCCTTGTCCATATTGCGGCCAGTAATGACGACCTTCGCACCCTTGCCGGCCATGACGCGGGCGCTTTCCTGGCCCAGCCCACTGGTGCCCCCTGTAATCACAACGGTCTTACCGGTCAGGTCAATTCCCTGCAGGACCTCATCTGTTGTGGTGTCTTTGTCAAATGCAGCACGGTCAGTCATCTCAGTCCCTCCATGGATCACGATGTAACATCTAATGTCAGCACCTTAGTTCGAAATCACCGCCGGTCTTTTCAATAGGCCAAATTCAGAAAATTAGTCGTACGTTAGTAAGGCAGTTTCTTCCGCCGAGTTGTCGCCTGGCTTACGCCAATTTCGGCTTCGTTGTCCTCATTCACTGAATCCTGTTTTCGCTATGTGCCAAACACATTCATGTCATAAGACCGGGCCAAACTCTGCTTGACCCGCCATACCGAACTGCTTCAATTACGCATCGAATCGCAAAGAGGACATCCATGATAACGAGAAGCGCAGCCCTGGCCGTCGGGCTCTTAATGGCAACCATGCCGGTTTCAATCGCCGCAGAATGCGGCGGCGATTTCAACGCATTCAAATCCGGCGTGAAGCAGGAAGCAGTCGCTGCCGGACTTTCGGCAAGGGCGGCAGATCAGACCCTGGCCAATGCCCGCGTGGACCGCAAGGTGCTGAGCCGTGATCGCGGACAAGGCGTATTCAAACAGACATTCCTGCAGTTCTCGAAGCGTTCGGTGAACTCGTACCGGTTGAAAAACGGCGCTGGGAACATGAAGAAGTATGCAAAAACATTTTCCCGTGCAGAGTCCGAATTTGGCGTGCCTGCCCCGGTCATCACCGCTTTTTGGGCCCTGGAAACGGACTTCGGTGCGGTTCAAGGAGACTTCAACACCGTGAATGCTCTTGCGACCCTGGCCCATGATTGTCGCAGACCGCAATTGTTCAGGCCGCAACTGATCTCTGCCATTCAGATGGTGCAGAACGGAGATCTTGATCCGGCGCGTACCACAGGCGCCTGGGCCGGGGAGATTGGCCAGGTCCAGATGTTGCCTTCCGATATTGTCGAGTTTGGCATTGATGGCGATGGAGATGGCCAGGTGAACCTCAAGAAAAGTTCGCCGGACGCAATATTGACTGCCGCCAATTTCATCAACCATCTGGGATGGCGGCGCGGTGAACCCTGGCTCCAGGAAGTGACGGTCCCGGCACAATTCCCATGGGCCGAAACCGGTCTGGGAAAACCGAAATCCTTCGCCGAATGGCAACGCGCGGGGGTCAAGCTTCGCAAGGGAACTCCGCCTTCCGGCCAATTGCAGGCCTCGCTTGTTCTGCCCCAGGGCAGGAAGGGACCAAAATTCCTGGTCTATCCCAATTTCAACATCTATCTGGAATGGAACCAGTCGCTGGTTTACACGATTACCGCTGCCTATCTGGCAACAAGGCTGGACGGCGCACCGCGATATGATGCCGGTAATCCTGACCAGGGTCTCTCAGGTGACCAGATGAAGCAATTGCAGGTCAAATTGCAGTCGCTGGGCCATGATGTCGGCAAGGTGGATGGAATCCTCGGTGCGAAAACCCGCGCTGCAGTCCAGACAGAACAAGCAAGATTGGGCATGCCTGCCGATGCCTGGCCAACCCCACAATTGTTGTCCCGGCTCTAACAAACTGACTTGTTTCAACTTTGAACGCTGGTGTTGACAAAGCACCGACCAAGTGCGGCTAACAAAAGACTATCCATGCTGATCCATAAGCAGGGCAAATCACGTATGACATTGCATGCGACCAATAATCCAATGCCGCCAGGGAACCGAATGAACCGATGGATTCGCTAACACAATTTACCTTGGGGGCCGCAATTTCCGCGCTTTGTCTTGGCAAGAAGCTCGGCCCCCGCAAGGCGGCGCTTCTTGGCGGCGTTTTGGGAACCATTCCCGACCTTGACGTTCTTTTACCCGTAGACAGTCCAGTCGATGCCTTCGTTTTCCATCGCGGTTGGACGCATTCGGTATTCGTCCATGCGATAGCAACGCCGATCATCGGAGAAATCCTCGTTCGCTCGATTAAATTGCTGAGAGAAGCGCGCACCAGGGTCTGGCTGACGGTTTTCTTGATCCTGACTACCCATGCTGTCATTGATGCAATGACGGTTTATGGAACCCGCCTGTTTTGGCCGTTTTATCCTGATCCGATCGGGGTTGGGTCGATCTTCATCATCGATCCGCTTTATACCCTACCGTTGCTTATCGTTGTTATATGGGCTTTTGCGGTTGGCAAATGGTCACCTCGGCTAAATGGTGCATTGATAGCCGCGCTGGTGTTCAGTAGCACCTATATGGGGCTCAGCACGGTATTGCAGGCCAATGCCGAAAGACGGGCGAAAGCGATATTTGCTGACGCCGGCATCGAAGCACGCAACATCTTTGCCATCGCAGGTCCGCTCAATACCGTCGTCTGGAAGGTCATCGGGCAAGAAGATGATCGATACCATAATCTCTATCTGTCGCTATTCGACGATGATAAACAGGCGAGAATATATACTCACTCGACACGGGCGGATTTGACTGCTTGCCTAGAAGGTAATGAGGCATTTGAGAAACTGCGATGGTTTAGCCGGGGCTATTTTCGGACCGGTTTGCAGGACGGAAAGATCATTGTTTCAGATCTGCGGATGGGACTTACGCCGAGCTATGTATTCCGATTTATCGTGGCTGAACATGAAGGCGGTGCGGTAGTGCCAACCCCTCCGGAAGCCATTGAGAGCCAGATACCGACGCTCGAACAGGACCTCAACTGGCTGGCCGACCGTATTTCAGGTCGGCCATCGGTCCGGTTAGCCGAGGCGGCCGCAGCTGAAGACCAGCCGAGTATCGATGTTGCATCCTGCGAAAAGAGCGGATGAGTCAGAGCCTGGAAAATTACGACTAATTCCCGTGCGTCACAGCCTCGTAAATGAAGAACAGGCCTGAAACGGCGATCAGAACCTCGATCAACCGATCGTGGACTTTTGTACCCATGCGATGAACCATAAGGCTGGCAACCCAAGTTCCCGGAAACGTCATCAATCCCATGAACAGGCCAAGCAATATCAGGTTTCCGTCGAGCAGGCCCATACCATAGAACGTCCCGGACCGGGTGAGCGCGTTTACGAGGCCAATTACAGCGTCAGTGCCCAACAATAGCGGGCCGCTCAGTCCAATGCTGTTGAAAAAAGCAATGACGATCATGCCGGAACCGGCAGCTGATCCGCTCATGAATCCAAACAAAAATCCAAGACTTACAAGGGTTTTCAGGCCGGGTTTAAATGATTTTCTTAGGAGCAACCGTTTGGCCGGGAGGATCAGTATCAAGACAGCTCCCATGAAGCCAAGAAAGACCGGTTCGGGGATCTCTTTCAAGAAAAGCGCACCAAGGAAGATACCGGGAATTGAAGCCAGGGTGAACTGGATTGCGGCCTTCCATGCGATGGTTTTGCCGTAGACGAAAACGCGCGCCAGATTTCCGCAAACGGCGTAGACGCCGATTAAGGGAACGACCGCTTTTGCGCCCACGACCGGGGTCATCACGATTACAATGATGAACGCGCCGCCAAAGCCGCCCAAACCGCTGATCAACGACGCGACAAAGGCGGCCAGCGCCGTCATGGCAAATTCAAAAATCATCACAGAGCCTGTTTGGCGCCAGTTCAGCTGTATGTAAGAGCGCCAGACGATATCGTCCCTTCAGTTCCGGGAATGCGACACAGGTCCTAATGGGCCATGAGAACAGGAATTTCTGCATGTTTGAGCATGTGCTGTGTAACGCCGCCCAGAATGCGTTGACGCAACCGCGTATGGGCATATCCGCCGGTCACCAACAGGTCACAATCAAGATCGGATGCCATCTGCAACAATCCCTCTCCCACCGACTGCCGCTTGGTTTCGAGGATCCGTACATCTGCGTTGACACCATGATGCGCCAGATATTTCGCCAGTTCCTGTCCCTCGGGTTTGATATTCGCCTTGTCGTCACCGGTTGCGATCGTGACCTTACCCGCCCGCTTCAGAAACGGCAGGGAATGCCGGACGGCCCGAGAAACCTCCAAGCCGCCATCCCAGCCAATCAGTGCGTTATTCAGTTTGAACTCCCACATCCCGCGCGGGACGAGAAGCACCGGGCGACCGGTATGCAAGATTGCTTCCTCGAATGTTAGCGTCGCATCGCCGGTTTCAGAATGCGGGATGATCACCAGATCGCTCACCCTGCCCTGCAAGGCAACAAGTTCGCTGCGTGCTCCTTCAATCTCGCGCCAGGCGGCCGAAGGACTGTCGGATTGCGGCTGGTCGTCAATGGCGACGCCATATTGCTCGCATAACTGGGCAAAATGGTTCCGAAGATCTTCCTGCTCATGCAATGCTCCCTCATCCATGATGGAGATCATGCGCTCACGCACGCCGGCGGTAAGCACAGATAGTTCATGTTGCAACAGATCACTGGGCTTTGCCTGGGCATGCAGTACATTCAAATGGGCGTTGAAAAAGCAGGCCAGTGATAACGCCCCGCGCAGGCGCTCGATTTCATTGCCGCGGGAATAGACTGGCATCAATAGGATTTTGGGATCCATGACGTTTACTCCCCTCTTGCTATTACGGACAGAACATTAATATCCTCAAGTCTTTCAAGGTGCCAAGCGGCATCAATCAGTGATTTGGCGGGGGCGTCGCCGATGATGGGGGCGAGCAATTCCAGTGCCTTTTCCTGAACGTCGGCTGTCGACATAGGGTTTGCAGGCGTCCCCTTGACGGCTTTGGTGTGATGGCGAAATTCCTCGCCGCTCTTCGTACGGATTTCCAGAATGGTCTGCCGGGCGGGCTTGGCGGTGGTCAGTTCGGGAGAGGGAATGGCGCTCATCTTTTGCCTGAGCGCCAGCACTTCCGGGTCGGTCATTCGCTCTTTGTTATGACAGGATTCAAAACAAGCGCCACGATCAAGCAGGCATATGGCAACCATGTGCTGCAGGCAGACATCCGGCATGTCGCGATCATTCACGATCGTGAGCCGGTCGTCGGGCATGATCACGTCAATCTTCTCGATTTCACCGACATCGAGGCCCTGGTCCAGCAGTGCCATGGATGCATCCAACGCGGCCTGGATGGGGGAACCCACGCACCATTTTTTGATGGATGCCTCCATGATTTCAAACCGGGAACCTAGCCCGGAAGTCAGCGCATTTGCATCTGCATTTTCTGCAAAGGCAGAAAGGTAGTTGAGCTTGCCTTCGAGCGGGTCCTGGACCCCGGTCATGCCCGCTTCGACCATCAGTGCTGAAGAAACGCCGTTGCGTGCGCCCATCCCGCCGAAATCAAAGGCTTTCTCGACATGCTCAGAATCGCGCTCCCAATAAGGAATGCCACTTGCCTGCTGAATGGCATAGGACAAAACCGAGGATATCTGCGAGGCGTCGAAATCCATAAGCGACGAGGCCGCGCCAGTCGCACCAAAATGGGCACCGAGGCTATGGGTACTGTGCGTTGCTGTTCTTGGACCCGATACGCCCAGTGCCATGGAAAAGCGTGCGCCGATGTCATAACCGGCAGCAATGGCATTCAGAACAGAGATCCCTGATCGGCTCCGACGTTCACCAATAGCCAGTGCGGCCGGTACAACCGCGCAACCGGGATGGAATCGGCCTTCAAGATGTGAATCGTCCGTTTCATCGGCATGGGCAGCCATGCCATTTGCCAGCGCAGCATTGATGGCCGTGGTCCGGATTTCCGTACCCCAGACGGTCGCTTCCGGTGTGCCGCCCTGGCTGGCGACAAAGCCGGTGGCCAGTTTACCCGCCTTCAATTTGGTGCCGGAGACAATTGCCGCAAGGGTGTCGATGAGGTGGGACTTGGTCTTTACTGCCACTTCGTCCGGCAGTTTACTAATCGCAACGGAAGACAAATATTCTGCAATCTTCCGGGTCGTTCCGGCAGGTGCCCTGAATTCTGGATTATTCCTTGGCATCAGGCCGTCACCGTATCCATGATTTCGTTCAGATTTTGCAGCTTTTCGAAATCCTTGGCCAGTGTCAAAAACGTGTTCGCGTTCCCAGGATCGAGGACATGCTGGGAAGCATCCAGGAATTTTTCGGAAACCTCTCCCCAGGTCAGGGGATTTTTGGGCCCGCCACGATAGTAACGATCCGATTCCTCGAAATAGGTCTCGCCATCCCTGGTGGTAACGTAAATCTTGGAGACAATCCTGCCTTTCCCCAGTGCATCAATCTCGGGATCGATGGCGGTCTCGACCTTGCGCTGCATATCCTGACATTCGGGCGACTGAACGAAGTCGTCGGCAAATTCTGACAACCCTGCCTTTCGTCGCAGGATGATGCTCGCCATCTGGAATGCCACACAGAATTTGGCTTCCAGCTCGTTATTGGCGTGCAAGATACGCAACGGACCCGGGTTGATCACGTTCGAACCGGTCAGAACCTTTATGCGCTCGACCTCTTCCGGTTTGATATCGTGCTTCTCCACCAGCTTCTTCATGGTATCCATGCCCGGATGTCCGACAACACCACTTGGATAAGGCTTGATGGAAATTCCCGGATAGACAATGGCAAAGGGATTTCCCATCCGGCCAATTATCTTTTCGGGGTCATAGCCGCCGCCAAAGGCTTCAAAAAAACCGCGACCGGCCTCCAGCGCCTTGGCCGGGCCATCCATGCCCAATGCGGCGAACTTGGCGGCAGTAACACCGCTTTCGGCCGCGCGTGCCATATTGAGCGGTTTGGCCATTGTGCCGTGATTTGCACCGACGCCCGCCGACATTGTCGATGCGATCCCCATCGCATTGGACATCTGCTTGTAGTTCAGACCGAGCAATTTGCACGAGGCGATCGTCGCACCGAATATGCCGATCGTTCCAGTGGTATGAAATCCTCGACCACCGGTGAAGTGATCTGCGCTAATGCACTCGGCGATCTTGACCTGAATCTCAAACCCCAGGATGAAGGCCGTCAGGAAATCCTCGGCTGAAGCGCCTAATTGCTCACCTAGTGCATAGCAGGCCGAAAGCGGCTGAATTGTGGGGTGGATCAGAACAGATCGATCCTTTTCCTCGGAAAGTGCGGTGTCGTCCCAATCAAGTGCGTGACCCGACATTCCATTTATTTGCGCAGCCAGATGTACCGGAACTTTCATCGAGTCCCGACCCAGGGTTCGGGCCGCTGGTTTTCCGTCAATCTCCCGGGCGAATTTCCGCAAGATCTCAGGTGCGGGCTCAGCGGACCCTGCCATCATGCACGCGGTGCCATCGACGATGCAGCGTTTCGCAATTTCTATGGTCTCTTTCGGCAAGTCGGCATATTGGGTGCCGACGGCAAACTTGACCAGTTCCTGGGTAACGCTTTCTTTAGCGGTTTCTACGTTCATCGGATCAGGTTCCTATTGCAATGGCCAAGGCAGGGTGACGAAATTTTGAAGCAGACCGGTCGGATAGCGCAGGGTCAGCTGGTTGGAGAGGATACCTAGGAACAGGACGAAGCCTGCTCCACCAATAATGGCCTTCCACCATTCCAGATTGGCAGCGCGCCACAGGAATATTGCGATGAAAGTCGCGATACCAAGAACGAAACCGACAAGGCCCGAAAACAGCAGCATAACAATCAGCATGCCGATATAGAATTCTGCTGACCTGCCACCTTCCGGTGCATTCTTTAGTTCGGCGTCATAGAAGTATTCTGACGGCGCGTTTCTGGTCAGCATGACGAACAGGATCGGTGCCAGGAATATGATGGTGCTTATCGATGCCACCATCGGGAACAGGCCCGTCAGCCGGTTGAATTGAAGACCGTCCTGGAAGATGTAGGCGGCAAGCGCGATCACTCCGATAATGAAGATCCACTGCGGACCTTTTCGCAGATGGCTGTGCGGACCTTCGACCGTGACGGGTTCCGAGCTGGATTGTTTGAAGAAAACTGCCAGCCCGATTGATACGAGAGTCAGCGCTACCAGAACAAGAACAATTGGGCGCTCCAGGAACGAAAATCCGTATAGGGTCACTGTCTGATAGACCGAAGCCTCAACCCGTTCCGACAATACGAAACCAATCAGGAGCGCCGGGCGCGACCAGCCAAACCGCTTCATGTAGATTGCCAGGACGCTCAGCAGCAAGAGCGCGATCAGGTCGCCCCAATTACGTGTCGCCTGGAAGGCCGCGAAAAAGATTATGCCGATCATGAATGGCGCGACCAGCGTGTAGCGGATGGTGGTAACTCTCGCGATCTGCGGCGCGAGGAAGAAACAAATCCCGGCTCCGACAATATTGGCCGCGGCTATGGACCAGATCATCAGATAGACCTTGTCCATATTGTTGTCGATCATGTCCTTACCAGGTTCGATGCCGATCAACACCAGACCGCCCAGGAGGATGGCCATGCTGCCGGAGCCGGGGATGCCCAACAACAAAGTTGGGACCAGGGCACCACCTTCTTTTGCATTGTTTGCCGATTCCGGTGCTACCACGCCGCGCGGGTCACCGGTTCCGTAAGATTCACGATTTTTGGTGGTCTGGACGGCATGCCCATAGGCAATCCAGTCGACCACGCTGCCTCCCAGGCCCGGCAGCGCGCCGATCAGTGAACCAATCATCGAACACCGCAAGGAAAGCCACCAATTGCTGGCCCAGTCTTTCAATCCTTGCATCCAACCAGTCGGGGCCAGTTTCCCGGTCTCCGAGATGCTTGTCTGGCGCCGCAACAGGTCAACGATTTCAGGCGTGGCAAACATGGCCAGTCCGATAACCACAAGCGGTAATGGATCGAGCAGGTACTCGGTTCCAAACGTCGCCCGCTGCACGCCCGAAAGCGGCGCGGCACCCAAAGCGCCCAGCAGCAGGCCTAGCGAACAGGATGCCAGGCCTTTCCACAAGTTTGCGCCGGTCAGAATGCCAACCATGGAAAGTGCCAGGATAACCAGCATGAACTGTTCGCCAAATCCGATTTGCAGAATGATGGGTTTTGCAAAGAACACAGCGAAGGAAAGGACAAAGGCGCCAAAGATACCGCCTGCAAGCGAGGACACGAAGGCAATGGAAAGGGCCCGGGTGCCCTCCCCCCTTTTTGTCATCGGGAAACCATCGAGGACGGTCGCCTGGGAACCGGACGTTCCGGGAATACCCATCAAGACAGAAGGGAATGTGTCGGATGTTGTGGTTACCGCGAGAAGGCCGATCATCATGGCTAGGGCTGAATTCGGGTCCATGCCAAATACCAGCGGCAACAGAAGCGCCAGCCCGGCAGTACCGCCCAATCCAGGCAGGATCCCGACGACCAATCCTGTTACAACCCCGGCAACCAAAGCCAGCATCGTCTGGAGGGACGTCAATTGGGCCAGAGCTGATAATGCGGCTTCCGACATGTCACCTTTCCTGTCAATTGCCCGCCAGGCGGCATCTATCCAGGCCCCGTCTCATTGAAGACCATGCCTGGGATATAGCAGATTGGGCATAGATAATATTCGCGAATGGGTGGTGCAGACATGGCACCACCCAATTTGCTTCGCAGACCGGATATCAGTCGAGGGAGGTATCGAACCGCTCCTGGAGGAAGGCTGCGACCCACTCACGCACTTCCGGATCGAGGGCAGTACCGCTGGCCAGCGCGCGCTGGGTGTCATCGCCGAAGTTAAGCGGCATTGATCCGATTTCGCGAGGCAGCGCGGCGGCAACTTCGGGGTCGGAGGTCACGTTTTTCAGTGCCTCGATGTAGACCTCACGGATGTGGTCGGGCGTTCCCTTGGGCAACATCACGGCCTTGGAAAGCATGACCTTTGCGTTCATCAGGGACTTCTGCATCTCATAGGCCGGGCCTTCCGGTTTCTTGCCTGTCACGGCTTGATAGAATTCCGGGAAAGTCGGCACGTCCGGCAGGTCCGGGTCGCGTTGGAGATCGCCGTTCTCGTCGATCACGCCATAGCTCCAGACCGGATTTACCTTTGGATCCTCGCCATAGTCCTTGAGGTAGGAACGTGTGTTGTCGGTGTTCATGTTCATTTCACCGCGCTGGAAGGCTGCTTCGGCATCCTTTGAAGATAGGCCGAACAAATAGTTGGCATCGATATCCAGCATTTCCATGGACACGAAGTCGAGCAGTTCTGCCGATAACGGGGTCTCGGTTCCGAAACGGATATTGGCGTTTTTGAGTGCTTCGTAATCGGCTTTCATGTCCTCGCCGCCAAGGCCGATGTCATCGCTGATCGCATAAAGCGAAGCACCGCGTGCAAAGCCGGTTATCGCCACCCATTCATTCGGGTCGTATTTGGCAACCTTTGAACCCAACAGAACCGGAAGCAGTCCGGAGGTGGATGCCATGATCAGCATGGTGCCATCTGCAGGGGCATTTGCGTGGAAATCGTTGGAGGCTGTCACCGAACCACCTCCAGGCTTGTTGAGAACGATGACGTTCGGATTGCCCGGCAGGTTTTCACTCATCTTGGTCTGCAAGACGCGAGTCAAACGGTCGGTACCGCCGCCTTCACGGAAGCCGACCACCCAGGTGACCGTTTTGCCTTCCAGACTGAAATCATCACCTGCCTGGACCGCACCCGGAAGCGATATAGCCGCTGCCACCGCTGCACCAATCACCAATTTCTTCAAGCCATCCCACATGGATCTTCTCCTCCCTTGGAAAGTTGCAAGAGTGCTGTTTGATTTGATATCCGCCGCAGGTTGACATAGGCGCATCAATTAGGCAAATTCAAAAAAATCAAAGATTAATGATTTTTAGGAATTAATAAATGATCCGAGATATTACCCTGGATGACATTACCGCCTTCGTTGTCGTGGCCCGGTTGGGCAGCTTCGCAATGGCCGCAGATGAGCTTCTTGTCACGCAATCAGCGCTTTCCCGGCGCATCAAGAAACTTGAAAACTCGCTCGGTGCAGCTGTGCTGGATCGGACCACGCGCTCGGTATCGGTCTCGACCCTGGGGCTGGAATTTCTACCGAAGGCGATCCGAATTGTGGAGGACTTCAACCGGTCGGTGGACGACATCAATGAGATCGTGAAAGTGAGGAGAGGAATTGTCTCGTTCTCTTGCAATATGACAATCTCGGATACGCTTCTGCCGGAGATATTGGAGAAATTCAAAGACGCCCATCCAAACATTCGCGTTCGTGTTCATGAAGATTCCAGTCCGCAAGCGCTCGAGAAGGTCCTGAACGGTCAATCCGAATTGGCCCTGGCTCAATTTGGTGAGGGTCATCCAGAGCTTGAATTCGAAGCCTTGATCAACGACCAATTTGTCATTGTGTGCCACAAGAGCCATCCATTGGCGCAATCGAAATCAACCACCTGGGCGGAAGTACAAAACGAACGGTTCATCCTGCTTAGAACCGAAAGCGGCACCCGAAAAATCCTGCAAAGGAATCTTGGCGATCGATATGATCAGCTTTCCAACGACCTGCAGGTCGGTCATTTCCACTCTCAACTTGGGTTGGTCGGACGTGGTATTGGAATCGCGGCCATTCCCTCTCTGGTCCGTCTTTCGCGTAAAGACCTCGACATTGCAACCGTGCCGATTTCGAAGCCGGTCGTCAGCCGGCAGCTCGGCATTGTCACCTATCGCGGGCGCACATTGTCTCCAGCTGCCAAAAAGCTGCGTGAAGTTGCGGCATCAATCATGAGCGGTTTCGAGAAATGATTCGACGGTTTCAGTAATCGCTATCTTCAGCTCATCGACCGAGGGCAAATCCGTTTGTGCAACTCTGGACAGGAGCCCAATTGGGCGTGAAACGTCCGGATTGATTACAGGCCGCCAACAGATATCTTCAGAGAGCCTATCGACAAGAGCCATTTTGGGAAGCGGTGCCACCCCTATCCCCTTCGAGACCAAATCCAATGCGGTCGTCGAACGGCCCACTTCATATTGCCAATGCAGCGGGTTGGGGCTGCGCGCCAGTGCTTCGTCGATCAAGAGACGATTACCGGTGCCGCGCGCCGGGAGGACCAAGGCTTCGCCTTTCAGATCTTGCCAGGATAGAGATTCTTCTCTCGCCAGCGCATGATCCACTGGAATTGCCAGGACAATTGGATCGTCGAAAAGGCGCTCAAACTCGGTTGAAGGTTCCAGCATCGGAATTGAACTG
>JANQQM010000117.1 GCA_028289365.1 Salaquimonas sp. | reverse complement strand
TTTTCATGAATGTCAGCAGTTTACGGCCGCGCGAAGCGCCCTCGCCCGGGATTTTCAGGACCGGATTGCCATTCCGAGTTGTTACTTCGACCACGCCGCGGGTCTTGTCGACAAAGACAACTTCGTGGCCAATGCCAAGGAAATTGATGGTTGCGCCTTCCTTCAGCGATACGGTTTCCGGCAATCTTGCAATGCGGGTTTCCACCCAATTGCGATTGCGATCCAGAAACGCATCGATTTGCGCATCGGAGACATGCGGCGGGGTTGTCAGCCGCAATGCCTGACCGCCGGGTGCAATTCTAAGCGTCAGCCTTGTTGCGCGCGGATTCTCGACCACGCGAACGGGTAGGCTGTTTGCGCCAGCATCCATCTGCCGCTCATGGCGGGCCGAGATGCGGTTTTTCTGCGATCTATTGCGACGCAAACCTGTAAAGATCATTTCCGGCCAACCCCTTGTGAGCATGAATTCCCCAGCCCATTTGGTTTTCCCGGCCGCCTCATCTCACGCTGTGGCAAAGCAAAAGATGGATACGGGAAGCGCCGGCAGACCATATCCGATTCGTCACACAAAAATAAAGCGGGGCCCGAAAGCCCCGCCTTTATTTCGGCTCGTCATCTTTACCAGATATTCAAATTTCCGGTACTGTCCGAGGTGGATCGCGGTCTTTGTCGTCAGGTCCGCCGTTTGACTGCTTTCTTGCCGCCATGAACGCATCGAATTCCTGTTGGTCACGAGCGCGGCGCAATTCACGCAGATGCTCGTCGAATTCAGCACGCATTTCATCCAGCTTACGGCGTTCTTCCTCGAGCCTTGAAAGCTCTGCTTCCCGCCATTCGTCAAAGGCTACATTACCGGTATTTTCCCGGAAATGGTGACGGCGATGTCTTCTGCTTCTCCCAAAGCCGCATCCAAAGCGATCGCTCGCCTTGTTCATTTCGGATTTGAAATCGCCAAGCCGGTCTCCCCACAATATGTAGGCGAGCATTGCAAGACCCAGCGGCCAGAAGATCATGAAGCCGATAATCATCATGGCAATGGTCGCAGGCGTCCAGGCCGGACGAATCAACGCAGTTTGTGTCATTGGACATTCACCCCTTTTTTGGACAAGGTTTGTTACCTTGATATTCGAGGTGGTGATCAAAGCTGCCTTAATCAAGAAAGATCGGGCAATTTTCGCAAGTTAAATGGTTAATTTATTGTTTTAGCTTGCTTTTTTTTGTTCTGTCGGCACAACCGAGAGTTGTTTACGCCGCATATTGTGGTCGTGTGTCATCATGAAATCAACGATACGCGGGGCGATTTCGGCCCTGAATCTCGAGCCATTGAACACGCCGTAATGTCCAACCTTGGGTTGCATGAAGTGGACACGCTTGTCTTCGGGAAGATTGGTGCACAGTTTGTGGGCGGCCTTTGTCTGGCCGATCCCGGAAATATCGTCGTTTTCACCTTCTACAGTCAGCAGTGCCGTATTGGTTATCTTGGTACAATCAACCCGCTCTTCACGATGCATCATTTCGCCATTTGGCAGGGCATGACGGATGAAGACCGTATCGACCGTCTGAAGATAGAAATCAGCATCAAGATCCATCACGGCGAGATATTCGTCATAAAACTCCCGGTGCTTATCTGCGGAATCACCGTCTCCCTCAACCAGATGGTTGAAGTAATTGTGGTGAGCCGCAATATGCCGGTCGAGGTTCATCGACATGAAACCGGAAAGCTGCAGAAAACCGGGATAGACTTCGCGCATGAAGCCGGGATGGGGGAACGGAACCGACATGACGACATTGTCGCGGAACCAGTCCAGTTCCTTGTGTTTTGCCATTGTATTGACAGCAGTCGGATTTTCACGGGTATCAATCGGTCCGCCCATCAGCGTCATTGATGCCGGTGCAAATGGGTCACCATTTTTTTCCATGATCGCCACAGCCGCAAGGACTGGAACCGAGGGTTGGCACACCGCGACAACATGGGTGTTGGGGCCCAGATGATGCAACATGGATATGACATAGTCGATATAGTCATCCAGGTCGAAACTGCCATCTGACACGGGAACCATGCGGGCATCGACCCAATCGGTGATGTAGCAATCGCCATATTGCGTCATGGTATCAACGGTACCGCGCAGAAGCGTGGCATAGTGGCCGGACATCGGTGCGACGATGAGAATTTTGGGGCCTGCATGGGAGGAACGCGGCAGGCTGCGCTCAAAATGCAGCAATTTGCAGAATGGCCTGCTCCAGACGACCTTTTCGTGGACAGGGACCGGCACGCCATTGACCCTGGTCTCGGTAATGCCGAATTCCGGCTTGCCATACCGGCGGGTTGTCCGCTCGAACAATTCTGCGGAAGCGGCAATGTGCTTTCCCACGCTCATATGACTGACCGGGTTTAACGGGTGGGAATATAAAAGTCTGGTTGCATCTGCCACGGCACGCCAGGGCGCAAGAGCTGCATGTGACATTTCGTAAAATTTATAATGCATATTTTCGAATCCTGACCTGCTAGCCGTGACAAGCTTCTGGTATCCTTAACATTATCCATTATGTTTCGCACTGCAGCAACAGCGTCAAGGTCCTAATGGCGTTAATTATTAGCCTTAAGTAGTATGAAATTTATCGATAATCCGTGTTTTGTTGCGGAAATTGGCATTTTTGCAACTGCGAAGGCCGGCTAAGCGAACCAAAATCATCTTTTTCGTGATGATTGCAGCGATTCAGGCCGAATCGCCCAGCGCTGCCTCGATCTCCGCGCCAATCGATTGTGCTGCAGAGACAGGATCCTCGACCGCAGTAACGGGCCGGCCAACCACAAGATGCGAAGCGCCGGCTTCAATTGCAACGCCCGGGGTGACAATCCGTTTCTGATCGCCGATATCGGCGCCCGCAGGGCGGATACCCGGCGTTACAACCGCCATATCCGGCCCGACAGTCTTCCGGACTTCTGAAGCCTCACGCGCCGAACAGACAATGCCGCCCATTCCGGCATCACGTGCCTGCTGCGCCCGCCTTGCCACAAGAGATGCCGCGTCCTGTCCATAGCCTGCATCCTGAAGGTCGCTGTCATCCATCGACGTCAACACTGTCACCGCCAGCAGGCAAATATCGGAGCCGGACGCGCCTTCAACTGCAGCCTTCATCGCCTTGGGATAAGCGTGAATGGTTAACATATCCACGCCAAGGGCCGTGGCACTTGCAACACCTTTCTCAATCGTGTTGTCGATGTCGAGCATTTTCATGTCGAGAAAGACCGATTTGCCGTCCGACTTCAGTTCGCGGGCCAAATCCAATCCGCCGGCAAGCGCCAGTTGATATCCAATCTTGTAGAAGGAGATATTATCTCCCAACGCCTGGATTATTTGGCGGGCCTGCTCAACCCCATCGACATCGAGCGCGATGATCAATCTGTCGCGATAGTCTTTCATTGTCAGGCTTCGTTCAGGTTTTCCGGCAATCGTCTGAAATACCGAGTCGGTTCTTCAAGTTGCGACAGAATGCAGCCGCGCCTTTTCAATAATGTGATCGCAAAACGAATCAACCATGTTGCGAGTTCTTTCGTCCAATAATTCGTCTTGTTCGTCAAATGCGCTGCCGGCATTTCCCACCGAAACCTGTTCGCTGAGAACCAGGGCACCGGTGCTGACAAGGGTAGCCCGCAAATGGATCAGGGACCGCATTCCGGCAAATTTTCCCGGTGAAGCCGAGGCGATTGCAAATATCTTGCCGCGATAGGGGATCAACGGACCGTTATCGTCCTGTTTGATACGGCTGACCCAATCAATGGTGTTTTTCAGCAGCGGCGTGAACGAGGCGTTATATTCCGGGCTGACAATGACGACTGCATCATGCGTATCAAACAGACGCGCCAGTTTCACCGCATTTTCCGGTGGGCCATTTTCCGCTTCATCGTCGCCATGATAGATGGGCAGTGGATAGTCGCGCAACGAGATGCGCGTGACGTCGGCTTCCTTGAGCGCGAGTATCTTTGTCAGCGTACCGGCAAATCTTTCATTGTGTGAACCCGTGCGGATCGAGCCCGCAAACAGCAATATTTTCGGTCTTTGCATCACCTTGTCCTGATCAATTACAGGGATATCCCAACCGGAAATAGTTGTGTTTCGACAGCTGTCAACTTGTCTGGCAAGGTTTGGAGATCAATCGATATGCATAGACCTTTGCTGGCGGAACATTCTTGACGATCCAATCGGTCGCCTCAATGCTGATTTTTCCCGGAACTGACGGGCTTGGGGCACGCAATCCATAGGAAAGCTGAACAAAGGCGCCGCCCGGCTCGACCAGATCCAGGCAATTGGCAATCAGGTCGGCGCGGGTTTTCCTGGGAAAGTTCAACAGGGGAATTGCACCGATCACACCGCAAAATTGCCGCCAGGGCGTATCGGAAAGCAGGCTGGCAGCACTAAACCCGTCGCCATGGAGAAAATTCACACCGGGAAATTTCTTTTTGAGATAGCGATAGAAATCCTCGCTGTATTCGATACTGACGATTTTTTCCGGCTTTATGCCGCGCTCAAGCAGCGCTTCGGTGATGACGCCCGTGCCCGGGCCAAGTTCCAGTACGGGAAGGTTGCTGTCATTTGGAATAAGGGAAGCCATGGTCCCGGCAACCGCCCTGCCGGTTGGCGTTACCGAGCCAACGCCGGAGGGGCTGCGCATCCATCCCCGTAAGAACCGCAGATCCTGTTCAAATTTGCCACGAATATTTTCCAGAACTTCAGTCATTATGATCCTTCCGGCAATAAATTTATTTCAGCAATAAATTATTTCTACAAAAACATTTGCGGCTATCAAAGGCATAAATGTTTTATATACCGATTTGTAAAAAACGTTATTGGCTCATTCTGCAAGTCCATCGAGAAAATTCTTCATCCGTGTGAAAAAACCAGCAGATTCGGGGCTGTTCTTTTCGGAGGATATCTGTTCGAACTCTTCAAGCAATTCACGTTGACGGCGATTGAGGTTCTGCGGGGTTTCCGTGACGATCTGGATATAGAGATCACCGGAACCATGCGAACGCATGACCGGCATTCCCTTCGCCTTCAGGCGGAACTGTTTGCCGGTCTGCGTGCCCTCCGGAACTTTCACGCGGGTTTTTGTACCGTCCAGCGCCTTGACTTCAAACTCGCCGCCCAATGCCGCCGTCGTCATCGATATCGGTACCCGGCAAAACAGGTCCGTGCCGTCGCGCTGAAAAAACTCATGCGGACGAACGGAGAGGAAGATGTACAAGTCGCCTGCCGGTCCGTTTCGCGAACCTGCTTCGCCTTCTCCGGCCAATCTGATCCTAACACCGTCCTCGATGCCGGCGGGAATGTTGACGGAAAGCGTGCGCTCGCGGGTGACACGGCCCTGGCCATTACAATCTTCGCAGGGATCGGTTATCACTTCGCCACGGCCCTGACAGGCCGGACAGGTTCGCTCGATGGAGAAAAATCCAGACGCAGCTCTCACACGGCCATTGCCGCCACAGGTCGAACAGACGGTCGGTGAAGAACCCGGCTTGGCACCGCTACCCGAGCATGTTTCACAGGTAACCGCAGTAGGCACAGAGATTTCAGCGGTTTTCCCGGTAAAGGCCTCCTCGAGCGAGACCTCCATATTGTAGCGAAGATCGGTACCGCGTTCGCGACCGCCGGATCGCGATCTGCGGCCGCCCATCATTTCGCCGAAGATGTCTTCAAAAATATCGGAGAACGCCCCGGTACCGGCGCCAAATCCACCACCGAAGCCTCCCTCGCCCTGTTCGAAGGCAGCGTGACCAAACTGATCATAGGCGGCGCGTTTCTGAGGATCTTTCAGAACCTCGTAGGCTTCGTTGACTTCCTTGAAATTGCGTTCGGCTTCCTTGTCATCAGGATTGCGATCAGGATGGAACTGCATCGCTTTTTTGCGATAGGCGGATTTCAGTTCCTTCTCGCCAACGCTTCTGGCAACGCCCAGCATTTCGTAATAGTCAATCTTGGCCATTCACCGCGCCCCGGCTATCGGGTGATCCAAACAACAAAACGCCCTGCAAAACAAGGTTTGCCTGCAGGGCGTCTTGCAACACATGCTCAACCTGTCCGTCAGGCTGATTTTTTCTTGTCTTCGTCATCGTCGATTTCCTCAAAATCGGCATCGACGACGTCTTCGTTTTCTTCAGCAGCTGAATCTGCTGCAGCGTCCGCTGCGGCAGCTTCTGCCTGGCTGGCTTCATAGATGGCCTGGCCAAGTTTCATCGAGGCTTCACCCAGCGCTTCGGATTTTGCCTTGATTTCATCTGCATTGTCTTCTTCAAGCGCGGCCTTCAGGTCTGCAACAGCGCTTTCGATGGCGTTCTTGTCTTCTTCCGAAACCTTGTCGCCATATTCCTCGAGCGATTTTTCAGCCGAGTGGACCAGCGATTCCGCCTGGTTTCTCGCTTCGACCGCTTCCCGCTTCTCTTTGTCGGATTCTGCGTTGGCTTCGGCATCCTTGACCATCTGCTCGATATCGTCATCGGACAGACCGCCAGAGGCCTTGATCGAGATCTGTTGTTCCTTGCCGGTTCCCTTGTCCTTGGCGGAAACGTTGACAATGCCGTTGGCATCGATGTCGAAGGTCACCTCAATCTGGGGAACACCGCGCGGTGCGGACGGAATACCCATCAGATCGAACTGACCGAGCATCTTGTTGTCGGCAGCCATTTCACGTTCACCCTGGAACACGCGGATGGTCACGGCAGACTGATTGTCTTCCGCTGTCGAGAAGACTTGGCTTTTCTTGGTCGGGATGGTGGTGTTGCGATCAATCAAGCGAGTGAACACACCGCCCAAGGTCTCGATACCAAGCGACAATGGTGTGACGTCAAGCAGGAGAACGTCTTTTACATCGCCCTGCAGGACACCTGCCTGAATGGCAGCACCCATTGCCACGACTTCGTCGGGGTTAACACCCTTGTGGGGTTCCTTGCCGAAGAATTCCTTCACGACCTGCTGGATCTTCGGCATGCGGGTCATACCGCCAACCAGAACCACTTCGTCGATCTCACCCGGTTTCAGACCGGCATCCTTAAGGGCTGCGCGGCACGGGTCAATCGTACGCTTGATGAAATCCTCAACCAGGGATTCGAACTTCGCTCTGGTAAGCTTGAGGGTAAGGTGTTTCGGACCGGACTGATCTGCGGTGATAAAGGGCAGGTTGATTTCCGTCTGTGTTGCGGAAGAAAGTTCAATCTTGGCCTTTTCAGCAGCTTCCTTAAGCCGTTGCAGTGCCATCTTGTCTTTCTTCAGATCGATACCCTGTTCCTTCTTGAACTCATCGGCAAGGTAATCGACCAGGCGCATGTCGAAATCCTCACCGCCGAGGAAGGTATCGCCATTGGTGGATTTAACTTCGAATACACCATCGCCAATTTCGAGAATGGAGACATCGAATGTTCCGCCACCCAGGTCGTAGACAGCAATGGTCTTGCCATCATTCTTGTCCAGACCGTAGGCCAGGGCTGCTGCTGTCGGTTCGTTGATGATCCGCAGAACTTCCATGCCGGCGATCTTGCCAGCGTCTTTTGTTGCCTGACGCTGCGCGTCATTAAAGTAGGCCGGAACCGTGATAACTGCCTGCTCGACTTTTTCTCCGAGATAGGCTTCCGCAGTTTCCTTCATTTTCTGAAGCACCATTGCGGAAATCTGGGATGGCGAAAATTTTTCGCCACCGGCCTCCACCCATGCATCGCCATTATCCGCCTTGATGATCTTGTAGGAGACCATGCCCTTGTCCTTGGCGACCGTCTTGTCATCGAAACGGCGACCAATCAGGCGCTTGACTGCAAACAAGGTGTTTTCGGGATTGGTGACGGCCTGGCGCTTTGCCGGTTGACCAACAAGTCGTTCGCCGTCGTCTCCAAAAGATACCATTGAAGGTGTGGTACGGGCACCTTCGGAATTTTCAATGACCTTCGGCTCCTTGCCGTCCATTACGGCGACACAGGAATTTGTGGTTCCGAGGTCGATACCAATTACTTTTGCCATACTATCTACTCCTTTAAGCAAACGGCCCGAACCCTGGCAGGCATTCGGTTGGCCGCTCCTGATGGAAATTGTCCGATTGCCGCCGAAGCAATCGCGTTGCCGCGTATATAAGGAGACAGGCCGGTTGCTGCAAGATTTCGAAGGCCTGAATCGCCAATAGAATCCCCCTCTTGCCACCTTTTATGCCTGATCCATATGAATTAGCCTCCAAATCGGTGAAAAAATGCCGGAACCAAGAGACATGCAGGTGCTTCCCAACGGGGTTCATTGGATACCCAGATACCTGGATCGCCAAGACCAGGAACAGTTGGTCGACGTGATTCGTTCAGTTGTCGGCCAGGCACCGCTTTATCAGCCGATCATGCCCCGGTCCGGTAAGCCGATGAGCGTGCGGATGACAAATTGTGGTGAGTTGGGCTGGGTAACCGATCGGGAAAGAGGCTACCGATATCAAACCCACCATCCGGTGACCGGAAAACCCTGGCCGGAAATGCCCGATCGATTGCAGGAAATTTGGCGCGAATTGTCCTCGTTTGAGCATCCGGCGGAAGCCTGCCTGATCAATTTCTATCAGGAAAACTCGAAAATGGGCCTGCATCAGGATCGCGACGAGGAAAATCTGGATGCGCCTGTGGTTTCGATCTCGCTTGGCGATACCTGCCTGTTCCGGGTCGGCGGAACCCGGCGAGAGGAAAGGACGACTTCGTTCCGACTCGCCAGCGGCGATGCGGTGATCTTGTCGGGCCCGGGAAGGCTTTGTTTTCACGGGGTAGACCGGATATATCCGGACACTTCTCCGCTTTTGAAGAATGGCGGGCGAATCAATCTCACCTTGCGGCGGGTGACCACGCCATAAGTGGCGCTACAATTTTCTCAAGGCGACGTGCTCGACCAGGTGATCTTCCCCTTTTCGCAGGATCAGGTCGGCGCGCGGGCGCGTCGGCAATATGTTTTGATGCAGATTGACCAGATTGATCCGGCTCCAGAGATATCTGGCACGCTCCAGAGCCTCTTCCTCGGTGATCTTGGAATAGCGATGGAAGAAAGATTTCTCGTTGCGGAAGGCTGTCTCGCGCAAGCGCATGAAGCGTTCGACATACCATTTCTCGATGTCCGGTTCGCGTGCATCGATATAGATGGAGAAATCGAAATAGTCAGAAACAAAGGGAACCGCCTTTGCCTCAGCGGGCAATTCGCGTGACTGAAGCACGTTGAGCCCCTCAAAAATCAGGATATCCGGCTGATCGATCGTTACCGACTCCCCCGGCAGCACGTCATAGGTCAGGTGGGAATATATTGGTGCGTTGACCTGGCCCATTCCGGCCTTGATTGCCGAGAGGAACTTCAGGATTTCAGGAACATCATAGCTTTCCGGGAACCCCTTTCGCTCCATCAACTCATTTTCCTCGAGAGTCTTGTTAGGCAGGAGAAATCCGTCCGTCGTGATCAGATCGACCTTGGGGCTTGAGGGCCAGCGTGCCAACAATTCCTTCAGGATACGTGCCGTTGTTGATTTACCGACCGCAACGGAACCAGCAATGCCAATGATGAACGGTGTCTTTGAGCCAACAACATTAAGGAACCGGCGGCGCTGATTGAAGAGTTTCTGGGATGCTTCGACATGGGCCGATAGAAGCCTAGACATTGATAGGTAAATCCGGCGCACCTCTTCCAGCGAAACCGGATCGTTCAACGAACGCAGGCGCTCCACTTCCTCAAATGTCAATGTCAGTGGTGTATCAGCGCGGAACTCGGCCCATTTGGCGGCGGAAAAGAAGCGATAAGGCGACAATTGCTCGTCGGCCAACAAGCCTGTTTGCCAGAATTCGTCCGGCGAGGTTGTTACCGCCTTGTCCAATCTTTTCTCCCCTAAAGTCCGCCGTACCCTAACCCTGGCGGGATGCTTTTTCCGCTAATCCGGACTGCGATGTCCTGGATTCCAGCTCATTCAATACCGATTGCAGCGGAACATCGCATGCCTTCAGTACAACCAGCAAGTGATAGAGTAGATCCGCAGCTTCCTTTGTGAGCTCTTCGCGTTCACCGCCAACGGCGGCAATGACCGCTTCGACCGCTTCTTCGCCAAGCTTCCGGGCGCATTTTTCGACGCCGGCGCTAAGAAGACTGGCCGTATAGGAACCCTCTCCACTGCCATCCGCACGCGAGAGGATGATTTCATTCAAATCAGCAAGCGAAAATGCCACTTTATTTCCTGCCCCTCCAGGTAGTCACGGCCTTCAAGAGAGTTTCGTCCCAGGCCAACCCAATCAACTGTCAGTCCAATCTTACCGGAATACCGGCCTCGTGCATATGCCGCTTGGCTTCGCCAATCGTGTAGGTGCCGAAGTGAAAGATTGACGCAGCCAGGACCGCGGTCGCATGACCGTCGCGAATTCCCTCGCACAAATGGTCCAGCGTGCCGACACCACCTGATGCGATTACCGGTACACGGACGGCATCGGCGATCGCCCGGGTCAATTCCAGGTCATAGCCGGTCTTGCGGCCATCCTGATCCATCGAAGTCAAAAGCAGTTCACCGGCGCCCAGATCGGTGACCAATGTTGCGAACTCGATTGCATCTATCCCGGTTCTTTCGCGGCCGCCATGGGTGAATATTTCCCATTTCGGCACTTCGCCCGGCTCGGAGACCCGCTTGGCGTCAATCGCGACGACGATGCATTGATTACCGAACTTGTCGGCGGCCTCTGCTACAAATTCCGGGCGTTTGACCGCAGCGGTATTAATCGAAACCTTGTCGGCGCCGGCTTGAAGCAATTTCCTTATATCGGCAATTTCACGAACCCCTCCGCCCACGGTAAGCGGCATGAAGCAATGGTCCGCCGTCTCAGAGACGACGTCGAAGATAATATTCCGGTTATCGGATGACGCGGTGATGTCGAGGAAGCACAATTCATCGGCGCCGGCGGCGTCATAGGCTTTCGCCGCCTCCACCGGGTCACCGGCGTCAATCAGATCGACAAAGGAAACACCCTTAACGACGCGGCCATCCTTGACGTCCAGGCAGGGTATGACGCGAGCTTTCAGCATTAACCACTTCCCTTTTTCAAAATCCGAAGCGCTTCTGCCGGATCAATCCGCCCATCATAAAGCGCTCGGCCGGAAATCGCTCCTTCAAGCACGGCGCAATCCGGCTCTGTCATGCGATGGATATCTTCCATTGAAGCAAGTCCGCCCGAAGCGATCACCGGGATCGAGGTTGAACCCGCCAATTGAAGCGTAGAGGCCCAATTGATGCCCTTCAGCACCCCGTCGCGATCAATATCGGTATAGATTATGGCGGCGGCTCCTGCATCTTCAAAGCGTTGGGCAAGTTCGATGACGCCCAGCGTGCTTGCCTCGGCCCAGCCTTCGACGGCAACCTTGCCGCCCTTGGCGTCTATGCCGACAGCGACCTGTCCGGGAAATTGACGGCAGGCCTGTTTGACGAGCTCGGGATCGCGGACGGCAATTGTACCCAGAATGACGCGGGCCAGGCCCTTTGAGAGCCAGGCTTCAATTTGCTGAAGGTTTCGAATTCCGCCGCCCAATTGAACGGGATTTCGTGTAGCGCCCAGGATGGCCTCAACCGCTTCGCCGTTTCTCGATTCTCCGGCGAAGGCACCATCCAGATCAACGACATGCAACCACTGAAATCCCTGTTCCTCAAACAGCCGTGCCTGGTCGGCCGAATCCTTGTTATAGACCGTGGCAGTGTCCATCTCGCCGAGTTTCAGGCGGACACATTCCCCGTTTTTCAGGTCAATGGCTGGAAACAGGATCATGACAGTTCAGGGCTTCCATTTCAGGAAATTGGTGATCAGGGCAAGGCCAAGCTTCTGGCTTTTTTCGGGGTGAAACTGGGTACCGACCATATTGTCGCGACCGACAATAGCGGTCACCGCACCGCCGTAATCGGTGGTGGCAATCAGTTCTTCAGATGAGCCATTGGCGATGTGGTAGGAATGCACAAAATAGGCATGAAGCCCCTCCGGCCCCGTCTTGATACCTTCCAGCAATGGATGGTCGTTTGCGACATTCAGCGTATTCCAGCCAATTTGGGGGATTTTCAATTCCTCATGATCGGGAACGATTTCTGCGACATCTCCCTTTATCCAGCCCAAACCCGGCGTTTCTGCTTTTTCGAGACCGCGTTCGGCCATTAATTGTTGACCAACGCAAATTCCGAGGAAGGGGTTACCCTTCTTCACCACGGCTTCGCGCAGCGCCTCAACCATGCCCGGAACTTTGTCCAGTCCGGCACGGCAGTCGGCAAATGCGCCAACGCCGGGAAGCACAATGCGATCCGCCTTCAAGACCGTGTCGGCAGAATTTGTGAGTTGTATGTCGGCTCCCAAACCGGAATCGCTTGATGCCCGCTCAAACGCCTTTGATGCGGAATGGAGATTTCCGGAGCCGTAGTCGATAATTGCAACTTGCATCATTCAGGAAACATACCGATTGAGGAAGGCTCAATTCTACCGGGTCCTTCGCTCATGCCTATTCGTTCGCGCGGATCTGAACTTCGTCTTGCCACCGCAGCTGACGGTTGCTGATGGCCGTCTCCGTAATAGATGATCTCGGCCTCGGCCACGTTTGTTGCATCGACAACCGCATCCTGCAGCCAGCCGGCCCGCTCCAATCGTGCACGAATGAACTGATTTCCTTCGATGAACAGGTAAAGGCCGGGCAATGCCGATAGTATAGGAGCCAGCTTTTCTCCACCGTTCATGGCAAAAACCGCGACTGCGGCCAGAAAGGTAATATAGGCCATCAATTCCAGCCAGAGCCGGTTCCAGAGCAACCAGAGCATCGGAATGACCAGCGCAATGATGTTCACGCCTTCACGAATAAATCGTGCCCGCGAAATATCGCCGTCAGGCGGCAGATGGACTGTATACATGGCCATGGATGATGTCTTAGCGACCGATTTCGCATTGCACAAGAAGTGACGGTACCGAATCCGCGCGAATTATATGCCGTGTCAGGACCTCAGGCGCTTAGTGTACCCTTGGTGGACGGCACAGAATCTGGCTGCCGGGGATCCTGTTCGATGGCTTTTCGCAAGGTTCGTGCAACCGCCTTGAAACAGGTTTCGGCGATATGATGGTTGTTGACGCCATAGAGATTCTCGACATGGAGAGTGATTCCGGCATTTTGTGCCAGTGCCTGGAAGAATTCCTGCACCAATTCGGTGTCGAAACTCCCGATTTTCGCGCGCGAAAACTTGACCTTCCAGACAAGAAACGGCCGGCCCGACACATCGATGGCCGCACGGGTCAGTGTCTCGTCCATTGCGAGGTCCAGCGAGGCGTAGCGGTTGATGCCGGCGCGATCGCCCAATGCCTTTGAAATCGCCTGTCCCAGCGCGATTGCGGTATCTTCTGCCGAATGGTGATCGTCGACATGAAGGTCGCCATCGCAGCGGATCTGCATGTCGATCAGGGAATGGCGCGCCAATTGCTCCAGCATATGATCGAAAAACCCGATTCCGGTGGCAATATCGTATTTGCCGGTGCCATCGAGATTGATCGACACCGAAATACCGGTTTCATTGGTCTTGCGTGATATTTCAGCTTTTCGCATTTTACGGGCATTCATGATCAAATATGTCCAGTTGTGGTCTGCTCATATCAGCCAAGCGTTGAAAAAACCATAATGGCGGCGTGATTTGGGATTTATCTCTTTGATTGACCGGCATAAATGGCAGATTTGGCTGCTTGAACCTTGTGGTGATTGCAATTCCGGTAAAAACACATAGATAACCGGGCAACTATCTGCCACGGATAATCCAGATCGGTTGTTGTAATCACCCGGATTGTCGTTCAGCCTAGAAAGATCAAGCATTAGGCAGCTCTTGTTGCCATATTCGGGAGTTTTTATGCAGAATTCTGAGTCTAACCCGGTCATGCATGGCACGACCATCGTTACGGTGCGGCGAAACAAACAGGTGGTAATCGCCGGTGACGGCCAGGTTTCGCTTGGCCAGACGGTAATGAAGGGTAATGCAAAGAAAGTGCGCCGCATTGGCAAAGGCAATGTTATTGCAGGATTTGCCGGTGCGACGGCCGATGCGTTCACGCTATTGGAACGGCTGGAATCGAAACTGGAACAGTATCCAGATCAATTGATGCGGGCCTGTGTCGAACTGGCAAAAGACTGGCGCACGGATCGTTATCTCAGACGGCTTGAAGCAATGATGCTCGTCGCCGATAAATCGATAACGCTGGCGCTTACCGGTACCGGCGACGTGCTGGAACCGGAGGAAGGTATCATGGCGATCGGTTCGGGCGGAAATTATGCGCTGGCGGCAGCGCGCGCCCTGGCTGACACAGATAAGAACGCTGAAGAGATCGCGCGCAAGGCGATGCAGATTGCCGCCGAGATTTGCGTCTACACCAATGACAGCGTCGTCCTGGAAATGCTTGATGAAGTGGAATGAGCCGGAAATAAGCTTCCGGCCCGTTGTTCAGCAGGATTACGGCCTTCTGAGATCGTGGATGGAACTGCCTCACTGGCGGGAATGGTGGGGAGAGCCGGATACAGAGCTTGGACTTATCTGCGAAATGGTGGAGGGTCGGGATTCTACCAGACCTTACTTGTTCCTTATCGATGGGGTGGAGACGGGATATATCCAATACTGGTTCGTGAAGGACCATCAGAACGCAGAGTGGATCGCGAAACATCCCTGGCTGGCGGATTTGCCGGCAAATAGTGTCGGTATTGATTTATCGATTGGCGAGGAAGGAAAGTTATCGAAGGGTCTTGGTTCGGCGGTATTGAAGGCTTTTACGAAGATGCTGGCGGCCAAAGGATACAAGACCATGATCATTGATCCGGATGTGAACAATCGTCGTGCAATAAGGGCCTATGAAAAAGCAGGTTTCAATTTTGTTCCCAGCCTTGAAGCACTTGCATCGGACGTTCATATCATGCAGTTGGAGTTAAACGAGAAATCCACATGACAAATTTTTCCCCGCGCGAGATCGTATCAGAACTCGATCGTTACATAATCGGCCAGAAGGATGCCAAGCGTGCCGTCGCGATTGCATTGCGCAACCGTTGGCGCAGACAGCAGCTGGAAGGCGAGATGCGCGAAGAGGTTTTGCCCAAAAATATCCTGATGATCGGGCCAACCGGTGTGGGCAAGACCGAAATATCGCGGCGCCTTGCAAAACTCGCCAATGCGCCTTTCATCAAGGTTGAAGCGACCAAGTTTACAGAGGTCGGCTATGTCGGTCGGGATGTTGAGCAGATTGTCCGCGATTTGATGGAAATCTCGATTGCACTTGTGCGGGAGCAAAAACGCAAGGAAGTGAAAGCCAAAGCCCATCTTGCCGCTGAAGAGCGGGTTTTGGATGCGCTGGTCGGCAAGACGGCAAGCCCGGCGACTCGTGATTCCTTTCGCAAGAAGCTCCGCGAAGGTGAAATGGACGAGAAGGAAATCGAGATCGAGGTTGCCGATACCGGAAACCCGATGGGCGGTTTCGACATCCCCGGCATGCCGGGCGCTTCTGTGGGTGTGCTGAACATCAACGACATGTTGGGGAAGGCATTCGGTCAGAAAACCCGCAAGCGCAAGACAAGTGTTTCGAAATCCTATGACATGCTGATTGCCGATGAATCCGACAAATTGCTGGATGACGAGCAAATCATCGCCGAATCCATCAGCTCGGTTGAGAATAACGGCATCGTGTTTCTTGATGAAATTGACAAGATAGCCGTGCGCGACGGCAATGTCGGTGGCAGCGTCTCCCGTGAAGGCGTGCAGCGTGATCTCTTACCTCTTGTTGAAGGTACTACCGTTGCGACCAAATACGGGCCGGTGAAGACAGACCATATTCTGTTCATTGCGTCCGGAGCGTTTCATGTTTCCAAACCCTCGGACCTGCTTCCAGAACTTCAGGGGCGCTTGCCGATCCGCGTTGAGTTGCGGGCACTTGGCAAGGATGATTTCCGCAGGATATTGACCGAAACCGAGGCTAGCCTGATCAAGCAATATGTTGCATTGATGGGCACCGAGGAAGTAACGCTGGAATTTACCGACAATGCCATCGACGCGATTGCCGACGTTGCCGTTGATCTGAATTCCTCCATTGAAAACATTGGCGCCAGGCGCCTGCAAACGGTGATGGAACGGATCCTAGACGATATCTCATTCAACGCGCCCGATCAGGCCGGCGAAGTTTTCAAGATTGATGCTGAATATGTAAACAGCAATATTGGCGAACTTGCCAAGGATACCGATTTAAGCCGGTTTATTCTGTAATTCAGACATGCGGGACGGAAGATGAAATTTTCGAGCAATAGTTACGGTCTCTTCCGTTCAGGAGATGCTGGTTTCGCAACCCTGTTGAGCCGGTTGACGGCTTGTCTGGTTCTGGCAGCGCTGCTCTTCAGTCTTGCTCCGGCGCCTGCCAATGCACAATTGGTGCCGGTGGCGCCGGGAAACCGGCATGCAGAACAGCCGGAAATTCCAGCGGGTGCCTTTTCGAGAACCAAGGCCACCAAAGGCAGTTTTGATGGCAAGTATGAGAAAATCCGGGATCTTATTGCCCGCGACAAGCGGCTGCAGAAGAAGATAAAGGCCGCTGCCAAGCGCTATAATATTCATCCCATTCATATTGTCGGGGCCTTGGTTGGCGAACATACCTATAATGTGGACGCGCTGGACCATATCCAGACCTATGTCGTCAAAGCCGCGTCCTATCTCGGATCAGGCCTCACCTTCAAATATGACGGCGAAAAAGTCTCCGATTTCGTACAAAGACCAGAATTTGCGGCGTGCCAGGGTCTTACCGACAGCTATGATTTATGGTCCTGCCGGGAAGCGGTCTGGGAAAGTGATTTTCGAGGACAGGCTGTCGGCGGGAAGAACTGGCCCAATGATCGCTTTGGCAGGGTTTTCTTCCAACCGCTGTTTGCCGGTCAAACGTTCGGGCTTGGGCAAATCAATCCGCTTACGGCACTGCGGGTAAATGACATGGTGGTCCGTACCAGCCGTTTTCCGCAGTTGAGCGTCAAACGCGCACCGGAAATCTACAAGGCAATCATGGACCCGGATTCGACCCTGCATTACATGGCGGCGGTAATCCGGATTTCGATCGATTCCTATGCCCAGATTGCCGGGCTGGACATTTCTTCCAATCCCGGAATTACAGCGACACTTTATAATTTGGGAGATGTGCGTCGGCGGGCTGAGGAGCTTAAAGCCAAGTCCAATGGTGAGAAAATCGTTCTTCCGAAAGAGAACTATTACGGCTGGCTGGTCAATGACAAGCTGGACGAGTTGCTACCGATCATTCAATAATCCGCTTTCTCTTGCGCGGCCTTGAAGTTGAGCAGACTTTTACTCGATGGATCAATTCGTCCAAATCCTCCGGGGAAATTGCGTCAATTCGTTCGGCAACCAAATTGGCAAATTCAGTTGCCTCCGGACTCAATCCGGACGTGTCCACCACAATTCTGGGATGTGAAATCTTGACCAGATCCGTCAATTCGTCGGCTTCATCCCAGATAATATTGAAATATTGAATAAGTCGCTGCTGGAATTCCCAGCTCGGCCTGCCACGCTTGCCATGTTCCAGGGCAGACAGCCAGGCTGCCGAGACGCCCAGTTCCTCGGCCATTTGTTTTTGCGTGACGCCCTTCCTTGAGCGCAGCATGCGTATATGCCTGCCCAGCGGTGTCATCGGCCGTCACCCCTCATCCCTGCGGCCCGTTTGAGCCTGACATATAAAGCGCCTTCCCCTCCATGATTGAGGTTTGAATTGCGCCAGCCGCTAACAAGCTCGCGCAGGGGATGTTCCAACAGCCACCGCGGAACCGCATCGCGCAATACGCCTTGACCAGCTTTTCCCTTGCCGGTGATTACCAGGATCATTCGTGAATTGTTGCGCTGCTCGCGCTCAATGAAGTCTATCAACGAACGATGGGCCTGAAATTGCGCCATGCCGTGCAAATCCAGGGTCGCATCGATTTCAAGCCTGCCCTTGCGAAGCTTGCGGATCGTTTTGTCGTCGAGCCGCTTTGCCCCTGAGTTGAACTGTCCGGTTGTGGAAGCCGAAGATGGCGGTTGATAGGGCATCGCTGTCGGCTGGCTATATCGCTTGACCGGATTTGCGGGAACCGACCTCGGCGGCACAGGTTTCGTGTTTTTTTCAAGCGCATCGTCAATGTCAGAGAGTGCTGAAGGCTTGTGCAGGGGCTTGACCGAATCGGCAATCTTGCGCCAAAGCGCCATGTCCTCTGGCGAAATCTTGCCATGTTTTCTGCGGTTAGCGCTCATGGTGCGGCGGTTTCCAGATTCGATACCGGCAACAGCGCAATGAACTGGCAATCATGGCGAATAGAGCCGGCAACCATGCCCGCCTCATCTCCAGAACCCACGAAGATATCGCCGCGTGCCGGCCCCCTGATGGCGGAACCGGTATCCTGTGCAATCAACAGCCGCTGAAACGGGCTGGCCTGTTCCGGCAAAGGATCCCTGGTGTCGAGCCAGACAGGCATTCCGTAGGTAAAAAGCGTGTGATCGACGGCGAGGCTACGGCCTGGTGTCAGCGGCACGGAAGCGGCACCGACCGGCCCCAGGGAAGGATCGGCATCATCCTGGAGACTGAAGAAAATATAGGATCGGTTTTCCTGCATCAATTTTGTCGCAGCTTCCGGATTTGATTCCATCCAGGAGCGGAGCGTATCCATCGTCACCTGTTCTTTCGCCATAATTCCGTCTCGAACAAGGACCGAACCGATTGATGTATAGGGGTGGCCGTTTTTTGCGGCATAGGACAGGCGCCGCGTTTTACCGTCGGTAAATTTCAGCCTCGCCGAACCCTGGATGTGAATGAAGAACGCATCTACCGGGTCTTCGATCCAGGCAATTTCCAGTTTCCTGCCGGACAACGCTCCCTGTTCGATCTGCGCCCGATCGAAATAGGGCTTGTAGCCACCTTCGCCCTTGCGTCCATATTGAAATGAATCATCCCAGTTATCCGGCCGGTTTTCGTCATTTACTTCAACGAGATCGGCAGGGCGGCTATAGAGGGGAACCGAATGGCTGGCTGTCTCAACCAGAGAGGCGTCAATTTCAGGTTCGTAATAACCGGTTACAAATCCCGAAAATTTTTCCAATTGTGCCTGTTTCGATCCTGCCCGCACTTTTTCTGCTGATAGATTTCGATGATGACGATAAGGAACAAAATGATTTTCGAAGAAATCCCTGGCGACCGAATTTTCCAGGCGTCCGCCGTAAGATGCATCCAGGCTGGCACTGGCTATCTTGGACAGGTCTGCGATTGGCGGGCCGAAAGCGCCCTGCTTGTAGCTTTGCTCCAGTAATTTCCTGGCGGACACACGAAAACAAGCCAAGGCAGCGACATGGTCGTCATCGTGCCAGCCTTCAATCGAAGCAAAATTGCTTTTGCGATACTGTTTCAGGAAATCATCCGACGGATTTGCTGTTGGTTCACGCATGGGTCGAAATCCTGGTGAAACACAATAGGGCCGTCAGCCGTCGGATTCTGTCGCCACCAGTTTCCAGTTTGGATCTCTAGACCTTACATCCCGGGCGAAAGTCCAGATATCGATGACTTCCGCGATCTGTTCCTGATCGCCATCCACAACTTCGCCTGCTGCATTATAAGTCGCGGAAATGATCTGGCTGACAAATCTGACCGTCACCCGTTCATCATTGCCGATAACCTCTGCCGACTTTATTGTCGCGTCGTCAATTCCAACAAAGGTGGACCTGATTTCCTCGCCTCGTGATTCTCGATCGGATATGGCCCCTGAAAAACCGTCATAGACCTCGCGCGAGAGCAGGTTTTTCAAGGTCTTGCGATCACCATCTGCAAATGCGGTCACAATCATTTCATAGGCCAGTCGTGCACCACCCAGAAATTCTTCGGGATTGAAGGAAGGATCCGATGCCGTCAACTTCTTGAGCTGGTCATTTAATTTCGATCCGGGCTTTGCGATTGCGTCAATTGCAGCGCCTTCCGCCGCCTCACTTGCAGCAGCAGCGCCCTTGCCGCCGCGATTTGGCAAGGTGACAATATTGTCATTACCCGGCATGTCATTGGCAGAACGATTGTTTTTCAGCTCTTCGGGGTCAAATGGCGGCCGTTGATGTCCGGTCCGTTTTCCCAACACGGAACGGAGCCGCAGAAAAATGAATACTGCGATCGCCAGTGTAAGTAATGTCGTAAAATCGCCGAATATGTCCATGAGATCCTAACGTACCCTTGCCACGTTCAGATTGATATAAACACTTTATAAAAACTTTCAAAGGACCCATTCAATGTGAAGGTAGTGATCCCTATCTCCTGAATATGCATTTTACCAGATAAATTGCATATTATGACCTGCGACAAATAAAATAGCGTGCGAATTTTACGATTGGTTTCAAGAATGCGTTTCTCCTTAATTCCGTTTCTCCTTTTGGTTGTTCCGATACTGGAAATTACCGTTTTCATTCTTGTTGGCGGGGAAATCGGTGTCGTTGCAACCTTGGCTTTGATATTTCTGACGGCCGTTATCGGCTCAATCTTGTTGAGAATTCAAGGGTTTGCGGTTCTGTCGAGAATTCGTACGGAAATGGAGCAGAACAGACTTCCAGGCAAGGAGTTGGGAAATGGCGCCATGATCCTGGTTGCCGGCGTTCTGCTCTTAACGCCTGGTTTTGTGACTGACACGATCGGTTTTGCCTTGTTCGTCCCAGCCGTCAGAAGTGCGCTTTGGCAGTTCCTGGCAAAAAATATCAATATTGTGAGCGTCGGTGGTTATCCCAATGCGCAATCAGCTGGAAACCAGAACAATGAGGATGTAATCGATCTCGATCCCGACGAATATTACGGTGAACCCAGCAAAGACACGCCCTGGCGAACCACAGACGACAATAAATGAACGGGATTTGGCATAGTTTTCAAAGACTGGCTTGAGAAAGCGGGTGCGACGTGATAGCCAGCCGCGCAAATGATTTTCATGACATTCTGCATATCTGCAGTGTTTTCAACGCGTATTGAGGAAGATTTTCATGGCAAAAGCCACCAAAGCGAAAGAAGAACCCAAAACCGCCGGCAATGGTGGTGGAGCGCAGCAGCCAGTTCAGCCCATGCTGAATGTACTTGCCCAATATGTAAAAGATTTTTCGTTTGAAAATCCGCACGCGCCAAATTCGCTTCGTTCGCGCGAGCAATCTCCCGAAATTGCAATTAATGTCAACGTCAATACCAATGCGATGGATGACAATAATTTCGAGGTGGAACTGCAGCTCGAGGCGAAGGCCATGGCCGGCGAGGAAATGGTCTTCAATACAGAGCTTAATTATGCCGGCATATTCCGGTTGCAGGGAATTCCGGCCGAGGCCATGC
This sequence comes from Salaquimonas sp., assembly GCA_028289365.1. Classification (GTDB taxonomy): domain Bacteria; phylum Pseudomonadota; class Alphaproteobacteria; order Rhizobiales; family Rhizobiaceae; genus BOKV01. Next base: position 31,240 of record JANQQM010000117.1, on the reverse strand, counting down.
AGGCTGCCTTATTGATCGAATGTCCGCGGATTCTGTTTCCGTTTGCCCGGCAAATCATCTCCGAATCAACGCGCAATGGTGGATTTCCGCCATTAATGATTGATCCGATTGACTTCGCGCGCCTCTACCAATCACGGGCTGCAGAGGCGGCACAGGCCTAACCAATAGCCGCCTTAAAGATTTCTGTCTGGTTATCTGTCGTTCAAATATCGCGACCAGATCGGGTTCTCACCCAGTGAATCGACGAATTTACGGTGCAAGGCGTCAGCTTCTGCACTCAGCCTCGAGGGCAGCGGATTGTCCCGCGAGCGCCTCGGGCGGGTGATATTTGTGGCTGTTTGAGTGTCGACCTGTTCTTCTGCTTGTTGGTCTAGGACGAGGGCGGCCTGTCTGCCGCCGGTCATCTCGATATAGACTTCGGCCAGTAGCTCTGAATCGAGCAAGGCGCCGTGCAAATCGCGGCTGGAATTGTCGACCCCATAGCGGCTACAGAGCGCGTCAAGCGAATTTGGACCCATCGGATGCTTGCGTCTGGCCAGGGCCAGGGTATCGATGACACGATCGTCAGTAATCGGGTCGACATCAAGACGCTTCAATTCGGCATTGATAAAACCCATATCAAAACCGGCATTGTGGGCCACCAGCGTCGCATCGGTAACAAACTCCAGAAATTCATCAGCGATGTCGGAAAATTTGGGCTTGTCCGCCAAAAACTCGTCCTTGAGACCATGGACCCGAAGCGCCTCTGGATGGACCTGGCGTCCGTCGGGGTTGATATAGACGTGATAAGTCTTTCCGGTGGGAAATCGGTTGACGAGTTCGACGGCACCGATCTCAACAATCCGCTCGCCATCTTCGGGCTTCAGTCCGGTGGTTTCCGTGTCGAATACAATTTCCCGCATAAAGCGACTTTCACGTTGATCGATATCGATTCGCCAAGGCTGGCGGATAAAGCTGAAAAATTAAAGTGTTTATTCTGGTTTTGGGCAGGTTAATTACTTGGTTTGCGCGCGCGGGCCGGCACCCATTTCCTGGAAATTATCTGGTCTGCGATTTCGCCAACCCTGGAACGGGTCGCTGCCATGTTCCTTTCGATTAGTTCAGATTCCGGACCGTCAACGACAGAGTGGGTATCAATGATGAAATCGGCCTTCGCACGTTTATCTGCATCCGGTATCTGGCGGGCGAGTATGGCTCTGAACTTTTCCCGCGTCATACCTGGCCGGCTCAACACGCGGCGTTCCTGTTCCTCGGGGTCGGCCGTTACCACGATTACGCCGTCGACCCGTTTTTCAGCACCGGTTTCAAACAAAAGCGGAATGTCGAGCACAACAAATGGAGCCTGGTCCCGGCGGGCATGATTGATAAAGTCCTGTTCGCGTTCCCGAACGAGTGGATGAATAAGGTTCTCAAGACGCCTTAGTGATTCGGGATCGTTTAAGACGATATCGCCTAGACGCCGGCGATCGACAACACCCCTGTCGGTGGTGCCCGGAAATTCTCTCTCGATCAAAGGGACCGCCTTGCCTTGATAAAGCGCGTGGACGCTGGCATCGGCATCATGCACAGGTATATGAATATCCCGGAACATCTGGGCGACAGTAGATTTTCCCATTGCAATCGAGCCGGTAAGGCCAAGCACATATATCAAGCGGGGTTCCTCAAACTAAGTTAGCCGGCTTCAATCTCGCTCTTTGGTTCATCCCGGCGCAACAAGATCTCAAGAACATGGTCACGAAGCGCCTGATCGACTTCCGGTTCAATACCAAACCACTTTGCAAAGCCGGGAACGGCCTGATGCAAAAGCATGCCCAAGCCATCTGACGTGCGCAGACCCAGTTTGCGCGCTTGTGCCAGCAATGGTGTTTCAAGTGGTGTGTAAACCAGATCGGAAACGACACACTCTGGAGCGGCATTGTGCAAATTGACCTCCAGTGGCTCATGGCCGGTCATGCCCAAAGATGTGGTGTTGACGATAAGCCCGGCGCCTTTCACAAGCGTTGGTACTTCTTGCATATCGGCGGGGATGACATCGGGGCCAAAATGGGCGGCAAGACGTTCGGCACGGCTTCTGGTTCGATTTGCGAGCAATATTCTAGGGATCTTTCTTTGCTGGATCGCGTGAATTATCGCCCTTGAAGCCCCACCGGCCCCAAAAATCAATGCCGTATCCACCTCATCCCATCCAGGTGCCTGGTCATCGAGATTGGTGGAGAAGCCATAGCTGTCGGTGTTTGATCCAAACAAGCAATTATTTTCGAGCCACAAAGTGTTTGTCGCACCGATGGCATTTGCGTGATCATCGGTTACATCGCAAAGCCTGAAAGCTTCCTCCTTGTGGGGAATGGTCACGTTTCCGCCAACAAAACCCTTGTCGGAGAATCCACGAATGAAGGAATCGAGATCTTTCGGTTCAATGGGAATTTTCTCATAGGACCCGTCAATTGCGTGCCGGTCGATCCAGAAATGGTGCAGGTCAGGGGAGAGTGAATGGGCAATCGGCCAGCCGATAACAAAAGCTTTTCTCATCTTCCAACCCCGTCCATCAGCTTACACCCGTCAATGATCAATGAGATTGTTTTCACGCAATTTCTCCAAGAGCGGGAAAAGAGGCAGACCCATGACCGAGAAGAAGTCACCTTCGATCCGTTCGATCAGCTGGATGCCGGGACCTTCGACATGGTAGGCGCCAACCGTGGACAGGACACGATCGCCGGCAAGCGCAAGATATCTGCCCACATATCCTGGATCGAGTTTCCTGAACGTTATGTGGCAAATGCTGACATGAGACCAGAGGGTCTCTCCCTGGCGAAGCAGGCAGATCGCCGAATTTAAGTCATGCGTCCTGCCAGACAACTGTAGTAGTCTTCGGGCCGCTTCATCCATATTTGCCGGCTTATGAAGTGTTTCATCGCCGAGATTAAGCGTCTGGTCGCAACCGATTACAACGGCATGCGGCTTTGATTCGGAAACGGAACGAGCCTTGGAGATTGCTAGTACTTCCGCCAGATCGGCGCTGCTGATCTCAGAATCGCCGAGCGAATCTTCAATGAGCCGTTCATCGACATCCGGTCGCATGACCGAAAACTCAAGCCCTGCATTGCGCATGAGTTGGGCACGGTAGGGACTTCCCGAAGCCAGGATTATTTCCTTGCCTTGTCTATCAGGTTTTTCTTCGGTGTTCGGTGTCATTTGCGATAGCTTTCCGCTTGTTTGGCCATGTGCTTTGCCCGAAGTTCAAGGATTGCCGCCGCCGTTTCCTCGATCGATTTACGAGAAACATCGATCATGGGCCAGTTTTGCCGATTGCAGAGCTTTCTTGTATGCGCCAGTTCCTCGGCAATCGTGGCGCGATCTATATAGTCATGATTTTGCAGTTTTATATCCGCACCCAATACGCGGTTCTGTCGTACCTGGAATATGCGGTCTGTACTTGCGATCAAGGCGACAATTAGCGGATGTTTTGCCGTAAACAAGGATGGTGGCACTTCAACGCCAGGAACCAGGGGAAGGTTCGCCGTTTTTACACCGCGATTTGCCAGATAGATGCTGGTCGGCGTCTTTGACGTTCTGCTGATACCAATCAGCAATACGTCAGCGTCTTCGATATTTTCCGGCAATGCTCCATCATCATGCATCATGGTAAAATTCAGCGCGTCGATTCTGCTGAAATATTCGGTGTTCAGTTCATGCTGAGCGCCGACCTTCCGGGATTTCGGAGCACCCAGATAGGACTGGAATGTCTTGAAGATCGGCTCGAGCACCGAAACACAGGGTGTTCCAATCTTTCGACAGCTATCTTCAAGAAACTTGCCAAGTTCAGCGTCGGCAATGGTGTACAGAACAATGCCCGGCTCCGCATCAATGGAATCTATTATCGCTTCAAGCTGCTTGCGGTTGCGGATTAGCGGATAGACGTGTTCGATCGCCTGGTTGTTCTTGTATTGAGATGTCACCGCACGGCTGGAAGCAATCAAGGTCTCGCCGGTCGCGTCCGAGATCAAATGGAGGTGGAAGTAGTTTTCACTATGCGGCAATTTGCATGGCTCCATGTGGAAGGATGTGAAGAAATGTCGACTTATATTTCAAACGGGAAAATACTGCCCGCTAAGCGGAAATTTGCGCACATGTACCGGCACTCTGAATTACTTGATCACGGGATGTGGATAGCGTTGAATTGCCGATTTTTACAGATATATCCATGGCTATTCCAGAAAAAGTTTGAATAAAGTGCGCAATTAGGCGTTGAAGGATAAGGGTTTTTTGTAATATCCCCATTGATCACAGGTTGTTTGCCGGGAAATGTCGAACGGGATATCCATGAACACTGATGTGAACTCGTTTGAACAATTTATAATTCCCGCTATCCACCGACTCTAATAAACTTCAATAAATCAAACCAAATTTTTGGGATAATGGATGTCTGTGCACAACATAAAAAGTTCGAGATTTGCAAAAGCAATTTCTGGTGAGGCGCAGGCCGTTCCACCTGTCTGGCTAATGCGGCAAGCAGGTCGGTATTTGCCTGAATATAGAGAGACGCGGAAGAAGGCCGGGAGCTTTCTCAATCTTTGTTACAATCCCGAACTGGCTATTGAAGTCACGATGCAGCCGATCCGGCGGTTTGATTTTGATGCTGCTATTCTGTTTTCGGACATCCTCGTGATTCCTGATGCCTTGGGCGTCGGGGTAAGATTTGAAGAGGGAAAAGGGCCGCTGCTGGATCCTGTCAATGGTACGAAAATCGCTCGACTTACAGGAGATGGCCTGCTGGAACACCTTGCACCCGTGCTTGAGACGGTTTCCGGCATCAGGAGTAGTTTGGCGGAAGACAAGGCATTGCTTGGATTTTGCGGGGCGCCCTGGACGGTCGCCACCTATATGATCGCGGGAAAGGGGACGCCGGATCAGGCGCCGGCCCGGCTATTTGCCTATCGGGAACCGGAAAGTTTTCAGAAACTGATAGATGTGCTGGTTGATTCTTCGGTGGAATATCTGTTGGCCCAGTTAAAGGCTGGTGCCGATGCAGTTCAGATATTTGATTCCTGGTCGGGCGTGCTCGGGGATGAGGAATTCGACAGATGGTGTATTGCACCGGTTGCCAAAATAGTGGAAGGGGTTCGTCTGGAAATGCCGGAAGCGAAGATTATCGGATTTCCGAAAGGCGCGGGTATCAGATATTCGGACTATAGGGAGCGTACGGGCGTCGATGTACTAGGGCTGGACTGGACGGTTCCCAATGAATTTGCGCGTGGGTTGCAGCGTGGTGGCGCAGTGCAGGGTAAGCTTGACCCACTCTTGATGGTCGCCGGCGGAGGGGCCCTAGACAAGGGTGTTGCTGAAATTCTCGATTGTCTGAGGGACGGTCCCTTCATATTCAATCTGGGCCATGGGATAACGCCCGATGTTCCGGTTGAAAATGTGGAACGGCTAATTCGTAATATCCGGGGTTGAAATGATGTATGAGTGGGTGAAAGTTCTCCATATTGTTTCGATAATTTCCTGGATGGCAGGTCTGCTCTATCTGCCGAGGCTGCTGGTATATCACAGCGAGACCGAAATCGGGTCTGCGCAATCGGAAACGTTCAAGATCATGGAGCGGCGGTTGTTGAAGGTGATCATGACGCCAGCCATGATTGCCAGCTGGGTTTTCGGTCTGTGGCTGATGATCATCCTTCAGTCCTGGCGGGATGGGTGGTTTCATACGAAATTACTGCTTGTAATCCTGATGTCTGCATTCCACATGTTCTGTGCCGTATGGGTGAAGGAGTTTGCCCGGGATGAGCGAAAGCGGAAAAGCCGTTTTTTCAGATTTGTGAACGAGATTCCGACCGTCTTGATGATTTTGATCGTTATTCTGGTTGTTGTGAAACCTTTTTGAAAAATGGTTGTCTTCTTTCGCGGACATGGTAATAGGTACGGTCAAAGACTGTACAAATCTGCAAAAACAGATTGAATCAGAATCTAGTTGAGAGAATCGGCAAGCCTGTCTATTTTCTGCCAACCTCCCGATATACCGGTTATGTATTCCCCAGGGTAGCGAGTTACCCGAGATCTCCGGCCATCTTCCATATTTTTATATTCTACATGAAAGTTTTTCCGAAATGGAGCAAATGAAACTACAGGACCTTAAAGCCAAGACACCGACCGAACTCGTGAGTTTTGCTGAAGGACTTGAGGTTGAAAATGCGAGCACGATGCGCAAGCAGGAATTGATGTTCGCTATTCTCAAGAATCTTGCCGAGCAGGATGTCGAGATTATTGGTGAAGGTGTTGTCGAAGTATTGCAGGACGGATTTGGGTTTTTACGATCCGCCAGCGCAAACTACCTGCCCGGGCCCGATGATATCTATATTTCGCCCTCACAGATCCGGCGGTTTTCGCTGAAGACGGGTGATACCGTTGAAGGGCCAATCAGAGGTCCGAAAGAGGGTGAGCGTTATTTCGCCCTGCTCAAGGTCAACACGATCAATTTTGATGACCCGGAAAAGATCCGGCACAAGGTTCACTTTGACAATCTCACGCCGCTATATCCGGATGAGCGGTTCCGGATGGAGCTCGATGATCCGAAGGACAAGGATCTGTCTGCCCGCGTGATCGATCTGGTTGCGCCGCTCGGCAAAGGTCAGCGTGGTCTAATCGTTGCACCGCCAAGGACCGGTAAAACGGTATTGCTGCAGAATATTGCCCATTCGATTACCGGCAACCATCCGGAAAGCTATTTGATCGTGCTTCTGATCGATGAGCGTCCCGAGGAAGTCACGGACATGCAGCGCTCTGTGAAAGGCGAGGTGGTATCTTCCACCTTCGATGAACCTGCCGTGCGACATGTGCAGGTCGCCGAAATGGTGATCGAGAAAGCAAAGCGCCTGGTCGAGCATGGCCGCGACGTTGTCATTCTGCTGGATTCGATTACCCGGTTGGGCCGTGCCTACAATACGGTCGTTCCCTCTTCAGGCAAGGTGCTTACTGGTGGTGTCGATGCAAACGCCTTGCAACGGCCGAAACGGTTCTTTGGGGCGGCACGAAACATCGAGGAAGGTGGATCACTTACCATTATTGCGACGGCATTGATTGATACCGGCAGCCGAATGGATGAAGTGATCTTTGAAGAGTTCAAGGGAACGGGTAACTCCGAGATTGTGCTGGATCGGAAAGTAGCAGACAAGCGTATATACCCATCCATGGATATTCTGAAATCCGGTACGCGTAAGGAAGACCTTCTGGTTCCGAAGGCTGATCTGCAAAAGATTTTTGTGCTTCGGCGTATATTGTCTTCGATGGGTACGACAGATGCGATCGAGTTTTTGATCGACAAATTGAAGCAGACAAAAACCAACAGCGAATTTTTCGATACGATGAATACCTGATTTTGTTCAGGTTCGTAATTCTCTTGCCAAGTCTTCTGGAGTTTTTAGGGGCAGGCTGCAGGATTGGTTCGTGCATATAATTGCGCACGGGTATACTTCTGGAAGTTCGATAGAGATTCCCAGATAATTAGTCGGCTTATTACTTTTTGAAATTTCGAAACTGGTGGCCAAATTCCAGCTTGATCGAATTACGTCAAGGTATGGATTTGCGGTATCTGCGTTGTCTGCGAATATTTTGATATGCTTGTGATTGAAAAGAGAATGTAGGGCGTTGATAAATCCCGCACCGGCCTGGCCATATTTTCCGGTAGCGGAATTCAGATTTGCAGCCAGATCCCATGCTTTTGAGAGCAGTTTCTGATCCCCGGAAATGGATGAATATCTGACAAGAGCCTCCAGGATCTGGGAGGCGGCGGAGGGATTGGCTTCATCCATATCGCAGCGTGGTCGAATGACCAATGCTCGTGATTTTGTACTCGTGAGGTAATAACCGCCATTGTCGTCGGTATATTCATCATGGAGTTTGTCGAACCATGCTGGAACTTTATCGAGATAGCCTTGTTCACGGGTGGCTTCTGCCAAAGAAATAGCGGCGTTTATCATGGAAGCGTAGTCTGTCGCCATTGCAGGACGTACAGCTGTTCCGCTTCGGAATGAATGGGCGAGGTCCAGTCCCTCAGCGATTGATTCGGAAATGTAATGAAACGCTGAAGCAGAATTTTCAATCCAGGTTTCATTTCGAAACTGAAAACCCAACTCCGCCAATGCGCGGATCAGGTATCCATTCCAGTCCATCAAAATCTTGTCGTCCCGTCCTGGCGGGATGCGAGATTCCCTTTGAGAGAGCAAGGTAAGAAGGCCGGTGGCGGAATTATCATATACTGTGCTTGCCTGATCAACGTCAGCAAGGTGGAGAAGGTTTGGTATATTTTTGCCTTCGAAGTTTCCGTGCTCGGTGATGTCATAATTTGCCAGAAAATCCTGATCATCGGCACCAAGCAATTGTTGTATTTCGGCTGCTGTCCAGACGTAGTACTTGCCCTCCTCACCTTCTGAGTCGGCGTCAAGGCTGGATGCATAGGCGCCGCCGGTAACTTGCATCTCCCGATTTAACCAAGCAATCGTTTGTTCGATTCGTTTACGGAACAAGTGTGATGGGTTGAGTTTGTATGCCCAGCCGAGGTGACGCAGATAGTGGGCGTTGTCGTAGAGCATTTTTTCGAAATGCGGTACCAGCCATTGTGAGTCGACACTGTAGCGTGCCAGCCCGCCGCCAACATGATCATAGATGCCTCCGAGACTCATGCGTTCCATCTGTTTCAGAAAGGCTTGCGCGTACGGAGAGTCACTGGTACCTGCCGATGCTCTGGCAAGGGCCTCGCCCAGTGCGGCATTGGGAAATTTAGGTGCGCCCTGGGTACCGCCATTGACCGGGTCCTGGATGTTGAGAACTGCATCTGCAAAAGCGGAAAATTGCTTGTCGTTTGGTTGGGTCAATCTTTCCGGCGCTGACGACTGAGCGTTTAGATGACGGGTAAGCGCTGTTCCATTGGTATCGATTCGGGTCCGATCTTCTTTCCAGGCTTTAGAAATGGCTCGCAGGACATCCGGAAATCCAGCGCGGCCGAATTTTGTTTCGGGGGGAAAATAGGTACCACCCCAGAATGGACGTCCATCAGAGTCGGTAAACATGGTCAGGGGCCAGCCGCCTTGCTCGCCCATGGCGTGGAGTGCTGCCATGTAGATTTGATCAATGTCCGGCCGCTCTTCGCGATCGACCTTGATGTTGACGAAATGCGCATTCATCAGATCAGCGATGTTTTGGTTCTCAAAACTTTCATGCGCCATGACATGGCACCAATGGCAGGCCGCATAGCCTATGGAGATCAGCACCGGTTTGTCAGCAGTTCTGGCCTCATCAAGTGCAGGTTGGCCCCAGGGACGCCAGTGCACCGGATTATCCGCATGCTGAACCAGGTATGGGCTAGATTCATTTTCCAGCATATTCCGCTGAGGATATTGTTGTGTCATAGGTCATTTCAACGCTTTGTTTGATATTCCGCGAGTGGCGAAGAGATTGGATGATTTTCTCGGTAGTCGAACGGAATCTCGTGACGATGAATGTAACCGTTCGTAGGTTGTTTTGGATAGCAGTAAATGGATACGATTTTTGCACTTTCCAGCGGTGGACTTCCAAGTGGTGTCGCAATCTTACGGATATCCGGGCCAGGAAGCCGATTCGCCATCGAAACAATAACGGCTGTGCCCTGCCCTGCGCGGGTTGCAACGCTAGCTGCATTCAGGGACCCCGAGACGTTGGCTGATATCGATCGGGGATTGGTCCTTTGGTTTCCTGGGCCTAATAGTTTTACCGGGGAGGATTGTGTTGAGTTTCATGTCCATGGTGGTCCGGCGGTCGTTTCGGCCCTGTATGCGGTCTTGGGAGCATTTGAGGGCTTCAGGGTTGCCGAGGCAGGAGAATTTTCAAAGAGGGCGTTCGAGAACGGAAAGCTTGATTTGACGGAGATCGAGGGGCTTGCCGATCTGATCTCTGCAGAAACGTCGATGCAGCGGGAAGTTGCCTATCGGCAATATAGTGGCGATCTTCGAAAGAAGCTTGAGGATTGGCGGTCAAAGGTTATTCGCTTGCGGGCCTTGGTGGAGGCAGATCTAGATTTCTCAGATGAGGAAGATGTACCTGGAAGTGTGGCTGATAAGGTTTGGGAAGATGCTGGTGATCTCGCGGAAGATATTTCGGCGTTTCTAAATGACAAGAATCGGGGAGAGATTGTAAGGGACGGTTTTCAGGTCGTGTTACTTGGGAAACCCAATTCCGGAAAATCCAGCCTGATCAATGCGCTCGCGAAAAGAGATGTGGCAATCGTTTCTGAAGAAGCCGGAACAACAAGGGATTTACTGGAAGCTCATCTTGATTTGGGTGGGTATCCGGTAACGATTGTAGACACGGCCGGTATTCGGGAGACGGTTGAGAAGGTCGAACAGGAAGGTGTCAGGCGAGCTCGTGAACGCGCATCGCAGGCAGATCTTGTTTTATGGTTAACAGAGGGTAAATATTCGCCAGAGAGTATTGATGAATTGTTCGAATGCCCGGTTCTCAGTTTTCGATCAAAGGATGATGGGGGAGAATTTGGAGATAAAGGAATATCGGTCAATTCAAAGAACGGGTTGGATAAGCTGATTGATTCGGTAACGAAAGTAGTCAGGAATCATATCGGTAGTTTCGAATCTGCGCCGATTACACGAGAAAGACATCGTAGTCTTTTGAAGCGTTGTGAAAGCGAGCTTAGGCGCGCTAACGCCGGTGATAATGTACCCATCGAGATCCGGGCTGAGTATTTGCGGGAGGCTGGGTACTGCCTAGGAAGAATTACTGGAACTGTCGATGTGGAAGATCTGCTGGATGTAATTTTTTCCGATTTTTGTGTCGGCAAATAGATCTGAATTGCGAAATCTTCAGCAAATATTATGGATCGATGTTTCACGTGAAACATTTTGCGGCGAGAGTTCGGATTGTGTTTTGACCTTCGCAGTGGAGTGATCTAGAAGCGGGCTCAAGAGGTTCGATTATTCAGGATAGGGCCAGTGTCAAACGGAAGCAGCAGTTTTGATGTTATTGTCGTGGGCGGCGGCCATTCCGGCGTCGAGGCCGCGGCTGCCGCTGCGCGCATGGGCGCTGCGACCGCGCTGGTGACGCACAAGTTCGATACAATTGGTGTCATGTCCTGCAATCCGGCAATCGGCGGCTTGGGCAAGGGACATCTTGTCCGGGAAATTGATGCGCTTGACGGCTTGATGGCTCGGGTAGCTGACAAGGCCGGAATACAGTTTCGGGTACTTAACCGAAGGAAAGGGCCCGCTGTACGCGGTCCAAGGGCGCAGGCTGACAGGAAGCTCTATAGAATGGCCATGCAGGCGGAAATGCGTGAAATCGCCAATCTTGAGGTAATTGAATCGGAGGCGAAAGCATTCGTGCTGGAAGATGAGACAGTTTCCGGTCTGCAGTTGAGTGACGGCCGGAAACTTAATTGTCGCGCACTTGTTTTGACAACAGGTACCTTTTTAAGCGGATTGATTCACATCGGAAACGAAAAAATTCCGGCTGGTAGAATGGGAGAGGATCCATCCATAGGATTATCTGCCGACCTGCAGAAGCTTGGCGTGACACTTGGTAGACTGAAAACCGGGACCCCTCCCCGCCTGGATACGCGGTCAATCGACTGGTCCGGTCTGGATATGCAGCAAGGCGATTCGGATCCGTTACCATTTTCTACGCTTACAGATCGTTTGCCGAATCCGCAGATTGAATGCGGGATTACCAGAACAACGTCTGAAACGCACCGCATAATCGAAGAAAATATCAAGCTGTCAGCGATGTACTCCGGTCAGATATCTGGTGTTGGGCCCAGATATTGCCCGTCCATCGAAGATAAGATTGTAAGATTTGGCGAGCGCGACGGCCATCAGATATTCCTTGAACCGGAGGGTCTGGATGATCTGACCGTATATCCGAACGGTATTTCGACATCCCTGCCTGAGGAAGTTCAGCACCAGTTCATCCATACCATTCCCGGCTTGGAGAATGCGGAGATCCTCCAGCCAGGATATGCGATTGAATATGACCATGTCGACCCGCGCTGCCTGAATGCGAACCTGGAAGTCCGCAATGCAGAAGGGCTGTTTCTGGCCGGGCAGATCAATGGAACTACCGGTTATGAGGAAGCAGCTGCGCAGGGCCTTGTTGCGGGGATAAATGCCGCGTGCCGGGCAGGCGGAAAGCAAGCAATTACGTTCAGCAGGGCTGAAAGCTATATCGGTGTCATGATTGACGATCTGGTTACTCGTGGTGTGAGTGAACCCTATCGGATGTTTACGTCCCGCGCAGAGTACAGGCTTTCCCTGCGTGCGGATAATGCCGATCAGCGTTTGACATCGCTGGGTGTCAAGATTGGCTGTGTCGGCGCAGTGCGGCAGGACAAGTTTGAACAGAAGCTGGAGAAGCTCGAGCAGGCCAAGGCGCTGTTACAGAATCTGGAAACTACACCGAGCAAAGCCAAGGCTGCCGGATTAAGTGTTTCGCAGGATGGCATGAAGCGGTCCGCCTGGGATTTCCTGTCCTATCCCGAAATAAACATGCGCAGCCTGATCAGTATCTGGCCGGAGATTACGGGAATTGATTCAGATATTGCCGAACAGATGGAAATCGAAGCAGGCTATGCGGTTTATCTTGGCAGGCAGGAAGAGGACATCCGGGCAGTAAGAAGGGACGAGGCGGTAGAGATCCCAGATGACTTTGACTATGGCGGCCTGGCTGGGCTGTCCAATGAGCTGCGTCTAAAGCTTGAGCGGACACGGCCCATCAATCTGGGGCAGGCGGCGCGGATCGAAGGGATGACGCCTGCCGCGATCACATTGATCCTTGCCAATTTGAAGAAGCTGCAATCGGCGGACAAGATCCGGAAAACAGTTTGAGATCCGAAACTGACAAGGATGAGCTTGAAACCTTTCGGCAGGTAAACGCTGTCTATCCGGTTTCACGTGAAACATTCGAACGGATGGATGACTACCGCGATCTACTGGAAACCTGGCAAAGAAAAACGAACCTGGTGGCGCCGGACACGTTGCCGTATTTCTGGTCCCGGCATGTATGCGATTCTTTGCAGTGCCTGACAATCTTTCCCGAAGCGAAATGCTGGGTTGATCTAGGAAGCGGCGCCGGATTTCCGGGTCTGATCATCGCTGCCGCAAACCGGGAGCACAAAAACCGCCAGCATCACCTTGTGGAAAGCAACAGCAAGAAAAGTGCTTTTCTGAGAATTGGCGCGCGAACACTGGGTGCAAATGCCACGATTCATAGTGATAGAATTGAATCGGTTACGGAACAATTCAGTAGCAGCAATGAACGAGTCGATGTCGTTACAGCGCGCGCGCTGGCACCGTTACGCAAATTGCTTGAATTGAGTTCCGATCTGCTAATGCAGGGCGCGGTCGGCCTGTTTCATAAAGGTCGTGATTTCCAGAGGGAAATCGAAGATTGTCATGGTTTCTGGCGCTTTGATTTGATAATACATAATAGTCGCATCGAGGCGGATTCCGTTTTGCTTGAGATTCGGAATCCAGTGCGACAATCCTCCTGAGCGGTATTTGCGAGGACCAGGTCAGGAGATCCTAGATTTTGAAACCGTCTTGGCAGACAGGTATGCGGCAATGGGAAGCAATTTACAGTCCAGAGTAATCACGATTGCCAACCAAAAGGGTGGCGTCGGGAAAACAACTACGACCATCAATTTGGCCACCGCGCTGGCCGCTGTCGGCAAGACCGTGCTGGTCATCGATCTAGACCCGCAAGGCAATGCATCGACCGGACTGGGTATAGACCGGAATGCAAGGAATGTGTCCACTTACGAATTGATTACCGGTAAAGCCGGGATCAAGGAAGCAGCAATCAAAACGATTGTCCCGAGGCTGCATCTAATTCCGTCGACGCTGGACTTGCTTGGTGTCGAAATGGAGATTGCGTCAAGTTCGGACCGGGCCTACAAGATCAAGCATGCGATAGAGGAATATATTCCTGACGAAGTGCAATTCGATCATATCCTGATCGACTGTCCGCCCTCGTTGAATTTGTTAACCATAAATGCGATGGCGGCAGCTAATTCCCTGATCGTCCCGCTCCAATGCGAGTTTTTTGCGCTGGAAGGTCTAAGTCAGTTGCTGCAGACATTCGAGGAAGTCAGAAGCACGATCAATCCGCTTCTGGAATTGCATGGCATTGTGCTGACCATGTATGACAGCCGCAATAATCTCGCCAATCAGGTCGTTGCAGATGTCCGGGAATATCTCGGCGATAAGGTGTACAAGACCGTGATACCGCGAAATGTACGAATATCGGAAGCGCCTTCCTATGGGAAACCGGCAATCTTGTATGATCTTAATTGTCCGGGTAGCCAGGCCTATCTGCAATTGGCATCCGAAGTCATCAAACGCGAACGCAAGCTTGCCGCGGCATGAGGTAGTTGCGAAGCAAAGTAAGAGGATAGTATGCGCATAGGATTGGGAAAATTAGGTGTGGATTGGAGACCATAGCTGAATTGGCAGAATTCCAAATGCTTTGTGAATAGTGCATTGATTCTATACCGAAACATTATTTTGCTCCCAAATAGATTGCGTGTAAGGACGAAATTTGAGAAATGGCCCGGATGGCGGAAGAAGATTCAAAGAAACGATTAGGCCGCGGGCTGGCTGCTCTGATCGGCGAAATCGATACACAAGCATCCTCGTGGCAGGGTGACGGTTCGACACGGGCAGATCGCAAAATTCCCATCGAATATGTGCAGGCGAACACCAAGAATCCGAGAAGTCATTTTGATGCCGATGAGCTTGATGACCTGAGCCGTTCGATCAAGGAACATGGAATCGTTCAACCGATACTGGTCCGTACAATGGAAAGCCCGGGTGTTGGTGACAGCACGAGCTACGAGATTATAGCAGGCGAGCGCCGTTGGCGCGCAGCCCAGTTGGCGGGCCTGCATGAAGTACCAATCATCATAAGGGATGTGGACGATCGCCAGGCGCTGGAACTGGCAATCATCGAAAATGTGCAACGGGCCGACCTCAATGCGCTGGAAGAAGCAGCAGGGTACCAACAACTGATCAGTGAGCATGACTATACCCAGGCGGATTTGGGTAAGGTCATCGGCAAGAGCAGGAGCCATGTCGCGAACACGCTGAGGCTTATGAAATTGCCGGAAACTGTTCAAGCCATGATTGGTGCCGGCGAATTATCGGCCGGTCATGCCAGAGCCCTGATTACTTCACGGGACCCGGAGGCGCTGGCGAAGAATATTGTCAAGAACGGGTTGTCAGTCCGGCAGGCGGAGAGCCTCGCACAAAATGAAGGATCTGATCCTGAAAAGGCGGAAGCCAAGAAAAAGCGTGCTGCCGAAAATGAAAATACGGACGTAAAGGCGCTTGAGCAGCAATTGGAAGATTTACTTGGGTTGAAAGTTTCCATTGGATACAAGCCAGATGGATCCGGCGAATTGAAAATCAAGTACAAGACGCTGGAACAGCTAGATTCTGTCTGCCGAAATCTGCAGCAGGGTGCCGCCGGAAAGTAAGCGACTAAATGCGCCGCCGGCTTTTTTGCCTGGCCTCCACCGAAATTGCCAGAAGAGCAGTACCGGCCAAGGCTGGTGCCAGAGCTGGTTTCGACCTGCATTCCAGAACAGCTTTATCGAGTCTCGACAAGGCACGATCAATGGAGCCGGCATCCCAGATTGACAGTGCTTTTTCAGTTTTTGCCTTTCTGGAAAAATGGAGCGGTGGTCGGATTGCGGATATGGCGGTGGCGCTTGGCAGGCCTCTTGTATCGATTTGATGGCGGACCTGCTGTATCAGCTGGAAATGGCGGAGAGAAAACAACATGATCATGTCCGGCGACATGCCGCTTACAAGAAGATGGGCCAGCCCAGCATGCATGGCTTCAACGTCGCCGGAAATGGCGGCATCAATTACGGCAGCGGTTTCCACGGTAGAGACATCACCAATGATCGCCGTAATGTCGTCAATGGTTATTTTGCCCTGACCATCGCAGTACAGAATCAGCTTCTGCAGTTCATTGCGGGAGGCCTGCCGGTCCCCACCGAGATGGGAGGCAAGCAGTTCCCGCGCATCCTTTTCAATGAGCATTCCGGTCGCTTGCAGCTCGGAATCAATCAATCTGGCGATTTCCCTGGGACCATCGGAATAGCAGGCGATCGCGGCTCCAATCTTGCTTTTCTCTACCGCCTTTCGCAGGGCAGAATCCCGTTTCAGGTCTCCTGCTTCAATTATGATCCGGCATTGATCGGGCGGTGTTTCGAGCACCAGTTTCATCGCCGGCATCAGATTGCGCCTGGTCGTTCCGGATATCCAGATCAACCGATTGCCTCCGAACATGGAAACCGTATGAGCTTCATCGGCAAGTCTTGATGCGTCGGCTGCGACAGTATCCGCATCCATGCGAATTGAACTGAAAGGATCGCTGAGGTCGACTCCGGAATTCTGGGCAAGCACGTTAGCGCGCTCGCTTACCAATCCGGTGTCAGGACCAAAGATCAAGAAGATGGAATATTCAGGAGAAGGCTTTGCGACAAACTGATCCGAGTTTGCCGGCTTAATAGCAGTCATCAGACACCTTAGCGGGACAAATCTGCGGCAAAGGCGAGCTTTAGCTTTTCGGCAGCTTCCTTTGCAGCCCGATTTTCCGCATCACGCCGTGCACGATTGTTTGCGAAGCTTTGCTGGGTACGGTCATAGGATGCCACGGCCACGCGGTTCCCTCCGGCAACGCGCGTATTGTTTTCGGTATCAATCAAGTCATAGCTGACGGAAACAGTGACGGATCCAGCTGTGTCATCGCGGACATTCTTGACCGCTGCAAATTCCCGATAAGAATCGACCACCCGCAATCTGGCGACATACTTGGTTTCCGGATTGTCGCGCCCGCCTTGCAACAGGAATATCAAATGATTTCTCAGTTGCTGGGCAGTTCTGGTCTCAACATCTTCTACATAGATTTGCGAAAGTGCATCGCCATCAGCGCCGCCATAAAGGGGCCTGTAGACACAGCTGGCTGCTACCAACAAGACACCACCCAGAAACAGGCTCTTGAGCCCAATCCGGCGGAGTTTGCTTACCTGGTTACCGCGACGGTCAAATGACGACATTCACTATTCTCTTCGGTACGACGATAATTTTTCGTGGCTCTGCGCCATCCAGCGCTTTTCTTACCACATCCAAGGCCAAAGTTGCATCTACAATATCATCTTTACCCGCTTCTGCAGGTACGGACACATCGCCGCGCTTCTTGCCATTAATCTGGACCGGCAACGTAATCTGCGAAACCGCGACCAGCTCCGGATCGGCTTCCGGCCAGGCGGTCTCAGCAACCAGTCCGGTACATCCTAAAAGTTTCCAGCATTCTTCCGCCAAATGCGGCATTACCGGGGCAAACATCTGAATTGTAAGCTCTGCAGATTCTCGAAGTCCGTGC
The DNA here is from genome assembly GCA_028289365.1 of Salaquimonas sp. Classification (GTDB taxonomy): domain Bacteria; phylum Pseudomonadota; class Alphaproteobacteria; order Rhizobiales; family Rhizobiaceae; genus BOKV01. The sequence continues at coordinate 13,816 of JANQQM010000117.1, read as the reverse complement.
GGTAGATCATTTATGCCTCCCTTTCGGACCGCGGTCTCCAGAACATTGACCAGAGCATGGATCTGAGCGATCGCGCTGTTGAACCGCAGATTATCGTACATGGAATCAACGCGAGCCAGGCAGCGATGTGCTTCCTGCAACAGTTCCGTAGATTCGGACCCGTTATCATCCCTGCTGATCTTGCCTTCGGCGATCTCATTGATCAATCGCCAAATTCGCTGAACAAAGCGATTGGCACCTTCAACGCCCTGGTCGGTCCACTCGACGTCACGTTCGGGGGGTGAATCCGAAAGCATGAACCAACGCGCGGTATCGGCACCATAGACCGCGGTTATCTCCTCGGGACCAACCGTATTCCTTTTTGATTTAGACATCTTCTCCAGCGTACCGATCTCTACCGGTTCACCTGATTCGACATCAAATGCCTTGCGATCCTTGTCGTGCCCTTCGATTCGGACCCGTGTCGGTTCCAGCCATTCGCCTTCCGCTGAACGGTAGGTCTCGTGGACGACCATGCCTTGGGTGAACAATCCCTTGAAGGGTTCGTCAAGGTCCAGATGGTTGCAGGCCCGCATCGCTCTGGTGAAAAACCGCGAATAGAGCAAGTGCAGAATTGCGTGCTCGATGCCGCCAATGTATTGATCGACCGGCAGCCAGTGATCCGCGATTTCACGATCCGTTGGTGTTGTACTCCATGGCGCAGTGAAGCGGGCAAAATACCAGGATGAATCGACAAAGGTGTCCATGGTATCGGTTTCCCGCAATGCATCGGATCCGCATTTCGGGCAGGTGGTATGACGCCAGGTTGGATGATGATCCAAGGGATTTCCGGGTTTCTCGAACGAAATATCATCCGGCAGACGCACAGGCAGTTTTTCTTTCGATTCCGGAACAATCCCGCATTTCTCGCAATGAACGACCGGAATTGGACATCCCCAATAGCGTTGGCGCGATATCCCCCAATCACGAAGACGATAATTTACCTGCCGTTCGCCCTGCGGGCGGCCGTTCAGTTCCAACTCTGCAAACCGGTTGGCGATTTCATCAAAGGCTTTTGTGGTGTCCATTCCGTCCAGAAAGCGCGAGTTGAGCATTACACCGTCGCCGTCATAGGATTCGGCCCCAATTGTGAACGAGGCCGCATCCGCGTCAGAAGGCATGACGACGGGAACAACCGGCAGATTGTACTTGCGGGCAAAGTCGAGATCCCGCTGGTCACCGGATGGACAGCCGAAGATTGCGCCGGTGCCGTAATCCATCAAGACAAAGTTGGCGACATAGACCGGAAGTTTCCATTCGGGGTCGAATGGATGGACAACCTGGATACCGGTATCAAATCCGGTCTTTTCTGCGGTCTCCAGTGCGGCAAGCGAAGTTCCCTGCCGCCGGCTTTCTTCACAATATTCCGCAAGCGCGGCATTCTTTTCAGCCGCAGCCCTGGCCAATGGATGATTGGGTGAGATCGCCATGAATGAGGCACCGAAGATCGTGTCGGGGCGGGTCGTGTAGACCTCAAGCTCGCGAAATTTTGCTGGCGCGGTTTGAGGATCAATCTCCCAGCGAATCAACATGCCTTCAGACTTGCCGATCCAGTTCTTTTGCATCAGACGGACTTTATCCGGCCAACGGTCCAGCGTTTCCAGCGAGGTGAGCAGATCCTCGGAATAGTCGGTGATCTTGAAGAACCACTGGGTAAGTTCGCGTTGCTCCACCAGGGCATCTGAACGCCAGCCGCGACCATCAATTACCTGTTCGTTTGCAAGCACGGTCTGGTCGACCGGATCCCAATTGACCGTCGACTTCTTGCGGTAGACTAGGTCCTTCTCGAGGAAATCGAGAAACAGATGCTGTTGCTGGCTGTAATATTCCGGGTCGCAGGTCGCAAATTCACGGCTCCAATCTATCGACAATCCCATGAGTTTGAGTTGCTCGCGCATGGTCGCAATATTCTGATAAGTCCATTCGCCCGGATGGACCTTGTTTTGCATCGCTGCGTTCTCGGCAGGCATGCCGAAGGCGTCCCACCCCATCGGATGAAGGACTTCATATCCCTTGGCACGGCGATATCTCGCCACGACATCGCCCATGGTGTAATTTCGGGTGTGGCCGATGTGAATCCGGCCGGACGGATAGGGAAACATCTCCAGGACATAATATTTGTCCTTATCCGGTGAGGGTTCACGCGGTGTCTCAAATAATTTCTTTTCGTCCCAGATAGTTTGCCATCTGGGTTCTACTTCTCTTGCGTTGTAACGATGGGTTGCCATATGCGCTGTCTTTAAGGGATGGTCCGATATAAGCGGAACGGGAATATTGAGAATCTGACGGCTGGAAGGCAAACCAGAATATTTGCCCATGGTCAACCGGTTCAGCGGCTGAGCAGACCCGCAAACCGCGAAATTAAAGAGGTAGCAATGACAAATGTGGCGAAACGGCTGAAAACCGTCAGAAATGACCTTTTTTCGGCGGAGCAGAAATCGGGGCGGGAGCGGGGGTCGGTAACCCTGGTCGCGGTAAGCAAGACCCATGACCAGGCGACAATCTCTGAGGCGATCGAAGCCGGCCAATCCGTTTTTGGGGAGAACAGGGTCCAGGAAGCCATGGCAAAGTGGCCGGCACTCAAGGAAAAATATCCAAATGTCGAATTGCATCTCATCGGGCCCTTGCAAAGCAATAAATGCGCGCATGCCGTCGCATTGTTTGATGTTATCGAGACAATCGATCGCGAGAAGATTGCACGGGAAATATCGCGTGAAATTGCAAAACAGGGCGCCGATCCAAAATTGTTTGTACAGGTCAATACCGGTGCAGAGCCACAGAAAGCCGGTGTTGCCGTTGAGGAAACAGCAGAGTTTGTCAGGCTGTGTGAAGAAGAATATGATCTAAATATCAGTGGCTTAATGTGTATCCCGCCCTTCAATGAGGAGCCGGGTCCGCATTTTGAATGCCTGGCACAATTGGCAGGCGAATGTGGTCTTGCGGAATTGTCGATGGGCATGTCCGGCGATTATGTGACAGCCATCGAACATGGCGCAACGCAGGTCCGGGTCGGCAGTGCTATTTTCGGCGAACGGCAGGTGTTCAAGGCCGAATGAGAATTGCGGTATTTCGATGTATCCTGGGCAATAACCTGGACATTGTCCTCTTCGAAACAGCAACGCATCCATCCGTCGGCTGAAAGCCCGGTTTTGCAATATGCAGGAAGATCGCGCTGCCGGCGTCCCGTATTCTTGGCCTCAGATTCCAGTCAATCACGATCAGAACGTCATATAATTCATCATCACGGCATAGTTTTTCATGCCGGGCGCCAGTCGGCAGCTTGACCTCCCGATTGTAATTGGCATCCGCGGGATCGTCGCACCAGCCCATTTTTGAATTTATGAGCGTTGAGCGGGATTTCATTCCGAAATGACCATACGGCCTGATTTTCTCCGGCCGGAGATAGATTTTGAGAAGATCAAAACGACCGGAAGGTGTCTTGCCATCGCCTTCACGTTTGACGACAGAAATGCCATTTTTTCCCAGCGCACATGGAAAAATGTTCCATCCTATCCTGATCAATCCGCGATGCGGTGTCCTGCCTGGAGCGCGGTGGACCGGCAGGTTCGAAAGGGTGTAATTGAATTTTCGGGAAATCCTGGATTTCATCGATCACGTTTTCGGAATTAAGTTCACATCCGCGTTGATGTTAAATAGTGGGGCTTAACAATTTCAACTGCCATTCTTATGCACTATATAAAGTCGGGCATGAAAGCATGGCTGTCGAATTAGAGGAATAATGAATGACTGCAAGAAATATTCTGCTGGTCGATGATGATGATGATCTGCGTGATGCTCTGATCGAGCAATTGAACCTTTATGAAGAATTCGAGATCATGTCGGAATCGAGCGCGACTAAAGGCGTTCAGGCGGCAAGGGGCAATCATATTGATCTTCTGATCATGGATGTCGGTTTGCCTGACATGGATGGTCGCGAAGCCGTGAAACTCTTGCGTAAAGGGGGTTTCAAGGCTCCCATTATCATGTTGACCGGCCATGACACCGATTCAGATACAATTCTCGGCCTGGAAGCCGGTGCCAATGATTATGTCTCCAAGCCATTCAGATTCGCGGTCCTCTTGGCTCGAATCCGGGCGCAATTAAGAACCCATGAACAAAGCGAGGACGCGGTATTTACCGTCGGCCCCTATACGTTCAAGCCGGCGCAAAAGCTGATGGTAGAAGAGACCGGTGGAAAGGTCCGTTTGACCGAAAAAGAAACCGCAATTGTGAAATATCTCTATCGTGCCGAGCAGAAAATTATCGGACGCGACGAATTGCTGGAGCAGGTCTGGGGTTATAATTCCGGTGTGACGACCCATACGCTGGAAACCCATATCTACCGATTGCGACAGAAAATCGAGAAAGATCCTTCAAATTCGAGACTTCTTGTGACTGAAGGCGGTGGTTATAAGCTGGTCCCTTGACCTATCCTTCCGATTCAGGCCTTGATTCGAACGGAAGGGCTGATTTGTGGGGACATGGGACTACAGGAAGACATAGATCTGTTATCGCGCGTGACGTTGTTCCGGGATTTTGGCCTGGAGCACCTGCGTCTTATTGCGTTCGGAACCGAACGTCAGGTGCTGAAAAAGGGAACCACGCTGTTTTCCGAAGGGGATGACAGCGAGGGCGGCTATGTCATTGCTTCCGGCCAGGTCGATATCGTCCTGCATAGTGGTGAACGTGATTTGGTCTTGGAGAGTTGCGGACCGGCCGGGTTGATCGGTGAGATGGCCTTGATCACCAATGTTCGCCGGGTTGCGTCAGCAGTAGCAAAGACAGAATGCGAGCTGCTTTTCATTCCCCGGCCTTTGTTCCACCGCTTGCTGCGCGAATATCCGGAAAAGGCGCATATGCTGCATACGCGGATATCGCATACCGTGCGTGAGCTGGTTCAACAGATGGAAGATGTGCAGGAAAAATTGAAACTCATTCCACCGCTGGGCGGCAAGGATGACGAGGAAAAATGATCGGGATTGTCCGCGTTCAACCGGTTTCAACCAGATCGTAATGCTTGATTGTTCGTGCCTTAACCAGCTCTGCTTCTTCAGGAAGAATATGGGCGCTTTCATAGTCCTCACCGACAAAGGACTTGAGTGAATGCAGGTCCTTCCAGATCATCACCATGCAGAATTCACACGGGCTTTCCTTGCGTGGTGCGCCGGGGAATACCGATATCAGCCCGGGCGTATTCAGCATTAGTGGAATTGCAGTTTCGTGAAAGAACTTCGAGAATTGATGCTCTTTGCCGGGATGGGTCGTTACCTGAAAAATGCGCATGATCATCCTGCTATCTCCAGAAATATCGATCTGGAAACCATAACGCGTGTATGAACCGACGCAAAATGAGCAAATAGCAGGGCATAGACTGTGAGTGCTGGACCGCTAGGTCAGATCCAATTCGACTATCACCGGTACATGGTCCGAGGGCTTTTCCCAGCCCCTGGCATGTTTCAACACCTTGAGATCTGTCATGCGCTCGGCGAGTTGCGGGGCTGCCCAGATGTGATCTAGCCGACGCCCGCGATCACTGGCTTCCCAATCCCGGGCGCGATAGCTCCACCAGGTATAGATCTTTTCTTCCGGCGGAATTTTCTGACGGATCAAATCCGTCCAGCCGCCCTTGTTGAAGGTCCGGGTCAGGCCCTCGGTTTCCACCGGGGTGTGGCTGACGATTTTCAGTAACTGCTTATGCGACCAGACGTCATTTTCCAGCGGTGCGATATTCAGATCGCCAACCAGGACTGACGGAATATCGTCTTCGATTGCACTCACGGCTTCCATCTCGTCGACAAAACGCAGCTTGTGATCGAATTTGGGGTTTTTCTTCGGATCAGGTTCATCCCCACCTGCGGGTACATAGAAATTATGCAATCTCACCGGGCTCCCGTCAGCTTCGAATACTGCGGATATGTGGCGGCTATCTCCCATGTTGCAGAAATCCCTCGAATGGGTCTGCGAAAACGGTCTTTTTGAAAGGATGGCTACGCCATGATAGCCCTTTTGCCCTTTAACCGCTTGATGTTCATATCCTTTTTTACGGAACGCCTTTTCCGGGAACTGATCGTTCTGACACTTGATTTCCTGCAAACACAGCAAATCCGGTTGGTACTCGTCGAGAAATTCTTCTACCAGGGACTGACGGAGACGAACCGAATTTATGTTCCAGGTTGCGATACTAAGTGGCATGAATGATCCCAGGCATTAAATGGCCTTATCGTATGGCTTGTTGACAAGATGGATAGCGGGCACCAGGTCATGGCCCGAGAATTTCATCGAAGCTCGCTCAAATTAGTGGAAATCCGTGGTTGTGCAAGGCTCTATCAGTTGTTGCTTTCACGCTGACTGCGGCGAATGGCAAGTTCATCAAATTTGAAAAATTTCTCCGATATCCGGACATTTTTCGTGATGTTGAAGACCATTACCGATGTTTCCTTGCCAGCGGTATCCTTGATCGTCCATTGGCGCAGATCATAGCTTAGCGGATCAAACATCAGCGTAATCTCAGAATCGCCGAAAATCTTGTCGTCACCCATGACGATCGTGGTCAGATCCGGCTCTGAGACTATGTCGCGGATCGCACTGGAATCCACGTTGAGCTCATCATCAAGCAAGAGCTTCAGAGGCGTCTTGTTGAGCGGATAGAAATCCCAGGTCTTGAGTTTCTTGTTGTGAATGGCAACCGTCTTGCCATTGGAAATGACTTCAATCGAGGCGGGTTCTTCATAGTTGAAGCGGATTTTACCTGGCCGTTCGATGTAAAACACGCCGCCACTTTGCTCGCCATTGGGTCCGAACTGCACAAATTCTCCGGTCATGGTGGGAATCGCGGAAAAATTGTCGCTTACTGCCCTGATGGTTTCTTCGCGCGTCAGCTGCTTTGCCGGTTCTTCCGTTTCTGACGCCTGGGTATCAAAGGTACCGGTGGCTGCCAGTAAGGCTGAAACAAATACAAAATTTCTGAAAATATAACCTGTTGCCGAAGCCAATTTGCCAGTCATGAAAGACGAACTCCTCGTGGATATCGATTCAAATCGAAGATTCGGAAAGCCGTTGTTACCTGCATAAGGGATTGCATGGCCGTATCAAGGCATGGAAGCGTTATTTGAACGGAAATTTTGTATATGAGTGAAATTTTTTGCCAATATGACAAGGCGGCCTTAGATGTGCGTCAGATGGTCTCGTTCTCGTCCGGGACCAATATCTCGCGCTTGCCCGCATGGTTAGCCGGACCGATCAGGCCTTCCTGTTCCATCCGTTCGATCAAAGAAGCAGCGCGATTATATCCGATGCCAAGCCGGCGCTGAATATAGCTGGTCGAAACCTTGCGGTCACGCAGGATCACGGCGACGGCCTGATCGTAGATATCATTGGACTCAGAGAGATTTCCTGCCGAGCCGCCGGAACCATCGCCTTCCGGATCGTCCTCTTCGGTCGTGACTGCCTCGAGATATTGCGGAACGCCCTGTGTCTTCAGGTGATTGACGACCTTTTCGACCTCGTCATCGGCGACAAACGGGCCATGGACGCGCTTAATGCGGCCACCGCCGGCCATATACAGCATGTCGCCCATTCCGAGCAGCTGTTCGGCGCCCTGTTCGCCCAGGATGGTGCGCGAATCGATCTTGGAGGTTACCTGGAAAGAAATCCGGGTCGGGAAGTTTGCCTTGATCGTACCGGTGATTACATCAACCGATGGGCGCTGGGTTGCCATGATGACATGGATGCCGGCGGCGCGAGCCATTTGTGCCAGGCGCTGGATGGTGCCTTCAATGTCCTTGCCCGCGACCATCATCAGATCGGCCATCTCGTCGATGATGACGACGATATAGGGCATTGGCTCGAGATCAAGCTCCTCGGTTTCGTAGATGGCCTCGCCGGATTCCCGGTCATAGCCCGTCTGGACCGTCTTGGTCAGCGATTCGCCCTTGCGCCTTGCCTGTTCGAGGCGCGTATTGAACCCGTCAATATTGCGAACGCCGAGCTTGGACATCTTCTTGTAGCGTTCCTCCATCTCCCTGACGGTCCATTTGAGCGCGACCACCGCCTTCTTCGGATCGGTGACGACCGGTGTCAGCAGGTGCGGAATGCCGTCATAAATCGACAGTTCCAGCATTTTCGGGTCGATCATGATCAGTTTTACCTGCTGGGGTGACAGCCGATAGAGAACCGACAGGATCATGGTGTTGATGGCAACCGACTTACCCGATCCGGTCGTACCAGCGACCAGGAGGTGGGGCATCTTTGACAGATCGGCGATTACAGGTTCTCCGCCAATGGTCTTTCCGAGCACCAGCGGCAGTTTGCCCTTGCTCGCCTCATAATCCTTGCTGGCCAGCAGTTCACGGAGATAGACCGTTTCGCGCCGACTGTTCGGCAATTCGATTCCAATTGCATTGCGGCCCGGTACAACGGCGACACGGCAGGCAATCGCACTCATCGAGCGGGCAATGTCATCGGCCAGGCCGATTACCCGGGACGATTTAATGCCCGGTGCTGGCTCGAGTTCGTAAAGCGTGACTACTGGTCCCGGACGGACATTGATTATGTCTCCCTTTACGCCAAAATCCTCGAGGACGCCCTCCAGCAGGCGCGCATTTTGTTCCAGGGATTCATTTGAAAGCGTGGCATCCTTGACGACGTTCTTGGCCTCGGAAAGAAAATGAAGCGCCGGAAGATCGAACTGTTCTGATTCAATGAAGGATGATTGTGCTTCCTGGTTCAGACGCTTGCCGGTTTGCAGGCGTTTCTTCATCGGTTTAACGCGATTTGTTCCCGCAGGTGCCGAGCCGTCGGCAGCTGGAGCCGACATCGGTTCCCAACCGGCATCCGGGTTGTGCTCATCCTCGCTATATACCTGTTCGCCATATTGTGGTGCCATGTCGGGCGCGACCAGGTAATCCGGTTCGTAGCCATCCTCAAATTCAGGCTCTCCATGTCCGGAACCAATCACTCGCGGATCATTGTCTCGATCAAAATTTTCCAGGCCGTCATCTTCAGGTGTTGTCAAATTCACCCAAAGGTCCTTGAGTCTGGCGAAAACACCTCTTGAGGGGGCAGAAGCGGTATCAGTATCAACTTCCTGCGAAGTTGCCGCTTCTGGTCCCTTGCGCCTGCGGCGAAACAATGCCCTGAGCGTAAAGCCCCAGTGAATAAGGTGCCCCAGAATATGGCCGTCTGCGCTGTCATCCTCGATTATCTCTCCGGTTTCAGGATCGAATTCAACATCGTCGGTAGTTTTTGGACCGCGGAAGATCAGCCCGGCCGAATACAGTGTCAGGAACAAGGCCGGAATTCCGAAGACCAATGCAAAAGGCAATGCCAACATCCCGGCGGGATAGCCACCAAAGACCATTCCCGGCAGTCTCAGAACGAGATCGCCCAGGACGCCGCCAATTCCGGTGGGAAGCGGCCAGTTGTCGGGTTTGCCGAAGGCACCAAGTGCTGCGCAGGCGCATAATATGCCCGGTATCCAGACAAGCAGCCGGGCGCGCATGCGGCCAATTGGTCTTTGCAGAATTTTCAACCAAGCCCAGATTGCGGGAGGAACGAGAACAATCACGCTTGCCAGGCCGGTGAACTGGATCATCATGTCGGCGATTGAAGCGCCAAGGTAGCCACCGGCATTGTTTATGGTATTGGCATTGGCATTTGAGAGACTGGGATCATGGATAGACCACGTCGCCAGGCTGGCGAAACAATATGCAACTACGGCCATCAGGCCCAGACCGGCAAGAATGCCCAGTTGACCGCTGAGCCAGCGCGGTGCATGCGCGGTTGATTGTCCGTCCTGTCTTTTGCGTATCTGCGTGGCCTGCATCCTGTTCTCCGAGTTTATGCATCACCCGATGTCGCAAAGCCGGACAACAGGCAATGAAACACAATCCGGGCCGTGCAGGCCTGGTTGTGGTTAGCTCAATCGTAAACATGGAAGGTTAAACGCCTGTTAACCATCGGGGTTTCGGGAGCGTTTTTTAACAGGAGAATGCGCGCAGAACTGAAGGTGGTTTTGCCGGCGTATTTTCAAAAAAAAGGCCCGGCAAATGCCGGGCCCAAATGTTGCATAATGTGTCCGGTATCAGACTCTGCCCATACCGAATTCCGGATAGGCTTCCACACCAACTTCCGCTTTGTCGAGACCGATGGTTTCGCCTTCCTCGTCGATCCGGATACCAATGACCGCCTTCAGAATTGCCCAGACGATGATCGAGGCAACGACTGTGAAGACGCCGTAGGCAATGATACCGATCAGCTGTGTGCCATAGCTGGCATCGGCATTGGAGAACGGTACGATCAGGGTTCCCCAGATACCGGCCAGGAGGTGAACCGGAATGGCACCGACAACGTCGTCGATTTTCAGTTTGTCGAGCATTGGAACGGCGAACACAACGATCGCGCCACCAACACCACCGATAAGCAGGACCTGCCACATTTCGGGCGCGAGCGGTTCAGCGGTGATTGCCACCAGGCCGGCAAGTGCGCCGTTGAGAACCATGGTCACGTCGATCTTGCCGTAGAGGATTTGCAGCAGAACAATGGTTACGACAACGCCAGCTGCCGCTGCCATATTGGTATTGGCGAAGATGCGGGAAACATCCGATACATCGCCGATCGTTCCCATAGCCAGCTGCGAGGCACCGTTAAATCCGAACCAGCCGAGCCAGAGGATAAAGGTACCAAGCGTCGCAAGCGGGATGTTGGAACCGGGCATGGGTTGCACCTTGCCGTCAACATATTTGCCTTTTCGGGCGCCAAGCAGAAGTGCACCGGCCAATGCGGCCCAACCACCGACAGAATGGACCAGGGTCGAACCTGCAAAGTCAGAGAAGCCCATCTCGGAAAGCCAGCCTGCGCCCCATTGCCAGGAACCGGCGATTGGGTAGATGAAGCCGGTCAATACGACCACGAAGATCAGGAATGGCCATATCTTGATGCGTTCGGCAAGGGTGCCGGAAACGATGGAGGCTGCTGTTGCAACGAACACCATCTGGAAGAACCAGTCGGATGCGGTTGAATATCCGGTATCCAATGCGTTTCCGCCTACCGGATCAAATGCATAGGAGAGCGTAAAGGAGCCGATATAGCCGCCATTAACGTCGGTATACATGAGATTGTAACCGATCAGCCAGTACATGATGCCTGCAATGGAATACAGGCCGATGTTCTTCAGGCACTGCATCGAGACATTCTTGGAGCGGACAAGGCCTGCTTCCAGCATGGCGAAGCCAGCGGCCATCCACATGACCAAAAATCCGCCGATCAGGAACAGTAGTGTATTAAAGATGTAGGCGGTTTCAGGTGATGGCGAAGATGTTTCGGCAGCAGCGGTTTCCTGGCCGAATGCCGTTCCCGCCAAGGCGAATGAGGCCGCCCCGGCAAAAATAGCTGTCTTTATTATTGCATTCTTCATAGTTGAATTCCCTAGGATTTGACTGGTTAGAGCGCTTCTGCGCCGGCTTCGGCAGTACGAATGCGTACAGCCTGCTCGATCGCAAAAACGAAAATCTTTCCGTCGCCGATTTGCCCGGTCTTTGCCGCTGCGGCGACAGCCTCGACAGCCTTGTCCGCTACATCCGACGGTACCGCGACCTCGATTTTCAGTTTCGGAAGGAAATTGACGGCATATTCTGTGCCGCGATAGATCTCGGTATGGCCCTTTTGGCGGCCATATCCCTTGACCTCGGTAACCGTCAGTCCCTGGATGCCAATTGCTGTGAGGGCTTCGCGCACCTCGTCCAGCTTGAATGGCTTGATGATAGCCATGACAATTTTCATTCAATCACCCGTTCTGTTGGCAGAAGCGGCAAGGTTTGCTGCTTCAGAGTCTCGATTGCTGGCAGGAAACGTGAAATTTCGAGCCCGGCCACAAGACAGGAATCAAACTCCATGCCAAACTGACGCTATCCGCCTAACCATTTGAATTTATGTGATTTTTTCCGCCAACAAATTCACTGCTTTGTTGCGGCGCAACATGAGTTGCTTAATTATTATGCATATTCTGGAATTTGCTTAAATTATTAGCAGAAATTGAAATACCCAAACCCTCTCATTTCTTTTTCCGAAGCCGAATGAGGCCTTCCTGGGCGGTAGAGGCAATCAGTTTGCCGTCGCGCGAATAGATTGAACCGCGGGTGAAACCTCGTGCTCCGGAACTGCTGGGACTGTCCTGGGTATATAAATGCCAGTCCGCCATGTCGAAATCGCGGTGAAACCACATGGCATGGTCGAGGCTTGCAACCTGAAGTTCCGGGTCAAAGACGGCACGTCCATGTGCGAAGAGGGAGGTGTCGAGCAGGGTCATGTCGGAAGCATAGGCGAGGGCAGATTCGTGTATTGCTGGATCATCGGGAAGCGGGCCGGTTGCCCGAAACCAGATATTTTGCGCGGGATCGAGCTTCTTGTCGCTGAAATAATGGGTGAGATCGGTTGGCCTCAACTCGATGGGGCGTTCGCGTTGCCAATATCTACGAACGTTTTCGGGTGCATTCTTGACGTATTTCTCGACAAGTTCCTTTTCGCTCGGCAGATCTTCCGGCGGAACGACATCCGGCATCTTGATGAAATGTTCCAATCCGTCTTCGCGGATATGGAAAGAAGCCGACATGGAAAAAATCGCCTTGCCGTGCTGAACGGCCACGATCAGCCGGGTTGCAAAACTTCCGCCGTCGTGAATCCGCTTGACCTCATATATGATCGGGGTCAGTGGATCGCCCGGGCGCATGAAATACCCATGAAGTGAATGAACCCGCCGTTTTGGATCCACGGTTCTTTGTGCGGCCACGAGTGCCTGACCAATAACCTGACCGCCAAAGACCCGCTGCCAGCCCACTTGCGGGCTCGTTCCGCGGTACAAGTTTTCCTCGAGTTTCTCCAAATCCAATATTTGAAGCAGTGTGTCGACGGCGTTTGGCATCAAATTGTCCTGCAATTGTGCGCTGATGATCGCCGCGTTGCGGCAAGAAGGTCTATGGTGGAAGGTATGGCCATTTGTTAGGCTTTACGTCAATCAATTTTGCTGACCGGCTGGCGTGCACTGTCGCGCAGGCCGTCTACCGGAGAAAAATGTTGTGACAGATGCTGTCAAAAGAGGCACCACGAGATCGAAGGCGAAGCTATCTTCGCAGGACAACGCACAAGAAACGCTGCAGGATGTCTTTGTTGCCGGTGGCGGATATGTCGGCCTTTGCGTGGCGGTGTCGATCAAATCGGCCGCTCCGGGCATGAAGGTGATCGTGGTTGATGCGGCTCCCGAAGCGGCAATCGAGAATGATACGCGTGCGTCTGCCATCGCTGCTGCGGCCACCCGCATGCTGGACAGGCTGGGTGTGTGGACGGAAATCGTGGGTGATGCCCAACCCATCAATGAGATGATTGTGACCGACAGTCGGCTAAATGATGTGGTTCGGCCGGTCTTCCTAACATTTGGCGGTGAAGGGGCAGAAGTCGGCTCACATTCCGAGGAAAATGGCGTCAAGCGATCGGATACGCCGTTTGCGCACATGGTTCCCAATCGTTCGCTGGTCAAGGCACTGCGTACAAAGGCGAAGGAACTCGGTGTCGAACTCGTCAATGGCGACAGTGTCGACAGTTTCGAAACCCTGTCCAGCCATGCACAAATAAGCTGCAGTTCGGGCACTGAATACAAGGCACGGCTCCTGGTGGCGGCCGATGGCGTGCGGTCAAAATTGCGGGATCTGGCGGGCATCCGTACGGTTCATTGGCCTTATGACCAGATGGGTATTGTCGTTACTGTCGCGCATGAACGCGATCATGA